>DAOTUG010000104.1:0-6414 GCA_034437335.1 Anaerolineaceae bacterium
TCCGTGTGGCCATAGCCGGAGGCTGTGTGGAGGGGGGCGGTGTCCTCATCGGTGGTGAAGCGGATGTCCGGGTCGGCGCCGTTCTCGAGGAGATGGCGCAGGATGTCCGTCTCTCCTTCCCCGGCCGCGGGGTGGGTTTATCGCCATGCAGTATAATTACCGCCACCATGGCTTCTATCTCGATTGTCATCTGCGCCTTTAACGAAGAAAAGCACATCGGCCGGCTGCTGTATGGCATTTCCCGGTTTATGGCGCCTGTGTCATCCAATCCAACATCGTCATGCAGGCTCGAAAAAATGAGCCGCTCAAAAGCTTTGAGCGGCTCCTATTTTTTAATCTATGGGGTGAATTGTGATCACCCTCTGCTGACCGATTATTTGTAAGGCATGACGGGGACAGCTTCCACAATCACCCGATTGCGATAGCCAGCGTTTTCAGAATAGAGGCCAACGCAGGATACCAGCGTGAGGACATCACCCTCTTTGTGGCTGAAAGCGGCACTGCTCTGCCAGTAGGGGACAATCTTGACCTGTGTCACGGCATAGTAGGTGGTTTCTCCCAGAATGGTCAGCTCGATCAGGTCACCAAATTTCAGGTTGGCTAATTGATGGAATGGACCGGGCAAGCCGGCTGCGTTGTAGTTATGGGCTGTCAGAACCGTCCGCCCTTGCCAGGTTGGATAGGCGGTACCCTCCAGCCAGCCAACGCCAGTCAGCCAGCTGACCTCCCAGGATGAGTCTTCGGGATTGAAGGGGACGCCCGTCACAGCTGCTGTCACATTTAAAGCGGGGATTGAAAGGGTCATTCCTGAGGTTTGTTCTCGATCACTCAAGAGCCCCTGATCTCCGCCCACATTGGTCTGAACACCCGGTGGGAATCCCGTTGCCGGGATCACAATATCAGGTTCAAAGAACAGCCATTCGCCAAACAGGTTTTCCTCTGAAGCAGCGCCTGCCGGCAGGTCGATAATGAAAGTGTCGTCGCCCACTTCACCGCCCAGCGTTCCGGGCGTATCGATGCCGTCTTCGTATATTTCTGGCTGCTGCTCTTCAACCAGCCAGCGTCCGGCGGGTAATCCTGAAAAATCCGCCAACAGCATCTGCTGATCGATGTCGGCCCCATAATAAATCTGGCTGGCATTCGGTACAAAACGGAAGGCCCCATCAGCATCGGTCATGGTGCTGTACACCATCGTGTCGGCACAATAGGTTCCCTCAACACACCTGACGGTGATCTTCACGTCAGAAATGCCTTCTTCCCCCGGATCCATCACGCCGTCATTGTTCATGTCATAATAGACAAAGCCAGAAATGCTGCTCAGGGCCTGATCGGTTGCGTATCCAAAATCAACCGTTCGCCAATCGAGTGTGCTTTCGGCAATTTGAACAGCGGCTTCATTGGGGGTTGTGAGGCCGTCAAGGTCATAGGTGGGTGTGACGTTCGGCGGCAAACTTGATTCCGAAACCGATACGGTATAGTCCCCAAAGGGAACGTCCTCGAACAGATAAAAGCCATCGGCATCGGTCACAGCGGCCCGGGTCAGCTCATCGCCTCCAAGAAGCTGCCCAACCAGTATCAGGCTGACATTCCCAAGGCCAGGCTCATCAATGTCCTGGACCCCATTTTTATTGAAGTCAGCCCAAACCAGGTCGCCAATACTGCCGTTCAACCGTTCGCCAAAATTGTAGTCGGTGCCCACGCCGCCAACGGGCATGCTGATAGCGGTGATCTCATCATTTTCAACACTGCCGCCTAAATTCCCGGCAGAGTCCTCACCATCAATATAGCCCTCAGGCTGCTGCTCCATGACCTGCCACAATCCAGATAATAATCCGGGGAAGGTGTCGATCAAAGCCCCTTCGTTGATTGTTCCTGCATAGATATCAACCGCGCCCGGAAAAAAATGATATTCACCATCCGCATCTGTCAATGTGCTGAACAGGGTGCCTGGCTGGCATGAAGGCCCTTCCAGACACTGCATGCGGATCTCCACATTGGCGATTCCCCGCTCGCCTTCAGCAGCATCGTACATCCCATTTGCATTTTGATCCAGATAGACTTTGCCCGACAGGCTGGCCGCAAGAACATGGACTGTGACATCGTTGGACAAGAGAACATCCTGAAATTCAACCGACCCTGCAGAATAGTTGTTGGTATAGAGGTTGTCAACGGCATTGCCTTCTGTTGCGAACAGCAGATTGACGGTGTAGACGGTATTGGCTGGCAGCCGGGGGTTTGGCATGATCAGTATGGCCGTAACCTCGTCTAAACTGTTGGGACAATTCCCTGTACCGAACTGCGCCTCCTGACACCAAACGGTGCGTTCTGTCCCATTGGTGCCGGTGCCATCGATCACCACATTGCTGTTGTGGTAGGGGTCATTGTTGATGTTTCCTGGGTCGTTTCGGGTATAGCGAATGTCTGCGAGAGCATCATTTTCTGGCAGCTGTGCCCCTGAAAAGGTCAACGTGCCCTGGAAGGCCGTGGGTGGGGTTCTTCCATCCCCATTGTAGGGCAATATATCTATCAGACGCAGGTCCTGTAAGGGCGCACCAATCGCCGAATACTGCAAATTGTATCCAAAGGAATCGTTTAATTCTATATTGCTTTGAGATGCGTATTTATTAATCCTAAAACCTGGTGGGTTATCCACTTCCAAGGTCAGGTGGGAATACTGACAATCCACCGTTGTCCCATCTGGATGTTGATACCCGGCATCATCTTGAGGATCTGTTGGGTCATCACCCAGGTTGTAAACACAGATCGAATACCCGCTGTTCTCTGAAGTGATCGTGGCAGCATTAAGGACGTTATCCCCATCAACACTTTGCATGTTAATAATTGCATCAAATTGGATGGGGGCGAGATCGCCCTCAGCAATCCCAACACTTCCCAGTGCAGGCGATTGATTGGGTAATGTGAACGTCATTGTAAGGTAGCCGGCTGCTGGCGTATCTTCCTGTATGACCGGATCATTGACAGGTGAGCCACCCACGGTGGCACTGCCGTTGACGTAGGTCAAACCTGGCGGTAAAACATCGGTCACCACAACATCTGTGGGAATGACAACGCCGCCTGGCGAGGTTAGATTGGGCTGCAGCGTATAGGTAATGATCTCTCCCCCTGTTACCAGTGAATTGTTAGGATGGCCCTCTGCCGATTTGGTGATCAAGGCATAAGAGGTTGTGGTGATTTCCATAATATCAGATCGCTGTGCAGTTATATCAGGGTTGCCGAAAATCACATAGGCTTGATTGGGCGAAAATTCGCCGATCAGGTCATCTCCCGAAGAAAAAGCCCGGCTACTTCCATCTGGCAAAATATCCAATCCATCATAATAAAAAGTTTCCCGGACCTTCATGGCAATAAAAAACGATAATCGCTGTGTTGGTTCTAAAACATCCACGGATATGCGAACATGCGTTATGTCCTGCACATCAGGCACCTGATTGATATCACTGTACCAGGTAATACCAGGATCAGAACAACTGCCATCGGCATGAGCAGAACCAGACTTGCTGGGCGTACCATATTTGTTCTGCGTGATGTTTAAACTTTCCCACGGCGGGCCAACGCCCCATTCGACCGTAAATAGATCATCCGGGGTTGGTTGATCGTACCAGGCCGTCAGATCTCGCGTGGAGCTGGCGAGTCCTGTATTCAAGTTGTAATTTGAGTGGTATCTTCCTGGTTCCAGGCGAATATCAAATACACTCAAACGCGAATTATCAATCTTTTCACAAATTTCAACATCCGTAAAATCTTGGGTCCCCCCATTACTAATAAGCAATCGGGTGGTGAATAATTGCGTGGGTTCTATGGTTGTGACATGGGAATCTCCCGTGATGTTGGGGTCCCGAGGCGCGAAAATGCCGCCTTGATTTGACAGGACGGAAAAAACCTTATTAAAACTCCCTGATTGTTCGTGCAGAAATGGATCTGACCTGACATTGTTGCCATCAGGATCAGGGCCATTTCCTTCATCGATATTTTCCTGGCCTGTTACTGAAAAAGCCGTTGTCTGAATTGAAATCGGGAAGGTGTGCAACCCATAATCAAAATTCTCAATAGGGATCCAAAGATAAACAACTTTGTTGATGATATACCATCGATTGGAAGGATCATTCAAATTTGTTGGATTAATGATCGGCGCCTGGGTTGTGACTCGATAAATCGGATAATGAAGCAGAGATGAGTCGTATCCGTCAATGACAACCTCGACCGGCGTCCCGGGTACACCCGGTTGGGCGGCCTGACAGGCACCGCCATTGCTGACATGATCGGGCTGTGTCGAATCATTTGGGCCTGCATCTTCTATTTGGTTATAGGCGCTTTCAAAGGGGTAATCGGACCCATTTAAGCTTTTGCATCCTGTTGGTTCATTGACAGGTCCACCACTTGGCCAATCCAGAACCTGCGCATCATCTGGCAGGCCGCTCAGATCCATAACCACAGATATCGGGCCGTATAAAGCTTCTGCGCCAATCCTGGAACCATTCAGCTTTACGCCTAAGCGGTAGGTGGCAATGACACCATCTTCGCCAGTTGGGCCAGAAGCGGGCAAGAATCGAAAAACGCCGTTATTGGTTTGAGAAATTGCGAAATCCCAACGCGGCTCTGCCCTGGTTGTTAGGTCTGGAAGCCCTAAAAGCTCTCCCGCTGTATTTTCTGTTGCGGTGATAGGATCCACACCTTCCGCAGCGATGGTTGCAGCAGGCGGAGGTAAAATCGTCCCGTTTGGTACATGTCCCAACACTCTGGCTCTAAAATCCACGGTTTGCTGTTGGGCAGTGTTTATATCACCTAAATAGCAGATCAACCTTTGACCATCATTTAATATCCCGGATTCGTTCTCGCCTGGCACTTCGGGAGGATAAACAGGGTTTTCACAGGACGCAGGAATTTGAAACCAGGTCATTGTGTGTCCCAATGAAGCGCCAAGATAGTTGTTTGGCGCTGTGCCATCCACCAAGTCCAGAACAATTTGGCTGTCATTCCCTAATCCTGTGCTGGATGTCACATAAGTATATCGATAACTAACATAATCATGTGAGCGTACCAATACATTTGTATCAGATGGGTCCAGGCTGTCAAAGGGCGCCGTCCCTGTTGCTGTGATCCCCCCAGAAAATGAAAGTAATGCTGCCTGCACTTTTCCCAATGGTAAGAAACCCAAAGCTATCGCAAGTATCAATATCCAATTAATTCTTTTTTTCCAAATTTCCATCTTTTCATTGCCTTCTTTTTAATGGAATAATTAATATATGTTATTTTAATGGCGTTTTTTCTGATTCAGAAATGATATTTTCGTCAGTTTTATAACAGAAAAGTTAAAAATAACCTTAGTTGGTGATATAGTATGATCCGTCAGGTTCAAGGAAAACGAGTATAAAATGTCTTAAAAGCAATATTCCCCCATATTTTTCTGATGTCTCAAAGCAGCAAATGGACTAAAAAAAGATCAATGTTAGCAAAGCAAAACGTTTCTTTGAAAACGTTTCAGACCATCATCCTCTTAGGGTTAGGCTGGCTTCGGATTGGCTCAATCACACCAGAATCACGGCTTTCATTTAAAAGGTAGCGCTGTCTTTCTGGCAGCTGACTGGGACATCGTTGGGCAGATTGTGACATCTGCCAGGCGGTCAGTTATTTTTCGATGGCCTCTGTTCATCCACAAAGAGGACACTCACGATCTGGTGTCCTTTGACCAGCAGCCGGATGCTGCCATCCGCCGCTGGTGAGATATCAGCGATTTTGCTTTCGGCAAGATTGACCTGCACGGCCTGCGAAAACGGCCGCAGCGGTTTCAGCTTGAGCTGGATGGGTTCAGAAGTGATATTATCGCCTCTGACCACCCAGCCTTCTTTGTTTTCAGCTTCTTTCACTGCACTGATCACAAAATCTGCGGGTGCGTGGGCCACAAAAGACCCTCGGTTTTCAAGGTCTCCGCTGTGCAGATCTGTTGATATTGCTCTGGGGCTGGTTTCAAAGGCATAGGCCTGCTGGAAAGCCTTCTCCCAGCCGCCCTGGTGGGGGATGATGGCATACGGAAGAGACCATTGTCCGGGCATCTGTGCAGCCGGAGTCTTCAGCGCAGGCCCGGCATGGCCCTGACGTACATGCATATCGTCCCGCGAGAGCATGCTCACGCTTCGGAGGAGGGTCAACGCTATTTCGGTTGCTTGGGTTTCCTGGTGCGGGATCACTTCCACTTCAGGCAGGCCGCCACCGCCCCGGCGGAGCTGCCGGCAGTGCGTTTGATCCCCTCGAGGATGCCCAGGGCCTCCAGCTCCTCCCTGTCTTTTCAGGGCTGTTCTCGGCAGGCGGGGCAGAGCAATTTTCCTGAGAGGGCCTCAGGCCTGGTCGTCGTCGGGGGAAAGCTGCTCTTCCAGAATGTAACGAAGAGCCGGATCG
>DAOTUG010000105.1:0-17795 GCA_034437335.1 Anaerolineaceae bacterium
ATTGACGACCAGATGGAACCCAGCCCGGTCCCTTCGATCCGGGCCAGATCACAACCCCAGCAGGAAGATCAGCTCCCAGTGAAAGATGATGATGATCCCCAAGGGACCACCATTTGCCCCCATTGCGGCAGTACGGTGGTCTCCAGCGATAAGTTTTGCGCCAATTGCGGCAAAACCCTCAAATCCTGAACCTATTTGTCCCATGCTTTATAATTGAATAATGGTCTCACCATCACCTCCCGGGAAATTTCATGCCGAACTGCGCGTGCGCGGTCTGGTGAAGCAGTATCACCGCCGTCCTGTCCTGGATGGTCTGGATTTGCTGATTGACCCAGGGGCGTTCTGTTTGCTGGTTGGCGCCAATGGCAGCGGTAAGACGACTCTGATTCGGATCCTGGCCGGCCTGGTGCGCCCCACCGCGGGTGAAATTCAGTTCGGGCCGTTCTCTCTGCCGGCCGATTCCCGGCGCCTGCGAGGGCATCTGGGCCTTGTGGGCCATGTCCCCATGCTGTATGGAGATCTGACCGCCGCCGAAAACCTGCGGCATGTTGCCCGCCTGTACTGGTTGGCGGACCCAGCTGGGTTTGCTCTGCGCGCCCTGAAGCAGGTGGGCTTGGCGCCCTACCGGGACCAGCGTGTGCGCACATTTTCCCGGGGAATGCAGCAGCGTCTGGCCCTTGCCCGGGCCTTGCTGCATGACCCGGACCTGCTCCTCCTCGATGAGCCCTATACCGGGCTGGATCAGGAGGCCGCCCGTTTCCTGGATGGCCGTTTGGCGGACCTGCATCAGGCTGGCAGAACCATTCTGCTGGCCATCCACAGGCCCCGGCGTCTCCTGACTCTGGCAACCCATGTAGCCTGGCTGGATGGCGGGCGCATCCGGGCCTATCTGCCGGTGGATCGCTTCCGAGCGGATCCAAATTTGGGCAGGGTGTTGGAGGGCGGGCCATGAAGCCGGTCTGGCGCTATTTGCTCACGATCTGGCACATCCTGCGCAAGGATGTGCAGGTGGAATGGCGGGGGCGGCAAGGGCTGCCGGTGATGCTGGTATTTGCCCTGATGGTGGTTTTCCTGTTCAATTTTGCCCTGCAGCTTTCCCCTGACCTCCAGGCCGAGTTGGCCGCTGGGCTGTTGTGGGTTTCCCTGGCCTTCGCTTCCACCCTGGGGTTGAATCGCAGCGCGGCCCTGGAACGGGAAAACGGGGCCCTGGACGGGCTCCTCCTGGTGCCGGTGGACCGGTCAGCGATCTTCTTTGGGAAGGCCCTGGGCAATTTTTTGTTCACCCTGGCGGTGGCCCTGGTGCTTCTGCCATCCTTCAGCCTGCTGTATCACCAGGCGATGTTTCGGCCGCCCTTTTTGCTGGTCCTCGTGCTGGGCCTGGGCGCCTACACAGGTTTGGGCACGCTCCTTGCTGCCCTGAGCATCCAGACCCGCACCCGGGATGTCCTGCTGCCGGTGTTGCTCTTCCCCCTGGCTCTGCCGGTGTTGATTGCAGCGGTGGAGGCCACCCGGGGCCTTCTGGCCGGACAGAGCCTGCATGACCTGCAAGCGTGGATCTTATTGCTGCTGGCCTGTGACCTTCTGTTTGCCGCGGCCGGCCTGCTGTTCTTTGAAACGATTTTGGAGGAATAAATTGCATCACACGTCAAAACCCCTTTGGCTGTGGATCCTGGACGGCCTTTCCCTTTTGCTGGTGGCGGCTGCCCTGGTGGTGATCCGCTTCTTCACCCCGGTTGAAGCCGTGATGGGCCCCGTCCAGAAGGTGTTTTATTTTCATGTGGCGGCCAGTTGGGCCGGGATGCTCAGCTTCATTCTGGCGGCTCTGGCGGGCGTGCTCTATCTGCTCCGTCGCCGTCCAAAATGGGATTGGGTGTCCCTTTCCGCGGTGGAGATTGGGGTTGTCTTCGGCCTGATTACCATCTCCAGCGGCATGATCTGGGCCCGCCCGATCTGGAACACCTGGTGGGTTTGGGATCCCCGCCTGACCACCACGGTCATCATGGAATTGATCTATATGGCCTATTTCATCCTGCGGGGCAGTCTGAACACTCCCGAATCCCGGGCGCGGTTGGGCGCCGTCTTTGCCATCCTGAGCGTGATCACGGTACCCCTGACGTTTTTCTCGATTCGGTTGTTTCGCACCATCCACCCTGTGGTGATCGCCGCCGGCGGAGAGGGCGCCGGAAGTTTCAGCATGACCCCCGGGATGCAGCGGGCGTTTTTCCTCAGCCTGGCGGTCTTCACTGTCCTGTGGGTGGATTTGCTCTGTCACCGTTTCCGTCTGGCCGCCCTTCAGGACGACAATGAAAGGAAGGTGGGTTGATATGCCCGCTGATACCACCATAGAGATGTACTTTGGTTTTGTGGTCATCCTTGGCATCCTGGGACTTTACAGCCTTTCCCTGGTCTGGCGCTTCAGAAAGCTGCGCGGGAAAGGCGATGGGGAGGACCACACCGCGCAGGAACCCGAGAACCCTTCCCCGGATGCGTGAGGGCCTGGAATGAAACCGGAAGCAGTTGCACACGCCCCCCAACAATCCTTCTCCCGCCGCCTGGGCATTCTCCTGACCCTCCTGGTACCCCTGGTTGTGGGGGGATTCCTGGGGCTTCTTCGGATTGAGGCCGCTGAGGCCCATGTGGACGCAGGTATCGCCCCGGCGGTCCTGGATGTCAGTTGGGGAGTTTTCTGGTGGGATTTCTTTGATCCCGGCGAGCCGGACGGCCCGGAGGATAATTATGGGGGGATGTATCCGCCCCTGTATTATTTTTCCATACGGGCCTTTGGTGAGGTTTTTGGCCCCACCGAAGGTGATCTGCGCTATTTTTCCTTTGCGGCCCAGATGGTGCTGGTGCTCCTGGCCTGGCTCAGTTTTCCCCTGTTCCTGGATGGGCGACATCCCTGGCTGCGCTTTTTTCTGACTCTGGCGGTGGCGGCAGCCCCAGCCCACATTTGGTGGGCTCAGGTGACCAAGTATATCCATTTCTTCACCCTGCTGCAGGCCCTCAGCCTGACGGCGGCGGTGGCCTTTCTCCGCAAGGAAAGCCCGGGGCGGTTGGGCTTGTTTGTGCTGTCCCTCCTGGCCCTGGTCTATACCCATTATCTGGGCTTTTTGTTTGTGGCGGCCAGCTTTCTCGCCCTGGGTCTGGTCCTGCTGATCCGCAGGTCCTATCAGAGTCTGCTGCGGTTGGTCCTCTCCGGTTTGGTCTTCCTTGTGTGCGTCACCCCACTGTTTTTTGTGATTCTCCCCTCCAACACCAAGCTGCAGGCGCGGGGGGGCTTTCCCAATCTGGACCCGGCCCAGGCCCCCTACCAGCCAGTGGCGCTCGTTCGGGATTTTTTCCTCGAATTCAATTTTGGCCCCAGCCTGACCAGGGACCCCGGCGCCCTCAGCCAGGTTCCGGCTGCCTTGTCCCTGGCGTTCTCCGGCCAGTTTGAAGCGGCCTGGAAGGCATTGGGGCCTTTCCTGCCCCTGTTGTTGGGGGTGATCAGCCTGGGGGGCGGCCTGGCTCTGGCTCTATGGGGGCTTCGGCGGGCGCCGGAAGGGATGCGGCAGCGGGCCCTTGTGATAGCTCTGGCGCCGGCGCTGTTCATGCTCTTTTCTCCCCTGGCCGGCTATGTGATTTATTTTCCCTATATTGGGGTGGGCACTTTTTGCACCTTTCTGATCCTGGTGATGGGCTGGTCGCAAATCCGCTCATCCCCCTGGCTTCTGGGTTTTTCTCTCGGGATCCTGCTGGTCTTCGGCCTGTCCCTGAACACCTATTATCGCCATCAGGACCTGAAATATCCCCGGATGCGCCCTGCCATTGCTTTCATGGCAGCCCATCCGGAGCAGTATGATACGGCCATCATCGCCGAGTGGATGGCAAACCCCTTCAATTTGCGGATGGAAGCGGGGGCGCTGCCGGAGGAAGACATCCTCCTGGTGGCGGCGGATCCCCTCTCCCTGGATACGGCAGTTTTGACGCAGCCGGGGACGGTGGTATTCCTGGCGGGCGATTGGGAGACCCACCAGTCCCGGATTGATGAGCTGGTGTCAGCCAACCCCGGTCTGGGGGTCGAGGTGCTGGAGACCTGGATTGGGATGCAAAAGGGCACTGCCCGCATCCACGCTGTCCGCTTCTGGGACTAGACAGTCTGATTAGCATTCCGGACCCGGGCCGGTGGCCGGTTTTTACCACGCTGCGTTTACATTAATCCAAGATTTTGTTAACGATCTTCTATGACTCCCTCAGTATCCTCATACTAGAAATACACGTCATTGAACATTGAGGAGATCGTTATATGTCAAAAATTATTGGAATTGACCTTGGAACGACCAACAGCGTTGTTTCTGTGGTTGAGGGCGGCATCGCCACGGTGATTCCCACTGCGGAGGGCTCCCGCCTTTTGCCATCGGTCGTTGCATTTAATAAGAACGGCGAGCGTCTGGTCGGCATTCCCGCCAAGCGCCAGGCCGTTGTGAACTCAGAAAACACCATCTCATCCATCAAGCGGTTTATGGGACGTCGTTATGACGAGGTCGCAGAAGAGCGTAAGATGGTGCCCTACAAGGTTGTCGAGGGACCCTCGGGGGATGCCCGTGTGCATGTCCCGGTGGTTGACAAAACCTATACCCCGCAGGAAATTTCGGCCATGATCCTTGAGAAACTCAAGGCGGATGCTGAAGCCTACCTTGGCGATGAGGTAACCCGTGCGGTGATTACCGTCCCCGCCTATTTTAATGACAGCCAGCGTCAGGCCACAAAGGATGCCGGGAAGATCGCGGGTTTGGAAGTGATGCGGATCATCAACGAGCCCACCGCTTCTGCCCTGGCCTACGGTCTGGATAAAAAGGAGAGTGAGGTCATCCTTGTCTTCGACCTGGGCGGCGGCACCTTTGATGTCAGTCTTCTGGAGGTTGGCGAAGGCGTCATTGAGGTGAAAGCCACCAATGGCGACACCCACCTGGGCGGCGATGATTGGGACGAAGTGATCGTCAACTGGGCTGCGGATGAATTCAAGAAGGACCAGGGCATTGATCTGCGGGAAGACCGCCAGGCCCTGCAGCGCCTGCGTGAAGCCGCAGAAAAGGCCAAGATTGAACTATCCTCCGTAATGGAGACGGAGATCAACCTCCCCTATGTCACTGCGGATGCCAGCGGTCCGAAGCACCTGCAGCTCAAGCTTAACCGGGCCAAATTTGAGCAGATGACATCGCATCTGGTGGACCGTGCCCGCGGGCCCTTCAACGCTGCCATTGAGGACGCCAAGCTGTCTGTGGATGATATTGATGAAGTGGTCCTGGTGGGCGGCGCGACCCGGATGCCCATGATCCAGGATCTGGTCCGTGACCTGACGGGCGGCAAAGAGCCCAACAAGGGCGTCAACCCCGATGAGGTTGTTTCCATCGGGGCGGCCATTCAGGGCGGCGTTCTGGCAGGGGATGTCAAGGATGTCCTCCTTCTGGATGTGACCCCGCTTTCCCTGGGCGTTGAAACCCTGGGCAGCGTGATGACCACCCTGATCGAACGCAACACGACCATTCCGGTCAAGAAGACCGAAACCTTCTCCACTGCCCAGGACAATCAGACCTCGGTGGATGTCCATGTGCTCCAGGGTGAACGGCCCATGGCTGCGGATAATATGAGCCTGGGACGCTTCCGACTGGACGGCATTCCGCCGGCGCCCCGCGGCGTGCCGCAGGTGGAAGTGACCTTCGATATTGACGCCAACGGCATTTTGAATGTGACAGCCAAGGACAAGGCCACCGGCAAAGAACAGAAGGTGACCATCACGGCCTCCACCAATTTGGATAAATCGGATATTGAGCAGATGGTGGAAGAGGCGGCCAAGAACCGCACTGCCGATGAACAGCGGCGTGAACTGGTCGAGCTTCGCAACACAGGGGATTCCCTGGCCTACCAGGCTGAGAAGCTCCTGAAGGATATGGGCGACAAAGTTCCTGAGGACCAGCGCAGCAAAGTCGAGAACAGTATCAAAGAACTGCGTGAAGCGGTCCAGGGCGAGGATAAAGCCCGCATTCAGAAGCTGGTGGATTCCCTGCAAGGCGACCTGCAGGCCATTGGTCAGGCTGCCTACCAGCAGCCCGGTGCAGCCCCCCAGGGCAGCCCCGGCGGCCAGGCCCCATCCGGCGAATCCGGTGAATCCGGAGACGATGAGGATGTCGTGGAAGGCGAATATCGCGAGGCCTGAGCGTGAACACCCCGGGATCAACAGATCCCATCATATCTGAAATAAAAGAAAGGCGCTCCACCTGGAGCGCCTTTTTGCCTTGAGGGGCTTTGGGCCTTCCGATGCCGGGAGAAGCCTCCCCTTTCCGTATCATCCGGAGCACCCGCGGCTGGTTTCGGCGCTCTCATCCTTCGGATGGTTTGATGTCGCGAATATTCAACTGGAGTGAGGTGCGCCCCATGTATTCATTGACCTCAAACCGGTAGGCGATGTCAATCGCCTCGGGAAGCTCCTCCATCCAGTAGCCCTGGCGGAAAGCGATGGCATCAAAATGGTGGGGGCCGGCGCGCAGGAGCAGCTTGAGATGTTTTCCCTCGCGCCCCACCAGGCGCGCCTGCCGGATTTCAACTCCCCGGGAGGCAAAAATCGGCTCCGGATTGCCGTACCCCGTCGGTTCCAGCAGGTTCAGGTCTTCCAGAATGCCGGGGATATAATCGTAACTCAATTTATCCAGCTTGATTTCGCGGTCAATGTGCATTTCTGGCCTGAGGTCCATTCCAACCAGTTGTTCTTCTGCAATGGCCTTGAGGCGCGCCACCAGAGCATCCCGGTTTTCATTGCGGACGGTGAATCCTGCCGCGGCGGCGTGGCCGCCGTGGCGTTCGAGGAGGTCGGCGCAGGCATCCAGGGCCTTGGTGATGTGAAATTCAGGAATGGACCGGCAGGAGGCCACCGTGAAATCCTCCCCGGCATGGGCAATCACGGCTGGCCGGTAATAGGTTTCCACCAGCCGGGAGGCCGCTAGGCCGACCACGCCCTCATTGAAATCGGGATCCGCTGCAAAGAACAGAAAGGCTGCGGGGTCTTCCTCGAGGACCTTTTCGGCAGCGAGCTCCTGAATGCGTCGGGTGAGGTCCTGGCGCTGCCGGTTCTGGACATCCAGCTCCTGGGCCAGACGCCCGGCCTCAAAGACCTCCCGGGACATCAGCAGGTCAAAGGCGGTCAGGGCCGAATCCAGACGCCCAGCGGCATTCAACCGAGGGCCTAACATGAAGCCGATGTTGGAGGCTTCACACTGATCAAGTTTCATCCCGGCCACCTGGGCCAGAGAAAAAAGCCCCTGGCGGGGATGACGCCGGATGCGGGTCAGACCTTGCTTGACCAGCGTCCGGTTTTCGCCCTGAAGGGGCGCCAGATCCGCTACGGTTCCCACAGCCACAAGATCCAGCCAATTCTCGGCCCGCAAGCCATCCTGCGGGTGGGCCATTAAATAGGCCTGAACCAATTTATAGGCCAGGCCCACACCGGCCAGGGATTTTTCCGGATAGGGATCGCCATCCTGTTTGGGATTGATCACGGCGATTGCGGGGGGGAGTTTTTCAGCGGGTTGATGGTGATCGCTGATGATCACATCCAGACCCTGCTGGTTGGCGTAAGCCACTTCTTCCACGGAGCGGACGCCGCAATCCACCGTGATGACCAGGTCCTGCCCCTCCTCCGCCAGGGTTTGGAGGGCCTCCTTGTTCAGGCCGTATCCCTCATCAAACCGGTTGGGGATATAGGCCCGGGCTTTGAGCCCCAGCAGGGAGAGGAATTCCACCAGAAGCGCGGTGGATGTGACCCCATCCACGTCGTAATCGCCATAGACGGCCACCCGCTCCTTGGCGGTCACAGCCTGGCGCAGTCGTTCAACCGCCTTTTCCATCGTTTTCAGCAGATTCGGATCCGTAGACGCGGCCACTTCCCCCTGGATGAACCGCCCGGCAGGTTCATTATCCTCAAAGCCGCGGTTATAGAGCAGTTGGCGCATGAGGGGAGAAAAATCATCCAGGGCCTGATGAATGTCCCGGGGGATTTTATGGGCGATCCGCCAGCGTTTGGGCAGGGGACGATGGGCGCTTGGGGTTGGCATGGGGCTAAATCCTGTTCTTTGATGTGGGTCCATCCGGTACAGGGATTATAACCGATGGGTCCCCCCGGATTTGGGGGCTTCTTTGGTGACCAATCAAAAAATCAGACCGGGGGTCCATTAATGGGCTGAAGGCGCTCTGATGGAATGTAGATGGGTTGGATTTTCCCCAAAGCGTGAAAAAGCCGTTAAAATAAAAGGTAATTATGGCTGATCTGGAAAAAAACGCAGCTGACCTGCCCCTGGATGCGGTGCTGGTGGGCGATTGTTTGGAACTATTGGATAATCTTCCCCCGGATTCGATAGACCTGATCTTTGCGGATCCCCCCTACAACCTGCAATTGCAGGGGGAGTTGTGGCGCCCCAATCTGACGAGGGTGGAGGCGGTGGATGCGGATTGGGACCAGTTTGACAGCTTTGCGCAGTATGACCGCTTCACGGAAGCCTGGCTCAGGGCTTGCCGGCGCGTGCTCAAGCCAACCGGCTCCTTGTGGGTCATCGGGTCCTATCATAATATTTACCGGGTGGGGAAGATCCTCCAGGACTTGAACTTCTGGTTTCTCAACGATGTGGTCTGGGTCAAGGCCAACCCCATGCCCAATTTTCGCGGGGTGCGCTTCACCAACGCACACGAAACCCTGCTCTGGGTGCAGAAGGAAAAGGGCGCCAAGTATACTTTCAATTACCATGCGATGAAAGGTCTGAACGACGGACTGCAGATGCGCAGCGACTGGTATATTCCGATCTGCACGGGGAATGAGCGCTTGAAGGATGGCGAAGGTGAAAAAGCCCATCCCACCCAAAAGCCGGAAGCCCTGCTCTATCGGGTGATCCTTTCCAGTTCCAACCCGCACGATGTGGTCCTGGATCCCTTCTTTGGCACGGGAACCACCGGCGCGGTGGCGCGCAAGCTGCATCGTCACTTCATCGGCATTGAAATTGATGCAGGCTACGCGCAGCTTGCCAGGGAACGGGTGGAAGATGTGGTCCAACTTGAGTTTGACCCGCCCATATTTGTCACCCCCAATCCCCGCCGCCGGAAGCGCGTACCCTTTGGAACCCTGATCCAGAATGGCCTGCTGGAACCCGGGCAGGATCTGTATTTTGGCGCCAAGGGTGATATCTCCGCCAAGGTTCTGGCGGACGGCAAACTGTCCTACGATGGGCAGCGCGGTTCAATTCATCAGATTGCCAAAAAGATCCGCAACGGTCCCAGCAATGGCTGGAACCTGTGGTTCTATTGGGACTCAAAATCCAAGAAACGCCAACCCATTGACAACCTGCGGGAAATTATTCGTCAGGAAGCATCGGAAAAAATCAAACCGGCCCCATCGGGATGATCCTGGGGACCGGTGGCATTTAACCAACTATTTAAAAGAGGAACAATGACAAAGACAAAAACGTACCAACAATCCCCCTGGAGCCTGGATGATCTTTTCAAAGGGTTTGACGACCCGCAAATCGAAGCGACCTTTGAAGAGATCAAGAAGGGTGTTGAGAATTTTGAAGAGTATCGGGAACAGCTCTCTCCAGATATCAGCGAAGACCTGTTCATCAGCATCATCACCGAATATGAGCATTTCTATCGTCTGATGAGCCGGCTGAACGGCTATGCCCAACTGGCCTTTGCAGCGGACACCCAGGACCAGACCGCCCAGGGCATGGTGGCCCGGGTGGAGCAGTTCCAGGCGGAGATGAACAACCGCACCATTTTCTTCAGTCTCTGGTGGAAAGCTCTGGATGATGAGAACGCCCGGCGTCTCCTGGATGCCTCCGGGGACTTCCGCTATTGGCTGGTGACCATGCGGAACTTCAAGGACTATACCCTGTCCGAACCGGAAGAGAAGGTCATCAATATCAAGGATGTCACCGGCGTTTCGGCCCTGAACATGCTGTATGATTCGATCACCAACCGGTATTCCTTCACCGTTGCGGTTGCGGGCGAGGACAAGGAAATGACCCGGGGCGAGCTGATGTCCCTGGTGCGGGAGCCGGATGCCGACCTGCGCGCCCGGGCCTATCAGGAACTCTTCCGGGTGTACGAGGCCGACGCCCCCATCCTGGGCCAGATCTATCAGGCCATCGTGCGCGATTGGCGCAATGAAAACCTCCGGATGCGCGGTTTCAAGCGGCCGATTTCCGTTCGCAATCTGGTCAATGATATCCCGGATACGGTGGTGGACACCCTGCTGGACGTCACCCGGAAAAACGCCCGACATTTCCACCGCTTCTTCCATCTGAAGGCGGAACGGATCGGAATGGACAAACTGCGCCGCTATGATATCTATGCCCCGGTGGAAAAATCTGATAAGACCTATGATTTCAAAGAGGCCGCGCAGATCGTACTGGAATCCTTCGATGAATTTGACCCCAAATTTGCCACCCTGGCCAACCGGATCTTTGAGGCCCGGCATGTGGACAGCGAGGTCCGCAAGGGCAAGATGAGCGGCGCCTTTTGCGCCACCATCGCCCCAGACCTGACCCCCTGGGTGCTCCTCAATTATCAGGGCAAGGCGGATGATGTGGCTACCATGGCCCACGAGCTGGGGCATGGCATCCACTCTCTGATGGCTGAAGAGCACACCGCCTTCACCCAGCACGCCTGCCTGCCCCTGGCGGAGACAGCCTCCACCTTTGGCGAAATGATGCTGGTGGACAAACTTCTGGCCCAGGAATCCAACGAAGCGGTGCGGCGTGATTTGCTCTTCCGTCAGATGGATGACGCCTTTGCCACCATCCTGCGACAAAACTACTTCTCGATGTTTGAGCAAACAGCTCATGATATGATCGCAGAGGGGGCCCGGGTGGATGAGCTGGCGGAGGCCTATATGGAAAACCTGCAGAGCGAATTCGGCGATTCCGTGATCCTGCCGGAAGAATTCCGCTGGGAATGGGTCATGATCCCCCATTTCTACGGCGTGCCCTTCTATGTGTATGCCTATGCCTTTGGGCAGTTGTTGGTGCTCTCCCTCTATAAACAATATCAGGAGGAAGGCGAGGCCTTCAAACCCCGCTACATGCAGATCCTCAGCTCAGGCGGTTCTGTGGCTCCAGTTGAACTGCTGGCCAGGGCCGGCATTGACATCACCACGGCCGATTTCTGGCAAGGCGGCTATGATGTCATTGATGAGATGGTGACTCAGCTTGAAGACCTGACCTGACCCTGCCCTTTTACCCGCAAAGCGAAGGCGCCTCTCCCCTTGAGGCGCCTTTTTGATTGTCTGAAAAACCGGACATCAGCCCCTACCCCTTCAACCGGCGGGTTCCAGGCGGCGCAGGGCCGCCAGGAGGAGACCCAGGCCCACCAATCCCAGGGCCAGGGCCAGGCCCCAGATGGCGCGCACATCAAACCAGTCCAGGATGATGCCGGCAAAATACAACCCCAGGGACGATCCGACGCCGTGCATGGCTGTGGAATACAGGCCCTGCCCGGTGCCGCGCCATTTTTTCGGTATCTGCTGGTCAATGAAAGTGACCCCCACCACAAAGAAGCTGACGATGGACATGCCGTGCAACGCCTGGGTCGGCACAATCCAGGCCGGATTCTGGATGAACAGGTACAGGAACCATCGGATAGGGAGGACGACTGCCCCGGCCAGGATGACGCCCCGCAGGGATATTTTCCGGATCAGGAAAGGGACCAGGAACATCAGGGGGATCTCCAGGAAGGCCTGCAGGGATACGGTCAGGCCGAGGAGCCAGGGGGAGGCCTCCAGGGATTCCAGGAACAGGGTTTGATAATTGATGGAGATGCTGAGGGTGGCGCCGATGAAAACGCTGGCCAGAAGGAAGATGGCAAAACCGGTGTTTCTGCTGATGAATCGCAGGCCCTTAAGGCCAGCGTAATGAAATTTTTCCCCGGGTTCGGGCAGGAGAAGGCTCAGCCCCGCCAGAAGGAGGGACAACTCCAGGAGGAACCAGGTGAAATAATTCAGGATCTGGTCGAGGAAGAAGCTGCCCAGGACGAGGCTGGAAAGCCCGAAGGACACTGATCCCCACAGGCGCACGCGGCTGAACTCTGCCTGTTTGTCTTCATCCGCCAGGTTATCCAGAACGATGGCATGGGTGATGGACAGGATGGGAGAGCGAAAGGCAGAAAAAAGCACGCCAAAAATCAGGGCCCATTCGAAGGATTTCGCCAGACCCAGGCCTGCAATGGCCAGCCCGGCGCCGAGGTTGGTGACCAGCAGGATGGCCCGGCGCGTGTTGAATACATCGCTCAGATAGCTCCAGACAGGCTGCAGAAGGAGGGAAGCGATGGGCATGCTGCCCAGCAGCAGGCCAATTTGCACACCGGAGTAACCTTTCTGGAACAGGTACAGGGCCAGATACGGGGCAAAAATACCGGTGAAAAGGAAAAGGATAAAATAGTACAGTTTAAATTTAAACTTCATAGGCTACCTATCATGTCACAGGACTAAGTATACCGCCTTCCCCCCGGGATCAGGCTGCAGACACCCGTTTCCCGCGGGGATGCGCCTGATCTCGGCAGCGCTGTTCCTCCGGCGGGATTGAACTATAATCCATATATCATCACGAGAGAGGAATCAAGGGCGCTGAGAAATGAAACAATTGCTGCAAAACATGAAAACGGGTGAAACCCAGGTGGTTGAGGTTCCGGTGCCGCGGCCCGGCCCGGGTACAGCCCTGGTGCGCACCGCGGCTTCCCTGGTTTCGGCCGGGACGGAGCGCATGGTGGTTGAATTTGCCCGGCAGGGGCTGCTGGGCAAGGCCCAATCCCGACCGGATTTGGTGCGCCAGGTGCTCCAGAAAGCCCGACGGGAAGGGCTGCTTTCCACCGTGGAGGCTGCCATGAATCGCCTGGACCAGCCCCTGGCCCTGGGCTATTCCTCGGCCGGGACAATTGCGGGCACAGGGCCCGGTCTGCGGGGTTTCCGCCGGGGGGATCGGGTGGCCTGCGCCGGGGGTGGGCACGCTGTCCATGCCGAATTTGCCGCCGTCCCCCAGAATTTGCTGGTCCATGTTCCGGATGGGGTCAGCCTCGAAGAGGCCGCCTTCGCCACCGTGGGCGCCATCTCCCTGCAGGGTTTCCGCCTGGCCGATGTCGGCGTGGGCAGCCGTGTGGCGGTGATCGGCCTGGGATTGCTGGGACTCCTCGCCGCGGCCATTGCCCGGGCGGCGGGTTGTCATGTGCTGGGGGTGGATTTGGATCCGGAGCGGGTGGCCCTTGCCAGGGAGATGGGGGCGGAAAAAGCCGTCACCCGGGGCGGGGCCCAGGAAGCGGCCGACGCCTTCAGCCGCGGCCGCGGGGTGGACGCAGTGTTGATCTGCGCTGATACCGAATCCGATGATCCGGTGGTCCTGGCCGGGGATATCAGCCGGGACAGGGCCCGCGTGGTGGCTGTGGGGGCGGTGGGGATGGACATCCCCCGCCGCAGCTATTATCACAAGGAGCTGGATCTGATCGTCTCCCGTTCCTACGGCCCCGGCCGCTATGACCCGGACTTTGAAGAAAAAGGGCACAAGTATCCCATTGGGTATGTGCGCTGGACGGAAACCCGGAATATCGAGGCCTTTTTGGATTTGCTGGACCGTGGGACGGTGGATGTTGAACCGTTGATCACCCATCGCTATCCCATCGAAGAAGGCCAACGGGCCTATGACCTGATCACCGGCAAGACCAAAGAGCCGTATCTGGGCGTGCTGCTGACCTATAAGGACGCGCCCCCACCCAGGGAAAATCGGGTTCCGAATCTCCTGGCGCCTGCGGTGCGGATCAAACCCGGGGAGATCCTCTCACTGGGGGTCCTGGGCGCTGGAAATTATGCCCTCTCGACCTTCCTGCCGGTGGTCAAAAAAACCGGTGGAATTGCGCCGGTGGGGATCGTTTCCGCCTCTGGCACCAGCGCCCATCATGCCGCGCGACGCTTTGGGTTTGGGTTTGCGGCCAGCGATCCGGAGAGCGTCCTTCGGGATCCGGCCATCAATATGGTGGCGATCCTGACCCGGCACAATCTGCATACGCTCCAAATTCTGGACGCGTTTGCCGCCGGAAAGAACGTCTTTTGTGAGAAACCCCTGGCAATTCATCCGGACGGATTGGAGAAAATCGCGGCTGCTCTGCAGGAAGAGGACCATCCCCTGCTCATGCTGGGGTTCAATCGGCGCTTTGCCCCCCTGGCCCAGCGGCTGAAGACCTTCATTGACCAGCGCCAGGAACCCCTGGCAGCCCATTATCGGGTCAATGCGGGTTTCCTGCCCCGGACGCACTGGCTGCACGATCCGGAAATCGGCGGCGGGCGCATCATTGGGGAGGGCTGCCACTTCATTGACTTCCTGACCTTCCTGGTGGGCCAGAACCCCATCAGCGTGACCGCCCGGGGCCTGCCCGACGCAGAAAAATATCAGGAAGACAACGTGGTGCTGACCTTTGACTTCCCGGATGGCTCCCTGGGAACTCTCACCTATCTGGCCAATGGGGACAAGGCCTTTGCCAAGGAATATCTGGAGGTCTTCAGCGGCGGCCGGGTGGCCGTTCTGGAGGATTACCGGAGGTTGGAACTGGTGCACAAGGGCAGGCGCCGGGTGAAGCGCCATCTCCTGCGCCAGGATAAGGGCCACCGCGCCGGATGGGAAGCATTTCTGGCCGCGCTGCAGGGGGACCATCAGCCGCCGATTCCCTATCAGCAGATGCTAGGCGTCACCCGGGC
Source organism: Anaerolineaceae bacterium (assembly GCA_034437335.1). Classification (GTDB taxonomy): domain Bacteria; phylum Chloroflexota; class Anaerolineae; order Anaerolineales; family Anaerolineaceae; genus Brevifilum. The sequence continues at coordinate 14,756 of DAOTUG010000105.1, forward strand.
CAGTTTCGCAGCCGTGCGCGCCCTGCGGGAGGGCCGAGTCGTTTCCATCCAGGCCGGCGGCGATGCGGCAGGGTAGGGGCCGTTTTTTCGGCCGGTATCCGGTCAGTCGGATTCTGATTCCTCCTCTGCGTTTGCTGGCGGGGCTCTGGATGGGATTGTGCCTTTTGGGGTGCATGCTCCAAGCGGGGCCTTCCCCCGCGGCAGGCGCGCCGACACCCCGTCAGACCTGGCTGCCCCTGGTGACAGCGGGCGCGGGTTGGTGGCAGCCGTCCCCCGGCAGCGACTGGCAAATTCAATACACAGGGGAGCTTGATCTGACCCTGGATGTGGCGATTTATAATCTGGATATGTTTGAGACCGACTCGCAATCCGTGACCGAGCTTCGGGCGCGCGGCATCCGCACGATGTGTTACATCAACGCCGGCGCCTGGGAGGACTGGCGGCCGGACAAGGACGCCTTTCCACCGGAGGTCCTGGGAAATTCCTACCTGGGCTGGCCAGGCGAACGCTGGCTTGACATCCGCCGGGTGGATTTGTTGGCGCCGATCATGGAAGCCCGTCTGGATCTCTGCGCGCAAAAGGGGTTTGATGGGGTTGATCCGGACAATCTGGCAGGGTATACCAACCTCACCGGCTTCCCGCTGAGTTACCAGGACCAATTGATCTACAATATCTGGTTTGCCGAGGCGGCCCATGCCCGGGGCCTGGCTGTGGGCTTGAAAAACGACCCGGACCAGGTGGGGGAGCTCCTGCCGCATTTTGATTGGGCCCTGACCGAAAGCTGCTTTGATGAGGGCTGGTGCCAACTCTACCAGCCTTTTATTGAGGCGGGCAAACCGGTCTTTGCCGTTGAATATACTGACAACGGGACGACCCTGGAGGATTTCTGTTCCCAGGCTGGGGCCCTTTCCATTGACGCCATGTTGAAAAATCGCCAGTTGGGTGCATGGCGCCAGACCTGTCCCTGAGAACATCATGAACCGATTGAAAAAAACCATCAAAGCGCTGCGGGATTTGGGCTTGAAAAAGCTCTGGTTGTATGCCCTCTATCAGCTTGGGCTGCGCAGCGGGCATTACCGCCGCGCCATTCCTGCGGAAAGGTCAAGTTTTGACGGCGACGCGGGATTGCCACCTTGCCAGGAATTCCCAACCCCACCCAAAAATCAGCAATCCGCCGCCCTGGAAGCCGCCAGACGGATCGGGGCTGGACAGGTGGAAATCTTTGGGGCGTGCCAGGTGGCCTTAAAACCGGAGTCCGGGGGGAGCCGACACTGGACTCACTATGAAGGGCGGTCCACTTCGGATGATGTGAAATGGACCTGGGAACCCGGCCGCTTTGGCTGGGCGCTGACCCTGGCGAGGGCCTATGCTTTCCGCCGCGAGGAGTCCTTTGCCGCAACCTTCTGGCAGCAGACCAGGGCATTCCTCGATGCCAACCCACCCAACCTGGGGCGGCACTGGCAGTCTGCCCAGGAAGTGGCCCTGCGGCTGATGGTGCTGATCTTCTGCGACCGGGTTTTCGCCAGCGCAGACGCATCCACCCCCGCCAACCGGCAGCGTCTGCTTCAGGCCATCGCCGAACATGCCAGGCGCATTCCGCCCACCCTGATATATGCCCGCGCTCAGAACAATAATCACCTGCTGTCGGAAGCCGCCGGGTTGTACGCGGCCGCGCTGTACCTGCCCACCCATCCCCGGGCTGGCGTCTGGCGGCGGACCGGCTGGCACTGGCTGAATTGGGGCTTTCAGCACCAGATCTCCCGGGAGGGGGCCTATATTCAGCACAGTGTGAACTACCACCGTCTCATGCTCCAGTTGGCCCTGTTCTGCGACCATCTCCGGCGAGATGCCGGGGCAGCGGATTGGCCCGCAGCCACCCGGCAGCGCCTGGCCGCGGCCACGCGCTGGTTGTGGGCCCTGACAGACCCCAAAACCGGACGGGCGCCCAACCTGGGCGCCAATGATGGGGCCTACATCTTTCCCCTGACCAGCCGGCCCTTCGAAGATTTCCGGCCCGTGCTGGATGCCGCCGCCAAGGCTTTTCTGCATGAGGGACTCTTCGATCAGCCTGCCTTGTCAGAAATGGCAGCCTGGTGGGGGCTGAGCGCTCCCCGGGCCGAAACCATCCGCCAGCCCCAAGCGCCAGATATGCTCCGCCTTCAGGGCAACCCGGGTCGCGCTTTTCTGCGCGCCGCCCGATTCGAAGACCGCCCCTCCCATGCCGATCAGCTCCATGCCGACCTGTGGTGGCGGGGTGTCAATGTGGCCCGGGACCCGGGCACCTATTCCTATAACGCGCCCTCGCCCTGGGACAATGCCCTGGCCACAGCCCGGGTCCACAACACCCTGACGCTGGATGGGCGGGACCAGATGCAACGGGCGGGCCGCTTCCTGTGGCTGGATTGGGCCCAGGGGCGGACCCTCTCCCGAGAGGTGGATTCAGAAGGTCGTTTGGTGGGGGTGCAGGCTGAACACAGCGGCTACCGGCGCCTGGGGGCCGTCCACCGGCGGAGCATGGCAGCCCGGCCCGACGGCTGGCTGGTGACCGATCAGGTGGTCCCTGCCGGGCGGCCGGGGCCGCAGCAGCACACGGCCCGGGTGCGCTGGCTCCTGCCGGATTGGCCATGGACTGTGGAGGACAACGCTTGCCTGGCCCTGCGCGGGCCGGATTTCAGCCTTCGGCTGACTCTGGGGGATGTGCAGGCCCTGAACATCTTCCGGGCCGGGGCCTGTGTGTGGGGGCAGGCAGACCCGGAACCCGTGTGGGGCTGGTATTCGCCGACCTATGGCGTGAGGGAGCCGGCTTTGCTGGTGGTGGGAGCCCTTCATGGGCCCCTGCCTTTGCTGATCCGGAGCCGCTGGCAGATCGTTCCAGGGTGAATGGGATTTCCCGGAATGGGTTCCCAGCCGCAGGGTGCACTAAAATGTTGTAGAAATAGAGCCTTTTCAGCTATGATTAGAGTTTGAGACAAAAAACATAGAGAAAAGGCTCTACAATGAATTTTAGCACAGAAGCAAAGCAAGCGATAAGAACAATCCT
>DAOTUG010000106.1:0-10411 GCA_034437335.1 Anaerolineaceae bacterium
GTGTTGGCTGTAGGGGAGCGTCTTTTCAGCGCCCATGTGGGCGACAGCCGCTTATATCTCATCAGCGCCGATGGTAGCCTGTCTGTGCGCACTAAGGATCATTCCCTTGTAAAGCGGTTGGTGGATTTAGGCCAAATCACAGAGCAGGAAGCCAGCACTCATCCCCAGCGTAACGTCCTGTATCGTGCTCTGGGGCAGGCGGAACCCTTTGAAGCGGACGTGGATCAGATCTCATTGACTATCGGAGACCGGTTGATGATCTGTTCGGACGGGTTATGGGGGTCTGTTTCTGCCAGGCGTTTGAAGGAAATTTTTGAGTCCACATCGGATCTGGATTCTTTGGGTTGTCTTCTGGTGGATGCCGCCAATGAAGCCGGTGGCCCGGATAATATCAGTGTTGTCTTAGTTCAGAGAGTTGCCTGATCGGAGGGCATTATTCAGGAGTCAGTATGCTAGATACCAGCGCAAGAAAATATCGCATTCTCGTTGTTGATGATGAACGCCGGATGGTGGGTTTCATCCGCCTTAACCTGGAGCAGGACGGGTTTGAGGTCATTGAAGCGCACAATGGCAATGAAGCCCTGGAACGCCTGCGGGATTCACTACCGGATCTGATTTTGCTGGATGTCATGATGCCTGATCTGGACGGCTTTGAAGTCTTGAGAACTATTCGGGAGATCAGCCAGGTGCCTGTTATCATGCTCACCGCGAAGGGTGAGGAAGATGACAAAGTGAAAGGCCTGGAACTGGGCGCGGATGATTATGTCACCAAACCTTTCAGTCCCAGGGAGCTGGTCAGCCGGGTCAAAGCGGTCTTGCGTCGCGGGTCCACCTTTGAAGAGGATGAGGAAGGGATTATCGAGGTGGATGACCGTTTGCAGATTGATTTTGGCCGTCGTGAGGTTTGGGTGGAGGGTGAGTTGGTTCAGCTCCGCCCAACGGAATACCGCTTGCTCTACCACCTGGTCCAAAACGCGGGTTGGGTCCTGACCCATGATCAGATCCTCACCAAGGTTTGGGGATATGAGTATCGGGACGAACCTCACTATGTCCGGCTTTACATCAATTATCTGCGAAAGAAGATTGAAAAAGACCCTTCAAATCCGGAATATATCCTCACGGAACGCGGTGTTGGCTATCGTTTTGTTGATTATAAGCGGGAGCAGGAATCCTGACCGGAGGTCAGCCACGGATGGAAAAGAAGAACATTTTATTGGTAGACGATCATGAAGTGGTCCGGATTGGATTAAAATCCCTCTTGGAGCACAATGACAAGTTTGATGTGGTTGCCGAAGCGGGGACGGCCAAAGAGGCAGTTGATAAAGTGGAAGAATTCCATCCGGATGTGGTCTTGATGGATATCCGGCTGCCCGGCCCCTCCGGGATTGAAGCCTGTGAGGAGATCACCGAACGTTGGCCCGATGTGAAGGTGGTGATATTGACCTCCTACGCGGAGGATGAGATGCTCTTCTCTGCCATTCGAGCCGGAGCCAGCGGATATGTCCTCAAACAAATTGGGGCCGAAGGCCTGATTGAAGCCATTGAAGCGGCCTGCCGGGGTGAAGCGCTCCTGGATCCGGCCGTGACCCAGCGGGTCTTTCAGGAAGTCCGTCGAGCTGTCAAGGAAGAAGAAGCTGCTGCCTTTGCCAATTTGAGCCAGCAGGAGAAACACGTTCTTGCTCTTGTGTCTGAAGGAAAAACCAATCGGGAGATCGCTGGTGCTCTCTATTTGGGGGAGGGTACCGTGCGGAATTATGTCAGCAGCATTCTTTCAAAATTGGGGGTCAGCAACCGGGCTGAAGCAGCGGCCTACGCTGTGGAACACAATCTGAAGGAATATATTGATTGGACGGGATAATTCTTCCCAATCCTCAAGTTTCATTCTGATCAATACATTGCATGCAGGAAAGGCACCGCTGGAGGGAACATCTGCCGGAGGGTTGCCTGTTGTGCAGGGGTTGGATTGCCCCAACCGCGCAGGGCAAACTCAGCTGGATCCATGACGCCGTAGATTAGCGCACTGAGGGCCTGGATACTCAGTTCACAGTCCGCATGGTTGCAGGTCTGGACCGTCAGCGTACCTTCTGTGCCAGTGAAGTGCCATCTGTGGGCATTCCATGGGCAGTCCGCATCTTGCAGCTCAAGGGCGATGGCGCCTTCTCCGACGAGCATTCCTGAAATCCTCTCTACATCAACCAACCTTCCCATGGGGGCCACGAACAGGGGAGCCCAATCCGGTCGGATGTCCGTGAAGAGGGTCTCACCAAACAGACCGGGGGCCAGCCTGAGACTGACTGTTGTTGTTTGGTCAATATGCCTGGCAATCCAATCCAGGAGCAGGAACTTTCCTGCCGGATGACAGTACAGGAAATTCCTTGCCTCAAGATGCTGCTGAAGGGCTTTTTCTCCCAGTGTGTATTCCAGCAAGCCAACTATCTTTCCTTCCAGTCTGGCAATCGCAAGCCAGGTTTCCCGGTTGTCTGACGCTTCCACTTCCGGAATGGAGAACAGGGCCATGCCGTGCTGCTCTTGCTGGATGGCCTCGAGGAATCGGCGGTAAATGGTAAATCCCTTCTGAAATGTCTTGAGCTGTACTTCGCCGGGAAGGTCCCGATTCAGAACCCGACGGATGTTCTCCGGTGAAAAGGAGATGGTTTTAACCTGAGGGAGGGTGACATAACCCAACCGTTCATAAAAGGATTCCCGGAAAGGATACAAGCAGGAAAGGCCGATGCCATCCTCCTTGAATTGACGGTAAATATGGCGCATGAGGCTTCTGACAAAGCCCTGGCGCCTGGCGGCCGGATGGCTGGCGACATTGGCGATGCCGCCCATAGGAAATAATCTCCCGCGCAGGTTTTGCCGCAAAGGGGTGGTGGAGCAGGCAATGCTTTGGGGGTTCCCATCTTCCATGATGGCATAATACGCCGCGCCCTTCCGCTGCCTGATGCGCTCTGCAAAGGAGTCAACTTCGGGTAAGGGTGGGGTGGGTGTAAAGGCGTAACCGGACAGGAACCGGAGTGCGGGTATGGCTTCTTCCAGAGACAGATGATGGATGGTGTGGTTCATGGGGTAAAATCCTGGGGTCTTCTCTAAAATCCGAATAGCCTGCGGGCATTTGTATAGGTGATCTCTGCTACGTTTTTTGGGCTGGTGTTGTGCAGCCTTGCGATTTCTTCCGCGATTAAGGGGATATAGGAGGGTTCGTTTCGCTTTCCACGATGTGGATGGGGGGTCAGGAAGGGAGCGTCCGTTTCCAGGAGGAGATGGGCGAGGGGGAGATTCCGGGTGACGGATTTGCGTTCGGGGGCATTGTTGAACGTCACTGGGCCGCTGATGCCGATGAAAAAATTCAGTTCAATGGCCCGTTTGGCTGTGTCAAGATCGGCACTGTAGCTGTGCAGGACGCCGGGGCGTTCAGTCAGGGGGCTGCCGGATCTGACCAGATCACCATGCCATTCTTGAAGGATTCTGATCACGTCCTCTGTTGCATCCCGGTTGTGAATTACCACCGGGAGGGACAGCTCCGCTGCCAGGGCCAGTTGCTCTTTGAACATCGTCCGCTGCTGATCAAAGGGTGTATGGCGGCGGTAATAGTCCAGGCCAATCTCACCAATTGCCAAGACCTGCTTATCCTGGGCCTGTTCTCGCAGTGTGGGGAGGATGTCCGCGGTCCATGGCTGGCCAAAGTTTGGATGAATCCCGACAGAGGCGTGAATTCTTTCCGGGTGTTGACGGGCCAGGGCAATGGCCGCTGCATTGGTACGAAGGTCAATCCCTGGATTGAGAATCCAGATCAGATTGGCCTTCCAGGCGCGTTTGAGCACCTGATCCCGATCGCGGTCAAATCGGTCAAAATCCAGATGGCAGTGTGTGTCCGTAAAAGGTATCATGAAAGGGGTATCTCCTGTCCGTTCAGAAAACGCGTCCCTGATTATAGCAGGCATTGCTGCCAGGGGAAACCTGAATAAGGTACAATGGGGTCCATGAACCGGAAAGAAGAGGTGTTTGTCGCCATGAGCGGCGGCGTGGACAGCGCGGTAGCTGCAGCGTTGCTGCTGGAGCGGGGGTTTCGCGTTGAGGGTATCTTTATGCGCACCTGGCGTGATCCAAAGTGGGAGGCAATGCAGGATCATCCAGAACAGTCTGAGGAAACTGCCAAAGCGACGGCCAAGGCCCTGGGGATTCCTCTGACTGTCTTGGATCTTCGGGATTCCTTTTATTCCCGGGTGGTGGACACGTTTCTTCGGGAGTATCTGGCTGGCAAAACGCCCAATCCCTGTCTTTTCTGCAATCCCCAGGTAAAGTGGGGTCTTCTCCAGGCCTATGCCCTTGAGAAGGGCGCATCCTACTTCGCCACCGGACATTATGCTCGCATTGTGCGCGGGGGAGATTCCACGGTCGAGTTGTTGCGCGGGGTGGACAAGGACAAAGACCAATCCTATGTCCTTTCCATGCTTACCCAGGCCCAACTCGGCCGGTCATTGCTGCCCCTGGGGGAGATGAGTAAGGCATCCGTGCGCAAAAAGGCCAGATGTTTGGATCTGCCTGCAGCCAATCGTCAGGACAGTCAGGACCTTTGCTTCCTCGGAGAAGTGGATTATCGGGATTTCCTGGAGCGTTTTGCTCAGGATCCCCCTGAACCGGGAAGAATCGTCAATCTGTCTGGTCAGGATCTTGGGGAGCATCGGGGTTTACCTTATTACACCATAGGCCAGCGGCGAGGATTGGGAATCGCAGCCCCAGAGCCCTATTACGTCATGGAAAAGGATGCGGAGCGAAATCTTCTTGTGGTGGCACACAAAGCTGAGACAGGCCGCAGAGCGTTGACTGCGTCCGGAGCCAACTGGATTGCCGGGCGCCCCCCAGATCCGGAGCGGGTCTATGATGCCATGATCCGCTATCGCGCCAAACCCGTCGCGGCCCATCTGGGTATTATCTCATTCTCAGAATTTCGATTAGAATTCAAGAACCCACTGCAGGGAATCACCCCCGGGCAGGTAGTTGTGCTGTATGCAGGCCAAGTTTGTCTGGGCGGCGGCGTCATCCGATGAGTGCCTGCAGTCCGGGTATCTGTTCAGATGAGGAGGATCTTGTGACACTGCCGGCATTTATTTTTTCATTTTTGGTTGCCAGCCTGTTTGGCAGTTTACTGCATGTGTGGAGGGATGGCGGATTTGGCCGCCTGATCCTCTATCTTATCCTGAGCTGGCTTGGTTTTGGATTCGGACACATCCTTGCAGAAGCGCTTTCGATTTCTTTTCTGGATGTCGGTCCGATTCATCTCGGGATGGGAATTTTGGGTACGTTGATTTTTTTAGGCTTCGGCTATTGGCTGAGCCTGGTTGATTTATCAAATACTTAGTTTTAGGAGCGTGACAAATGTTTCGCATTGAAGCTTTGCTTTCCGCCCGGTTGTTCCTCAGGCCGGAGCGAGTGGGGGATCGGATTTATTTTCTTTCAAACCTCAGCGGCCACAACAGCCTGTATGTCATGGACCATGGCGGCAGTGTTCCTGAGCCGCTCCTGCCGCCTCAGATTGTGCTGCAAAACCCTCACCTGATCGGAGGGGCATCCTTTGCGATTTTCAAGGACCTGGGGAAGATCCTGGTGATGATTGACAAGGACGGGGACGAGAATTATCTACCCATGGAGATTCCTATGGGGGGCGGGTTCCCGGCGCCGGCATTCCACAATTTCTTTGAAAACACACGCTGCCACCTGGGCCGGGTGGAGTCGGGGAAAAACCTTTGTATCATCATGGCAGAATCCCGGGAGGAGGGCATCATGAGTACATATCTCTGCCATGTTGACACCGGCGAGGTTGAAAAGATCTACACCAGTCCTTATGGCGCTTTTCCTGCAGCGGTGAATGCGGATTATTCCCGCATGGTCCTGGTTGAGGGGTACATGGTGGGCGATACCGTTGCCTACCTTTGGGAAGCGGATGCGGGTCATTCCCTGCTGTATGGCAAACCTTTGGAGGATCGAGAAAAGGGAGAGGAGGTTCCCCTGACCGCATTCGGTTCCGGTTTCTTCTGCGATGACGGCCAGGGGTTGGTGTTTGGAAACGCTTTGTTCAAGGACACCTTTGGCCTGGGATATCTCGCCTTAGAGGATCCGCAAAATGTCCGGGAAATCCCTGTGGAGGGACTGCAGCATACCGGCGCAGGGGAATTTGATGGATTGGAAAAGTTGGAGAACGAGCGCTTTTTATTGGAGTTTAACATTGACGGGGTTTCCTGGGCCTATGAAGCGGAATATGATTCGGAAGGCCGCAAGATGGTCGTCGAGCACGTCCTTGTGGGTCAGGGGGAGTTGGCGAATGGGGTTCTGGAAGCCATAAAATATGATCCCGAAAGTGATTCCTTTGCCCTGGCCTTTTCCACAGCCATATCGCCAACCCAAATCTATACCATTGCGGGTGAAGCGCGGGATCAGATCCTTCGGCATACCAATGAGCGCATTTTGGGAATTCCGGAGACCGTCCTTTCACCGGGGGAGGACCTTTCTTACACCACCTTTGATGGCCTAAGGGTTTCCGCCCGTCTCTATATGCCTTCCCCTGAACTGGGCTTTGAAGGCAAGCGGCCTGTGGTCTATTACCTGCATGGCGGTCCCCAGGGGCAGGAGCGACCTGATTTTTCCTGGTTTTCGATGCCCCTGATCCAATTTCTGACCTTGAATGGTTTTGCGGTCTTTGTTCCCAATGTGCGGGGGAGCACAGGCTATGGTCTGAGTTACACCAAGCATGTTGACAAAGATTGGGGCGGCAACGACAGGCTGGACCATGTCCATGCCATGCAGGAGGTGCTGCCAAAGGACGACCGCCTGGATGTGAACCGCGCCGGGGTTGTTGGCAGGTCCTATGGGGGATATATGACCCTAACCCTGGCTGGGCGTCATCCCGAGCTCTGGTCTGCGGCAGTGGACATGTTTGGCCCCTATGACTTGTTTACTTTTCTGGAGCGCATCCCTCCCACATGGAAGCCGTATTTTTATGTCGCCCTTGGGAACCCGGATGATTCTGAGGATGCGCAATTCCTCAAAGAGCGTTCACCAAAGACTCACATTGAGAACATTGATTTCCCGATGCTGGTCATCCAGGGGCGGAATGACCCCCGGGTTGTCGCAGAGGAATCGGAGGATCTGGTGGAAAGATTGCAGGAGATTGGAAAAGATGTTGACATGCTCCTTTTCGAAGACGAGGGCCACGGTGTGGAAAAATTCAAGAACAAGGTCATCTGCTACAATGCCATCACGGATTTCTTCAAAGACACCCTCAAACCCTGAAAAATTTTCACTGAAAAAGCGATGAATCCCAAAGGGCAGAGGTGACAAACTGCCCTTTTTTTATTAGAATACAGTTAGTAGGAGTTGAAACGTGACTTGGACAAATTATGCAACCACAGCTCAGGAAGGCGATCTGGTACAGCTCCTGGGAAGACGGCACAAAAGCCATTTCATCCGCCTGAAAGCGGATGCCGTGTTCCAAACCCACCGTGGTGAGATTCAACATAATGCTGTCATTGGAAAACCATGGGGATCGCGGCTTCTCAGCCACACGGGAAATCCTTTCTTCCTTATGCGTCCCGGATTGGGTGATTTGATTAAGGAAACCCGGCGGAACACCCAGATCCTATATCCCAAAGACATTGGCTATATTGTAACCGTCATGGGAATTGGTCCGGGAACCCGGGTCCTGGAAGCAGGGACCGGTTCCGGCGCCCTGACCACGGCCCTGGCCTTCTTCACTGGGGAGGAAGGCGCTGTTATCAGCTATGACCGGCGCGAGGACATGCAAAATCTGGCCCGGAAGAATCTGCTGAGATTGGAATTGGCAGACCGGGTGATCTTCAAGCTTGGAGATGCTGCGGATGGGTTTTCGGAACGGGAGATGGATGCCGTTTTTCTGGATCTGCCCAATCCCTATGACCTCATCCCGCAGGTTAAAACTACTTTAAAACTGGGAGGATTCTTCGGAACCATCCTGCCAACGGTGAATCAGGTCAGTAAAACCCTGTCCGCACTTCGGAAGGAATACTTTGCTTTTCTTGAAGTTTGTGAAATCATGCTCCGGTTCTATAAACCGGATTGGGAGCGGCTGCGGCCCACGGACCGGATGGTGGCCCACACTGGCTATTTGATCTTTGCTCGTTCTGTGGCAGAAAGGCCGGAGAGCGACTCATAACAAAATTTTTATTCCCTATTGCCCAGGAGGTTAAACATGGTACCGAGAAGACCTATAGGAAGACGCCCCAGAAGGCCAGGGGCTAATGCCAACCGCCGATTGGCCCTGGCTCACCGTTTGATGAATGAGGGCCAGTATCTTCAGGCAGCGAATCTGTTTGAAGAGCTGGCCCGAGGCGCCGTGCGGTTTAAAATTCCCCGCGCGCCTTTTTTGTTTCTTCAGGCTGGGCGGGGTTTTCTTTTTGGCGGTCAATCATCAAAGGGATTTGCGATGATCCGGCGCGGACTCAAGATGTTGGCGGATGCTGACCGTTGGGGTGAGCTCTACCGGGTTGGCCACCGCGCCGTAGAGGAGCTGGCCGAAAAGGGCTACCAATCGGAAAGCGAGCGTCTACAATCCTGGCTTGAAGAGACCCTTCCGGAAAAATCTGAGCATGTTATGGAAACAAAATCCAAATTACAGAGCAAGCGTCCCATTCTGCCCACCAACTGCCCCAAATGCGGCGGCGCAGTGGATCCTAAGGCCGTTGAATGGCAGGATGAGATCACAGCCCAATGTTTATACTGTGGGAGTGCTATCCGAGCTGAAACTTGATATAATGTGAGGCATGGCGCATCTTAGTGGTGAACTGATCCGACAGGCCCTATCCTCTTATGAACGTTCCCGGGCACAAAAATTTACGGATCTCACAGCCTCCCTGGACGACGAGAAATTGCGCCCGGCAGCCGTGATGATGCCTCTCCTTTCCTATAGGGGACGTTGGCATCTCCTGCTGACCCATCGCTCTGAATCCTTGGTGGAACACCGCGGTCAGGTCGCCTTTCCTGGCGGGGCGCGGGAAGCCGGTGATAGGGATCTGCTGTGGACTGCTCTCCGAGAGACCCAGGAGGAGATTGGCGTGCAGCCCCAGGACGTGACTGTCTTCGGTCACTTGGGTGATATGCTGATCGTCACAGGATACTGCATTCGACCTTATGTCGGTGAAATTTCCTGGCCTTATCCAATTCAGGTAAATCGGGATGAGGTGGAAAATGTCTTCATTGTTCCCCTCCATTGGCTGACGGACCCCGACCATCGGACTGTGCGCTATCGCAATTATGCCGGCAGGGAAATACCAGTGATTTTCTTTGATCATTATGAAGGGCATCAGTTGTGGGGGGCCAGTGCTGAAATGACCTGTGAGCTGCTGAGAGCGCTGGATTTGGTGTGAGATTTACTCACTAACCTGTAATAAAAAAGAGATGCAAGATTGCATCTCTTTTTGTCTGTTTTTCTCTGGGAGAGAAGACTATTCTTCGTCTTCCATCTCGAATTCGTCTTCTTTTTTGCCTTTTTCGATGACCTCGGGTTCCATATCTTCTTCGAGAAGTTCGGCCAGTTCGCCTTCCTCCTCTTCCTCTTCTTCTTCTTCGATGGTCACATAGGTCACCGCGGCTACCAACTCGTCAGGGTCTGTGAGCACGTCAATGTCTTCGGACAGATCCAGATCGCGGACGTAAATGGCGCTGTCAATATCAACGAGCACCGTCGCGTCCACCTCAATCCGTTCGGGCATATCCTGGGGGAGACACTCGATTTCCAGTTCGGAAACGCCACTGACCACAACCGCTGCCATGGTGACCTCAGCCGGGGCCTGTCCGATGAGCTCAATCGGCACCGCCGTGCTGAGTTTTTCTGTCAGGGAAACAGCCAGGAAGTCTACATGCAGGAGGGTTCCATAGATGACGTCTTTTTGGGCCTCACGCAAAATGGCGGGATATTCTTCGCCGTCAATGTCCAGGGTCACCAGGCTGGAACCGGTCAGGGTGTTGATGATCTTGGAAGTTTCATGCAGGTCCATCTGGATTGGAATGGGGTCCAGAAGGTTCTTTCCCTGACGCCCATAGATGATGCCGGGCAGAATTCCCTGCCGCCGCAATACACCTACTTTTTTCCCTTTGGTGTCACGTTTATTTGCTTCAATTACAACTTGATCAGTCATTCTTCCATCCTTCGAGCGCCTCTCACCTCTGTGGGTTACCTTCGCTCTATGAATAATTTGGGTTCTCTTTTCTGGCGACAGCCAGCGACCCTGAATTCTATCTCTTTTGCGCTCGAACGTCAAGGCGACTGGTTATTCTTGTCAAGGCAAAGTTAAAATGTCCTACTCCCTAGCAAAGTAGAAATGTCCTATCAGGGAGTAGGCACTGGTTGTCCATTGATCTTTTTCCCATAGGTGCG
>DAOTUG010000107.1:0-15896 GCA_034437335.1 Anaerolineaceae bacterium
GTAAAATGGAAAAAGGATAAAATAAAGGTGTCAAATATTTCGCATGAGCCTGAAATGTTCGGGACAGGCGCGCCGTTGACAATGCCTTGAATCTGGGAGAATTAATGCCATCCTCACTTCAGAACGGAATTGATGCAGCAAAAGCAGGGCGTATGCAGGAAGCCTTGGAGTTTCTCAAAGATGCAATTATTGAGGAGCCGCAAAACGCCAATGTATGGGTCTGGATCGCAGCGATCATTGAAGATCTTGACAAACAGGAGATCTTCCTGCAAAAAGCGTTGGAAATTGATCCGGACAATAAACCAGCCCAGCGGGGGATGACCTTTGTCCGCAGAAAAAAGCAGGGTGAAGAATCAACCAAGGGAGAGCATCTTTCCGACCATACCTCTCCGATCAGCCCCTACACCAAACCGGAAGAGCGGGAGGCGGCCAGGGAAAGCACCCAGCAGGCCCAAATGTACCTGGATGATCTTAACGATCTGGCCGAAAGCCAACCAGAACCGGACCAGCGGCCCAATAAAAACAGCCGGGCAAAATCGGCCAACCTACCCAGGTTGAGTCTGATTGAGATTGTCCTGTTGAGTGTGGTGGTGATTGTCTTCTGCTTCATCGGGGTCCTGGCAGCCAGTTCCCTGTTCAACATTGATCTGCCCATCAACCTGTCCTTCCTGAACAGCACCCGACCGAGGCTTGAAAACGAACCGCCCTATCAGGGCGTCTTCCTGTACGAAAATAATATTTTCTTCGACATCCAAAAACATCAGGGCATGCCATCTTTTGAAATCGGCATCCCCACCAGCTTTGAAAAGCAGCCCGTGATCGTCGTATGGAGCGTGGAAGCCAATGTGGATCATATGAACCTGATCTACGAAACGGGGGAATATGTCAAGCTCAATGCATACGATGTGGATGAGGGCATGCATATCTTGCAACCGGACCAGAACCTGAATGCGGGATTGTTCTGCTTTTTGCAGGGCGCTCAAACCCTCCCGCCGGATGAAGTTCCCCACTGGTGTTTTCGGGTGAAGAATTCCATCCTGGAGTAATCGCACCCTGTCAATCGGGCCTGGATAATGTGACAGATAGGCCTGTTTTTTGTGACCAATCTCCCCTCAAATAAAGCGCTAATTTAAAATATAATCAGGGGGATGCTTCTGCAAGCATCGGCTTTTTTCATCATACAGGGTTTTAAGGTATTTCATGAGAGAACATCGTATTCAGGAAGCAATTAAAATTGCCCCGGAGATTAAGAAATTTGTTGTGGCCGCGCCTGTCATCGCTGAAAAAAGCAAACCAGGCCAATTTGTGATCATCCGCCTCAATGAAACCGGGGAGCGGATCCCCCTGACCATCGTCAATTCAGACGCTCAGGAAGGCACCATCACCCTGATCATCCAATCAGTTGGAAAGTCCACCCGGGAGATCAACCAGCTCGTGGCGGGAGACAGCATTCAGGACATGGTCGGCCCCCTGGGCAACCCCTCTGAAATCGGTTATGTTGGCCACGCCGTCGTGGTTGGCGGCGGGGTGGGCACAGCGGTCAGCTTTCCCCAAGCAAAAGCCCTCAAGGAAGCGGGAAACCAGGTGACAGCCATCATCGGCGCCCGAACCCGGGACCTCGTCATCCTGGAGGAGGAAATGCAGGAAATCGCCGATGCAGTGCTGGTCTGCACGGATGATGGCTCTTATTGCGCCAAGGGATTCGTCACACACCACCTCCAGGACCTGCTGGACAGAAATGTTCCCATTGATTATGTCCTCGCGGTGGGCCCCCTACCCATGATGAAGGCTGTGGCCGACCTGACCCGCCCCCTGGGGATTCACACCGTGGTCAGCCTCAACACCATCATGGTGGATGGAACCGGGATGTGCGGCGGCTGCCGGGTGCGGGTTGGGGAGGAGATCAAATTTGCCTGCGTGGATGGCCCTGAATTTGACGGCCATGCTGTGGATTTTGAGATGGTAATGAATCGCAACCGGGCCTATGTGGAAGAAGAACATTGCGCACTGGATGCTGCCGCAGAGGCAGTTCAGTCAGAAAAAACCCCCAAGCATCATCTGCCCCGACAGACCATGCCGGCCCGGGACCCCCAACGTCGCAGGATGGATTTTGACGAGGTCAATCTGGGATTCACCGAGGAATTGGCCCAAATGGAAGCTGAACGTTGTCTGGGCTGCCGCCGACCGGCCTGTGTGGCGGGATGCCCGGTGGGAGTCAAGATTCCGGAATTCATCCAGATGATCCTGGACAAGGACTATATTGCCGCCTCGCACCTGATCAAAGAGGACAATGTGCTGGCTGCCGTTTGCAGCCGGGTTTGCCCCCAATCAGACCAATGTGAAGGCAAATGCATCCTAACACGGCGGGGTGAAAGCGTGGCCATCGGCGCCTTGGCGCGGTTCGTAACAGATTATGAACGCCGTCACACCGATCTGACGCCACCGCCCCCCCCGGAAAAACCAAACAGCGGTAAACGGGTGGCCGTGATCGGCTCAGGCCCTGCAGGTTTGTCCTGTGCCGGGGATTTGATCCGAATGGGCCATGCCGTGACCGTCTTTGAAGCCTTTCATGAATTCGGCGGGGTCCTGACCTACGGAATCCCGCAATTCCGTCTGCCTAAGGATATCGTCCGGGAAGAAATTGATGCGCTGGCGGCCCTTGGCGTCCATTTTGAACCAAACACCGTCATCGGCGTCACCTACACCATTGACGAGCTTCTGGAAGAGGAACGGTTCGACGCGATTTTCGTGGGCGTTGGCGCTGGGTTGCCCTACTTCATGAATATCCCGGGCGAGAACTTGGTTGGGGTCTATTCTGCCAACGAATTTCTGACCCGGGTCAACCTGATGAAGGCCTATCAATTCCCCAAGTATGACACCCCGGTCTTTGACCCGCAGGGAAAGCATGTGGCCGTGATCGGAGGCGGTAATACGGCCCTTGATTCTGTCCGCGTGGCCCTGCGCCTGGGGGCCAAGAAAGGCACCATCATCTACCGCCGCACCGAAAACGAAATGCCCGCCCGGGTGGAAGAAATTGCCCATGCCAGAGAAGAAGGCGTTGAGTTTCTTTTCCTGAATAATCCGGTGGCCTTCCTTGGGGATCCCGAGGGCTGGCTGGAAGCCGTCCGGCTGATCCGGATGGAGCTGGGCGAGCCGGACGCCTCCGGACGCCAGCGTCCGGTGCCCATTGAAGGCTCGGAATATGACCTGCCCATGGATATGGCCATCGTAGCCATCGGCAACGGCTCCAACCCCATCATTCAGCGTACCACCGAGGATTTAACCTTCAACCGCTGGGGCAACATCCTGGTGGATGAAGACACCATGGCCACCGCAAAACCCGGCGTCTTCGCCGGGGGCGACATCGTCACAGGGGGCGCAACCGTCATCCTGGCCATGGGCGCCGGCCGGAAGGCCGCCCGAGCCATTGATGACTATTTGAAAAAAAACTGAAGTCTCCTGAGGAGAAAAGTTATGTCTCATCCCGCAAAAATTGTCTGCATCGGCGCCGGATCCTATTCCTTCGGCCTGACAACCCTGGTGACCCTCCTGCGCAGCAAGCCGCTTCAGGGGAGTCAACTGGTCCTGGTGGACCGCAACGCAGAGCACCTGGAAATCATGCACGAGTTGATCGCATGGCTGAACACCGTCTGGGATGCAAAGATGCACATCAGCGCCCACACCCACCACAAGGAGGCCCTGTCAGGAGCAGATTATGTGATTAATGCCATCGAAGTGGGGCCGCGGGAGGGTCTGTGGGAATCCGACTACCGCATTCCTCTGAAATACGGCGTTCGGCAGCCCTACGCTGAAAACGGCGGTCCGGGCGGGTTTGCCCACGCTGCCAGAAACATTTCCCCCATCCTGGATATCCTGCGCGCCATGGAAGACCAATGCCCCCAGGCCTGGTTTATCAATTTCACCAACCCTATGCACCGTATCTGCGCCCTGGCTGAACGCCACAGCCGGATCAGAACGGTGGGCCTCTGTCACCAGATTGGCGCAGGGTATGCCATGGTGGGCAAAGCCCTGGCGGAAGACCTGGACATCTTCGTCCCCCCCAGTTTCACCAGCACCCACGCCAGCCCGAAGTACATCCCCGGCATGTTTGCCACCTCCCTGCAGACGGTCGAAAAAGTGCGCATCACTGCCGCTGGAGTGAATCACTTCACCTGGATGCTGGCCTTACGGGACATTGATGGGAAGGAAGACCTTTACCCCCTCTTCCGCGAACGCTGGAAAGAACTGCCCGAGGACTTTGAACCCCTGACGCGCCGGGTGTTTGATGCCTTTGGACTCTTTCCCATCCCGGGGGATGAGCACCTCTGCGAATACCTGCCCTGGGTCAGCGACCAGACAACCCGACCCTGGGAAAAATATGATCTGGACCTGTATGAGTGGACAGGCCACAGTCAGGAACGCGATGAAAATTGGGAGGGCCTCAAACAAGCCATCAGGGACAGGGACAACCCCGAGGAATATGTGCCCACCCACAGCGAAGGCGCCCTGGAAGTGATCGAGAACATCCAGACCAACGGCAATCTGGTTTGGGATGCCGTCAATGTCCCCAACCGCGGGCAGATTTCCAACCTCCCGCAGGGGGCCATTGTTGAAACCCCCGGTCTGCTCAACGCCCTGGGCGTCACGGGCATTCCGGTGGGTCCGCTGCCGGAGGGCATTGCCGAACTCCTCCGGCGGGAGATCACCATCTCCCACCTGACGGTGGACGCCGTGGTCCACGGCGATCGCGATCTGGCTCTGCAGGCGCTCCTGCTGGATCCCGTCATCCGGGATCTGGACGTGGCCAGGGATGTCCTGGAGGATTATCTGACCACCTATCGGGAATTTCTGCCCACCTTCTGGGATTAAGGCCTCCCGCTGTAATCCCCTGATTCGTGGTAAAAATAAAGTAACAAGCCTATCTTCAGCGGAGAACACACCATGCCTGAGACATCTGAAAACCAAGACCGGAAGAAAAGGGAGCTTTCAACCTTCGTCCGGGCCCTGAGCGAACCCCTTTCCAAGCACGGCTGGCCCTCCTGGCTGGTCTATATTTTTGGGGTGATCGGCGTGATCTACATCCTCAATCCCACCCTGGGCGTTCTGGAATTCATTCCGGACAATCTGCCCGTGATCGGCAACCTGGACGAGAGCGTCGCTGTGATGCTCATCCTGGCTGGCATCGTTGAGGCCCTGGAGGGCAAGAAGTATCGAAAGGAAAAAGCCTCCCAGGAGATAGCGAGCCAACCCACCGATGGGGACGAACCAGCCCCCTGAGCAATCTGCAAAATCAGATTGCCCACGCCCAGGCCGCCGTCCCGGCGCCAGGAACCCATCCAATCTGGCCAAACAACTATGTAAACATCGGGAACAGCCCCGGAAGCCGATGAACCTGTTGACGATTTTAATAATGCATAGTATATTAGAAATTGTTGGTTAACGGAAGTTCAAAGAGAAGCAAACTCGTTTTGTTCTTGTTTGGAACGTACGTTAGCAGGTTCAGTAGGAATATGGCATAAAGGAGGTTTCCAGGCATGGCAGAACGAGAACTTGGCGTTGTCAAGTGGTTCAATGGCGAAAAAGGCTATGGCTTCATTGCCCGTGACAGCGGCGAAAAAGATGTCTTCGTTCACTTTTCTGCGATCAACGCCGAGGGTTTTCGAACCCTCCGGGAAGGTCAACGAGTGGAGTTCGAAGTCGTCCAGGGTCAAAAAGGCCCCCAGGCGCAGAACGTTGACATCATTGACTGAGTAATTATTTTTTGAAGTGAAATGCGGTGCCAGCGGCACCGCATTTTCTTTTTTAACTCGGGTCATTCCCGGGTTTCCAGTCGGGCTGGTCTGGCGTTGCAAAAATGCGCCAGCCAGGCGGGCAGATGCTCCAGAAGCGTTGCCATCACCTTGCGGGTTTCCGCTTCAAAAAAAGCATAATTGCCATAGGCCTCCCCCTCGGACTGGTCCACCAGATCGGTCACCCCTCGCAGAATCAGGCAGGGCCGCTGGTTTCGGGCCGCCACCCAGGCGATGGCCCCGGATTCCCAATCGGCTGCGCTGGCACCGTATGCCGCGATCAAGCCGGGGATATCCTCCCCGAGAATGTCCCGGTCAGCCGAGACCAGGGTTCCGGTGGTCACCGGTTGGGGGCGGGACTCGGGCAGCCAGGACAGGTCCAGATGAACGGAGTAATGCCCGATGGCCGCAGCGGGATCGGTCATTTGTTCCATGATATCGTAGATCACGGTTTTTTCAGCCAGGATCACAGCGCCCCGAGAGATCCTGCCGCGAAATCCCCCGCAGGTTCCCAGATTGACCAGGCCCGCGGGCGCCCAGCTGTCAATGGCATACTGCGCCGAAGCGGCCGCCGCCACCTTGCCCCAGCCGCCATGCAAGAAGACAACACGGGACGGACCAATTCGCCCCGGAAAACAATCCCCAAAGGGCGTCCTTTCGGGGGCGGCGCCCGGAAAGTGCGGCAGCAGGGCGCGCCACTCTGCCCCTGCTGAGACCAGCAGGACCAAATCAGTTGTCTCTTTTTTGACCACCTAGTCCGATTTAACTTTCCGGCCCAAGGACGCCATATAGACCACAAACATTTCCGGAGGATCAAAACCCAGAAGGTCATCTGCGGCGTCATCATGATAGGCACCAATGGCGCACACGCCGCAGTTGATCGCTTCCGCGGCCAGGTGCAGATTCTGGCACACATGGCCTGCATCCAGATAAAGATAGCGATAGCTTCTTTCAGCATAACGCCAGACCGTCCGATAAGGCACAGCCGCCCAGATAAAGGTCACCGCGCTTGTTTCCACCTGACGCTGCCCCATACAGGCCTCGGTCAGCTCAGCGTTGAAATCATCCCGCAGGTCCAGGGCGACCAGCTTGTTTTCGGTCGCTGCATAGCGATAGAGACCTGCTTCGAGGCCTTCCACCCGGTTCACCGACAGATAGGTTTCAAAAGGATGACGACAGCCGGCAGAGGGCACCGTGCGCAAGGTCACCTTGCGCTTCTCACTGACAAACTTGACCCCCTGGGTTAACCACAGCAGGTAGGACAGCTCTTCCAGGGAAAGCTCATCCGGGCTGTAGCGGCGCACAGACCGGCGCTGTTCGATCATCTCCCGCAGCCCAACCAACTCAAAATCAAGATCCTCCGGATCGGGCAGATCTATGAGGGGTTTCCCCTCCTCCAGGGGAATTTCATAGGGCGGTTGTGGTTTATCCTGTTGTTGGTCCGCTTCGCTCAGATGGGGGTATTTCGTCTCCTCAACAAACGTGTAGCCATTTTCTTTCAGCATGGGGGTCTCCTCTGGTTGCTTGTGGATTGTTTTCCAGTATTTCCGTTTTAGGCCTTCCCCCGGTTCCTCAAAGGTGGCAAAGGCAAACCCTTCCTTGATCAGAAACCGGTGAGCTTCATCCTCCGTTGTGGCATTGGTGCCGGGATGGAGCAGGATCATCCCGCCATCCCGGACCACCCGCCGCATTTCCTCATATTCCTTCCGTGGGGATTCGCCAAAGACATGGCCGGACATGGCAATATCAACGAAATCATCCGGCAGAGGGATCTGGGTGATGCTGCCATCCAGGGGGAAGACATTGTCAAATTCCAGCTCCTCCCGTTTCTTCCACAGGAAACGCCGCAAGTTGGCCACCGGCTCCAGAGCATAGACGGTGCTGGCCAGGGGCGCTACGGTGAAAGCCAGCCGCCCGGTGCCGGCGCCGATGTCTATCACGATTGCATCCTTGAAATCCGCCATCTCCAGCAGGGAAGAATCTTCCCAACCGAGAAATTCCAACTCGTCATACTTGGCTGGGTCAATCACATAGATCAGCCAATCCTGTATGCTGTCCAGCACGGCGATCTCCGCCTGGCGGATGGCTTCGGGACTGGTCTCTTCCCCGGCCAACGCAATGCATGCCTCCACATAATCGCAGGCCGGGGGATGAACCTGTTGCAGATACCAGGCCACCGCCGAATTGGCATTCAGCGCAATGCCCATGCTGGCATCGGGGCTGCGTTCTGCCAGATACCGGACATGGAATGGTTCCAACAGAAGCAGGGCGTTAAAAGAGATCTCTTCGACCTTGATCCAGCCGAGGGACATGGGGGGTTCCTTTCACATTTGGAATCTCTATAGATTATCGGAGCGCCATGGCGATGAGGGACAGAATCATCACTATAGCGATCACGGCCATCAAAACCTGATAAATGCGGTAGGACGTCGGTTTTTCATCCGGAGTCTTGCTCATAAGAAACACCTATTCTAATTGTACTTTGATTGATTGGGCCAGTTCCAGGGTGATTCCCCGGATTTCTGCAATTTTTTCCGCCGGGGCCTGCTTGATGCCGTCAATGGAGCCAAACCGTTTCAGCAATTCCCGGCGCCGGGCCGGACCAATCCCCGGGATGACATCCAGCCGGGATGTCAGGCCCTGCTTGCGCCGCCGCTTGCGGTGGGCCGTGATGGCAAAGCGGTGCGCCTCGTCTCGGATCCGTTGGATCAGATACAATCCCTGGGAATGCCGTTCCAGAAAAATGGACTCGTGCTGCTCCGGGACAAACAGCTCTTCTTCCTGTTTGGCCAGGCCCGCAACCGGCACCCGGTCCATCAGATCGTAGGATTCTAGCACCGCGACCGCCCGGCTGAGCTGACCCTTCCCGCCATCCACCAGAAGGAGATCCGGCAGGATAGAGAAGGCCTGGTCCGGCTTCTTCCCCACCTCGTCCTGGGTCTCCTGGGCGATCTTCCAGCGGCGAAAGCGCCGTTGCAGCACCTCCTCCATGCTGGCAAAATCGTCCTGTCCGAGGACGGTTTTGATGTTGAAACGCCGGTAGAGCTTTTTGTTGGGCGTCCCCTGCGCAAAAACCACCATGCTGCCCACACTGGCCACCCCCTGGGTGGTGGAAATATCGTAACACTCGATTCGGTTGGGGGGTTCGGATAAGCCAAGGGCCTCCTGGATCTCCGAAAGCGCCGTTGTCTGGCGGTTCTTATCCGCTTCCCAGCGGGTCCGCAGGGCGTTCAAGGTTTCCACGGCGTTTTCCGCCGCCATTTCCACCAGGTCCCGGTTGAGCTCCTCGTGGGGGACGACGATCTCGACCTTGTCCCCGGATTTCCGGCTGTTGAGCCAGGTGTTGATGATCTGGGCCTCTTCCAGCTCGTTGGGCAGAAGGACCTTCTGGGGCACAAAGGCAGCCTGGGAATAGAACTGTTTGACGAACTCGCTCAGGATCTGCTCTTCCCCTTCTTCCTCGGTCCCTTCCAGAACGAAATACTCCCGGCCGATCAGCTTCCCGCTGCGAATGAAGAAGACCTGCACGCAGGCTTCCCCGTCCGACCGGGCCATGGCGATCACATCGGAATCGGTCTGATCGCTGCTGACCACCTTCTGGCGCTCAACCACCTTGTCAATCGCCAGGAGCTGATCCCGGATGGCGGCGGCCCGTTCATAGCGCAGTTCCTCGGAGGCTTTTTTCATCTCCTCGTTCAACCGGTCCACAATGGGTTCTGTCCGGCCCTCCAGGAATTTGCACAAATCATCAATGATCTGGCGGTAGTCCGCCTGGTTGATCGCGCCAATGCAGGGGGCCGTGCAGAGCTTGATGTCGTAGTAAAGGCAGGCCCGGCTGTCCTGCCCGGTGATATCCCGGTTGCAGGTCAGGTACGGGAAGATCTTGCGCAAGACATCCAGGGTCTGGTGCACGGCCCACACGCTGGTGTAAGGGCCAAAATACCGGGCGCCATCCTGTTTCATCTGGCGGGTGACGGTCACCTTGGGAAAAGGGTTCTGCCAGTGAACCTTGATATAGGGATAGCGTTTGTCATCCTTCAGGCGCACATTATAGCGCGGTTTGTGGCGCTTGATCAGGTTCATCTCCAGAATCAGCGCTTCCAGCTCCGAGGCCACCACGATCCACTCAATATCCCGGATATTGTGCACCAGTTTCCGGGTTTTGGGGTCCTCCTGCGCGGTGCTGTGAAAATAGGATCGCACCCGGTTGCGCAGGTTGACGGCCTTGCCCACATAGATGATGCGCCCGTCCTCGTCCTTCATCAGGTAACAGCCGGGTTTCTCAGGGAGGGTGTCCAGAATATCCTGCAGGTGTTCGTTCCAGTCCATAATTGTTAATTTTAACACATTGGTACAGGGGGGGAGAAAAGGGGAGATCGGGGATCCAGGACAATCGCAAAGTCCGGCATCGTGGTTGCAGATTCCCCGATAAACATCATTCTTTTGTTGGAGACCTTTTTCTGCCTGTGGCGCTGCGTTTGCAGGCTGCCTTCCCCTGATTTCAGGGGAAGGAACGAGGATGGAGTCAGTCATTGGACAAATAGCATGTTATATTGGGCGCTGACGAAAGAAGTTCGCCACACCTCGGATGTTTTCTTCTTATCCATCTTTTTAGAGTGTTTTCTCGTTGATAAGGTCATCTGCGATTGCCCTATGTCTTCTCCCCGACTTTCGGGGAGGTGGGTTGGGTTATAATTCAGTCGGAGGATTTATGCCCATTCGCATCTTACCCGACCACATCGCATCCCAAATCGCCGCCGGCGAGGTGATCGAACGCCCCGCCTCCGTGGTCAAGGAGCTGGTGGAAAACGCCCTGGACGCACGCAGCGACCAGATTCACATTGCAATCCAATCCGCTGGCAAGCGCCTCATTCGCGTGGTGGACAATGGCCAGGGAATCCCCGGGGAGGAGCTGGGCCTGGCTGTCACCCGCCATGCCACCAGCAAGCTGGCCCGGGCCGAAGACCTGTTCCGCATCACCACCCTGGGGTTCCGGGGCGAGGCCCTGGCCTCAATCGGCTCTGTCT
Organism: Anaerolineaceae bacterium; assembly: GCA_034437335.1. Classification (GTDB taxonomy): domain Bacteria; phylum Chloroflexota; class Anaerolineae; order Anaerolineales; family Anaerolineaceae; genus Brevifilum. The sequence goes on from DAOTUG010000107.1 coordinate 10,817, forward strand.
CCCGCATGACAATCGAATCCCGCACCCCGGAGGCCCGGGCCGGAACCCGGCTGCGGGTGGAGGGCGGCCGCATGGAAAAACCCGCCCCGGCCGGAATGCCCCAGGGAACCGCCGTCACTGTGGAAGACCTGTTCTTCAACGTCCCAGCCCGGTTGAAATTCCTGAAAACCGACGCCACCGAACGCCGTCACATTGAAGCGCTTGTGACCCGCTACGCCCTGGCCTATCCGGCGGTGCGCTGGTCCCTGATGGTGAACGGCAAACCTTCCCTGCAGACCAGCGGCAACGGAGACCGGCGGGAAGTGCTGGCCAGTCTGTACGGCCTGGACGTGGCCCGGCAGATGCTGGCCGTGGAGTTCATGGAGGAGACGTACCACATCCACGGCTTCATCAGCCCCATCTCCCTGACCCGCTCCAACCGGCGGGAGATCACCATCTTCGTCAACGGCCGCTGGGTGCAGGATTCCGCCGTGATCGCGGCAATCCTCAAAGCCTACCACACCATGCTGATGGTCGGCCGCTATCCCATCGCCGTCCTGTTCCTGGAAATGCCCGCCGGGGACGTGGATGTCAATGTGCATCCCGCCAAGGCCGAGGTGCGTTTCCAGGAGGGCAACCTGGTCTTCACTCGGGTCCAGCGCGCCGTGCGCCGGGCCCTTCTGGCCTATTCCCCCGTGCCGGACCTGGAACCCAAACAGCTCTGGGGACAGCAGCCTGAGGCGGAAACTGCCCAGGACCCCGCTTGGCAAATGGCAGCAGAGATCAAAACCGGCAGCCTCCCGCCCCGCGAGAAGGAACCCGCCCGGGTGCAACTGGAAACCGGAACCCTCAGCCAGGACCAGCTTCCCTTGCTGCGTCTGGTGGGCCAGGTGGCGGCCACCTATCTGGTGGCCGAGGGGCCGGACGGCCTCTACCTGATTGACCAGCACGCCGCCCACGAACGGGTGCTCTTTGAACAGCTCATGGCCCAACAAAAAAAGCGGAAAGTCCCGTCCCAGTCCCTTCTGGACCCTGCCAATATTGTGCTGCCGCCCGACAAGGCCCGCATCCTGACGGAACACCTGCCCATCCTGGACGACCTGGGCTTCCAGGTGGAATCCTTCGGCCCCAACAGCTTCACCATCCGGGCCATCCCCGCCCTGATCATGGGAGGCGACCCGGAAGCAGCCCTCAACGCTGTGGTGGAGGATTTTGAAGAGGACGAATCCCCCCTGGCCGCTGAGATCGAAGCGAAAATCACCGCCCGAATCTGCAAACGCATGGCCGTCAAGGGCGGGCAGACCCTCTCCCCAGAGGAACAGGCCGCCCTGCTGCGCGGCCTGGAGAACTGCCAGTCCCCCCGCACCTGCCCCCACGGCCGTCCCACAATGATCCACCTCTCGGCAAACCTGCTGGAACGGCAGTTTGGCCGTCGCGGGGCTCGATAGGAGGACGCCCATGTCCCGTTTTTTCGTGGCCGGACTGATCAACCTGGAAACGACTCTGGCAATTGACGGTTTCCCCCTGGCCTATTTCCCCGCCCGGTATCCCTTCTTTGGCATCCAGACCACCGTCTCCGGCGTGGGTTATAATCTCGCCAAGGCCCTGCACACTCTGGGCAATGCCGTGGATCTGGCTTCCCTGATCGGTCGGGATCGGAACAGCGACCAGATCCTCCAGACCCTCAGCGAGGTGGGTCTTTCGGACGCCCTCATCCTTCGGGCGCTGGAGTCCACCGCCCAGTCGGTGATCCTCTATGACCCCCAGGGACGGCGCCAGATCCATGTGGACCTCAAGGACATCCAGGAGCGGACCGTTGACCCGCAGGTCGCCAGCCCCGCCCTCCAGGCCAGCGACCTGGCTGTGCTCTGCAACATCAACTTCGCCCGGCCCCTCCTGGCCACCGCTCGGGCGGCCGGAAAGTGGATCGCCGCCGACGTCCACGCCCTTTCGGACCCCGAAGACGACTATAACCGCGATTTCATGCAAAAAGCCGAGATCCTCTTCCTCAGCGATGAGGCCCTGCCCTGCCCGCCGGAGGACATGGCCCGGGACCTGATGGGCCGCTATGGCAGCGAAATCATCGGCATCGGCCTGGGAGACGAGGGGGCCCTTCTTGCGGTTCGGCGGGATGAGTTCATCGGCCGCTTTCCCGCCGTGACCCCCCGGCCCGTGGTCAACACCATCGGCGCGGGGGATGCCCTCTTTTCGGCCTTCCTGCACAGCTATCTGCGCGACAAAGATCCCTACCGGGCCATTCGCACGGGGATCCTCTTCGCCGGCTACAAGATCGGCGAAAACGGCGCCGCCAGCGGTTTCCTGACCGCCCCGGCCCTGGAAGACCACCTTCAACGATGGGAGCAGCACCATGACAGCACAACCCGGCACTGACATGCACGGACTCTGGCTCGAAAACCAGGAACTGACCTACCGCACCGCCATCCCCCGCCCCGAACCGGCCCCCGGAATGGCCCTGATCCGCCTGCGCCAGGCCGGGATCTGCAGCACCGACCTGGAGCTGACCCGGGGCTACTACCCCTTCACCGGCGTCCCCGGCCATGAATTCGTGGGCGAGGTCATCGCCGCGCCGGGGCATGACGGCCTGGTCGGGCGGCGGGTCGTCGGCGAGATCAACCTGACCTGCGGCGAATGCGCCCCCTGCCGCGCCGGGCGGGAACATCACTGCGCCAACCGCACCGTCCTGGGCATCCTGGGCCATGACGGCGTCTTTGCGGAAGCCTTCACCCTGCCCGTGGAAAACCTCCACCTCGTGCCCGAGGGCGTTTCGGATGATCAGGCCGTCTTCACCGAACCCCTGGCCGCCGCCCTCGAGATCCAGGAGCAGGTCCACATCCAGCCGGGGATGCGGGTCCTGGTGGTGGGTGCGGGCCGCCTGGGCCTGCTCATCGCCCAGACCCTCAAGCTGACCGGCTGCGACCTGCGCGCCGTGATCCGGCGCGAAAAACCGGCCGAAAGGCTGGCCGGTCTGGGGATCAATTCTGTGTTTGTGGAAGATGTCCGCGAAAACAGCGCCGACCTGGTGGTGGAGGCCACCGGCTCGCCGGATGGCTTCGCCCTCTCCCGCCGGGCAGTCCGCCCCGCCGGAACCCTGGTCCTCAAGAGCACCTTTGCCGGGGAGGTGTCCCTGAACCTTTCGGCCCTGGTGGTGGATGAGATCACCCTGGTCGGCTCCCGCTGCGGCCCCTTCGCCCCCGCCCTGCGCCTGCTGGAACGGGGCCTGATCCGCACCGAAGGGATGATTGACGCCCGCTTCCCCCTCTCGGAAGGGCTGCGGGCCTTTGAAAAGGCCGGGGAACACGGCGTGCTGAAGGTCCTCCTCCACCCGGATTAAGCGCCGTCCCCGGTTTTACCCCCTTTCCTTTCCATCCCAACCTTCGGCGGAGAGACGCCCCGCCCCCCGGGCCGAGTGGACCCAGTCCGGCGCGGGATGGGGCGCGGGGCGTCTGCCATAGAAGAAGTTATCCATCCCGTGCACCGCCCGGCGGAACAGGCCGGATCGGGCCGCCCCCCGGCGGATCAGCCCGTGGAAGGGGCTGTCAGCGTGGGCGTAGGGACAGACGGCCATGCAGCGGGCGCAGTCCGTGCCGATCTTCGTCCAGTAGGTATAGCACCTTTCCGCATCCACCTTCCAGCGCAGGCTGCCATCCGGGTAAGTCTCCCGCTCTCCGGACGGGATGGCCCGGGAGGGGCAGACCGCAGCGCATTTTTTGCAGATCTGGCAGAAATCAATCACGGACGGGTCGGCCCCGGACGCATCCACCGCCAGGGGCAGGCTCGTGGTCACCACCCCCAGGCGCACCCGGGGGCCGAGGCGGGGCGTCATCAGCAGGCCCATCCGCCCGATCTCCCCCAGGCCGGCGTCCCGGGCCACCAGGGGGGCGATCACGCGGTAGTTGCCGTCAATGTGGGCCCGGGCGGGGTGCCCCAGGGCGCGGATCGCCGCCGCCAGGACCACGGCGATTTGGGCCGCCTCCGCATACTGCCGGGCCGATTCCATCACCGTGGCCATGCGCGGCGCGGCGGCCACCATGGCGTGGTCCATCTCCACCGTGAAGGCCAGGGCGAAGGTGTGGTCGAGGGTCACCGGCGCGCCGTAGTCCCCCGTCCCGCGGCCGATCCGGGAATAGACATGATAGGGCTGCAGGGCGCAGATTCCGGCCGACCGGGCGCCGTGATAGGCCGCCAGGTCCTTGAGGGTGCGGGCCATGGCCGCCGGGTCAGCGGCGACCGCCTCCGGGGCCACCGGGCCGTCCACCGCATGGCGCAGGCGCTCCGTGAGGAAGAAGCTCCCCGCCGGGGAGGCGGCCAGGACGGGGTCATAAAAGGCCGCCCCGGGGCTGAGGAGGCCCGGGTTGGACCGGAAGGCCCTGTCAGGGGCCAGGTGCTCGGGGTGGTCGGCGTAATAGGCGGCATATTCCGGGCTGCCGGGGCGCAGGCGGGCCCGGGCAAAGATGATCGTGCGCTCATCCACCCGGCCGGCGGGGGGCGGGGAAAGAACCACATCCCGCCCGACGGGCAGGAGGAACCCGACCAGAAGGGCCAGGATGACCAGGGCCAGCAGGCCAGCCGCGCCCCACTGAACTGCGGCCGGGGCCAGGAGGACCCCCGCGGCCAGCCCCGCCGTCAGCGCGGCCAGGGCGGCCGAAAGCTGGGCGGCGCGCCGGTGCCCCTCCCGGGCGGAGACGCCGGCGAAGGCGGCAAAACCGAGAAAAAAGAGCACGGCCGGGGCCAGGAGGAAGATTTCCAGAAGGGTCATGGGCGGGAGTCCTTTGAGAAAACAGGTACGTTGACCCCGCCATTATACTGGAAAAAGGGGTCTGATGGCTTGAACAAAGTCACCTGACAGATGAAAAGAAATCGCTCAAGACTTGTGGTGTACTCCACCGGTCACTGCCTGGCAGTCCCAGACCCCCACAGGCAACAACACTGCACCACCGCCAGACACCCCCACCCACCGGTCACTGTCTGGCAGTCTCAGACTCCCACAGGCAGCAACACTGCACCACCACCAGACGCCCCCACCCACCGGTCACTGCCTGGCAGTCTCAGACTCCCGCAGGCAGCAACACTGCACCACCAC
>DAOTUG010000108.1:0-11565 GCA_034437335.1 Anaerolineaceae bacterium
GTTGACCTCACTTCCCAATGGGGCAATTCAAATTGCTCGAGGTACATACGCCAGCCGCTGTTTTTATTTTCCTCACCAATCAAACCTGGGGGACAAATGACAATACCGCGCTTGCCCAGCGCTCTGGCAGCGGCGCATGCAATGATGGTCTTACCTAACCCAACAACATCAGCAATCACTACGCCACCATGATCTTCTATAATTGCTAAAGCTTGTTGAACAGCATCCAGCTGGTACTGGTAAGGGATATAGCCATTTTTTTCTAACAAATCAATTAGGTATCGTCCTATTGGTTTTTGTTGGAAACTATCCAGGTAGGTTTTTAGCGTAAGAGCATAGGCTTCAAAGGGCGTGATTTCGCGCACCATAGTGCCCTTTTCGATGACTTTCACAAGCTGCTGTTTAATAACATCATTTTCAGTTATCTTGATTGCATCTTCCCAAAGCGCATCGAAATAATCTTCGGTTTCTTCTATGCCGTAATCTCGAATCTGAACATTGAATTCTGCCTGTTTTGTTAAACCGGGTCGAGTTAAGTTGCTGCTGCCTGTAATAAAAAGTTTGTTGGCAAATACACTTTCGTGATCATGAAAAAAGTAGAGTTTAGCGTGGTTGGGTGCTCGGGTCTTGCGTATTCGTAAACGGCCTTCTCGAATCATCTGGATAAAAAAGGCGACTTGTTCATAGAATGATTGGGTATCTGAATTATCGTCGGTCATGGAAATCCGCAGGTCGTCCAAGAGTTTTTCTGTCATTTCGGCGTCAGACTTACTATTATCATCATCTGCATACTCAATCAATTGATGATTGAGTTTGTCAATGTTCATGCCAACCAGGATCTTTAGCGATGAGTTTGGGTTATTCTTCAGACCCTCATAAATTTGCTGAATGCCGTGAAAGTAGAAAAAACCCACTAGGAATTTCATCTCTTCGCTGTTCTCGACGAGTTCTAACAGCCGAGATCGTAGTTGCGTTTCCCAATCGTTGGTAATGAAGTTGCTTGACATATTTCTTGTTATCCTCCCGATTGGCCTGTGATCTGTTACCGTTTATTGGAGATAAAGGACTCAATGATAGTTTGGTTAACCGAGGAGGTTTACTCCAAATATATCCCTATATCATAAAACTGGATTGAGTCTGATGCCCCAACCACCTTGTCTGGGTTTACATTTCAATAATATTATGTTTATTTTAGCATGGTTTGTGGTTTATATTAGTTGATTTCTGGTCAACTCAGGGCAACCGCAAAGTTCTGTATCGTGTTTCCGGATATCTCGATAGACAAAATTCTATTCATTCGACACCCTACCCTGCATACGGCACTGCGTTAGTTGGCATCCTTCGTATGCATACGCTCCCTGATTTCTGATTTCAGGGGAAGTAACGTTGATTGGGTCAGAAATTGGACGAATAGCATTTTTATATAGGGCAAGATAAGAAGATTTTACCGATAACTTGGGTGGACTTTCGCTTATTATTCTTTTAAAGTCTTTCAATCTCAGAGTAATCCATATACGATTACTCCCCTCCATCACCCTGCCTCCTTGCCACTACCGGGCTGCCGCTTGCGGCAGAAAATCACCCCTTTTATACCGCTTTTGCCGGGTTGAACGCCCCCGCGCAATCGGTTATCCTCATATTAAGTTAGAACACAGGTGCTATATTATCGCGCTCAGGTCGAAAGGAGCTCTTACCATGACAGCAGAATCAAATGGTTCTGATCAAATAAAAAAGCCATCCGGCAGAAAGCGCGGTGGCCAGCCCGGTAACACCATTGCCTTCAAGCACGGCTTCTACACCACCAACTTCTCCCTCGGCGAGTGCAGGGGTATGCAGGCCGCCAAAGGCCTTGTCCTCGGCGATGAAATCGCCCTGCTGCGTGTCCGCATCAGTGAGGCCATACGGCACCTTGCCAGTCTTTTGCGCACGGACCACACCCTTGGAGTGTCTGCAATCAGCACCTTTATCAAGCAGCTCAACGTCGTCCTTGCAGATATTTCCGAACAGGAATCCCGCAATGAGGCCTGAGATGTGCTTCTATTCGTTCCGGTTCGTTTTTTCCAAAAACGAATACCTGTTGGCTTTCTGGTCCAGCCTGAGCGGAGTGGGTGGTGGATTAAATGAATAGCGCCCCCGGCGCGACTCGAACGCGCAACCAACTGATTCGAAGTCAGGTACTCTGTCCATTGAGCTACGGGGGCGAGTGGGGGTATTATACCGCGCTTTTTCACCGGATGTCAATTAATTTTTATGCCCAATCCGAGCCTTTTTCAGCGCTGTTCCGGATGATGGGGGATCGGATTTGACCCGCCTCTTATTCTATTTTATACTCAAGCCTTAGAAGCAATCATCCCACAGAGTGAGGATCCAATGAGTAAATTTTTCCGCTATACCATGTTTGGCCTGCTGTATTTCATCCAGGGGGCCATCCTGAGCTATTTTACCGGCTTCAATGGGATTTATCTGATCTCCTTCGGTGTGGATATGCGCGGGGTGGGCCTGATCGGGCTGATCGGGATGATGCCCTTTGTTCTCAAGATCTTCCTGGGGATCCTCTCCGACCGGGTCAACCTGTTTGGCCTGGGCTACCGCAAACCCTACATCCTGGTGGGTGTGCTGGTCCAGTTCCTGGCCCTCATTTTCGTCCCTCTGATCAATCCGGCCCTGGATTTTTGGCTGTACGCCCTGCTCGGGTTCCTGCTCATGACGGGGATGGCCCTGTATGACACCGCCACCGACGGTCTGGCCCTGGACACGACACCCGAGGCGGAACAGGGAACCATCCAGGGGTTCATGGTCGGTGGTCGGGCTCTGGGGGTCACCGTGGTCAGTGTTTTTTTCGGCTTCTTTGTGGATGCGGTCTCATGGCGGTTTGCCTTCTGGTCCCTGGCTGCCCTCAGCCTGATCGTACTGATCCTGGCCTTTTTCATCCGGGAATCCCGGGTGCGGGAACGGCTTGATTTTTCCTGGGCGGCTTTCAAAGCCTTTGGTCGGGTGGAGGTTTTCAGTCTGGCCATTCTGGGGGCGTTGTATTCCTTCATCATCAATTCGGCTGCGGAAATTATGAATCCTTTCTTTGACAACCGGTTTGAGATCAGCGCGTTTTGGGCCGGATTGTATTCGGCCATCTGGGGTTCGGGCATTGTCCTGGGCGGGGTGTTGGGCGGCAAGGGCACCGACCGACTGGGTCATCGCAGGTCCGTGATCGTGGCTATGGTGGTCTCCTTTGGCGCCATTCTGCTGTTCCTGGTGGTGCCGACTCCGCAAATTGCCTTTCTGGTGGTAGTTGTCTTCGGGTTTGCTTATGGGTTCTATGAAACGGTTTATTTTGCCACCTCCATGGCCCGCACGGATCCCCGCATTGCAGCCTCTATGTTCTCCATACTGATGGCCATCGCCAACATCGGCACGGGCATTGGCCTGGCGGTCACGGGAATTCTGGTGGAATCCCTTGATTTCCCCGTGACGTTTTTAATTCTGGCAGGTTTGAACCTGTTGGCCTTGCCTCTCATCCCGGCGGTGTTCCGAAAAAAAACCAGTAAGGGGGCGACTCCCGCCGATGCCGGATAAAATTGCCTGGGTTCTGGCAGAGGGGGATCTGTTTCGTCAGTTGGCTGCGACAAGCCCCGCACGGGCTGCCATCCCGGGTTCAGAGGCACTGGAATTGCGTACAGGCCAGGTCTCCGTTCATGCTCTGCCACCCCTGGACGGCTGCATCGCGGCGGTTGTGGCCGCGCGATGCCGGGCCCTTGCCTGCGACATTGGACGCACAGCCTTTCTGGGTAAGGCGTGGGCGCAGGTTGCCCGTCTGGTGGAGATGGGGTTGAAGGGCATTTGGTTCAATCCCACCCAGACCCTTGTGCAGGAGCCCACCCAGGATGTGGATTTGCCCTTGCTGCAGGCATTGGGAACCAGTCTGGACGCCCCTCCAAGCCCCAGTCTGGCGCGCTGCAAGGACTGGCTGGCGGATTGGCACGTGCCTGATAACGTGCGCCGGCACACAGAAAAGACAGCCTGGCTGGCTTATGCTCTGGCGGTCAAATTGCGGGAGGCAGGGGCTGTTGTGGACCCAATCCTGACGCACCGCGGCGGTTTGCTCCATGATCTGGATAAAATCTGCACTCTGAACAAAACCGGCCGGCATGGCATGGATGGGGCAGACTACGTTCAGGCCCAAGGCTTTTTCAGGGTGGCGGACATCATCCGCAATCATGTGATGCATACTATCTTAGAACCCACCGCCCGGAGATGGTCCTGGGAGTCCAAACTGGTTTTTTTCTGCGACAAACTGGTGGAAGGGGACCGGTTGGTGCCGTTTCCCGTCCGGCTGGAAGCCCTCAAGGCGCGCTATCCCGACTATCGCCGGGTGCTCTCCCGGGCTGCACCGGCAGTTTTTGCGCTGAGCGATGAAATTTGTTCAATATTATCAATACCTGACCATGGAAAATTGATTTCTAATCTGGGAAAACTTCAAAATATTTAACCCCCCCTTGACATAATCAAAATTTGTGATATGATTTTTTTAATAATTGAAACTGTACAATTATTTCTTTTATCTAGAAAGGAAATCAGTCATGGCACACACACTGAACATCACCCGGGATGACCCCATCATCCATTTGAAGGCCTATGGTGGGGTGCGCATAAATGGCATCGAGGGGACTGCCGTTCAATGCGAGATTGACGCGCCGCAACTGGCGACGATGATCGAAGAGGATGGTCATGTGTATATCACGGTGAATTCCTCTTGCCGGTTGGCGGTGCCTGCCAATGCCACCATTGAGATTGAGAAGGGGATGGGTTCCGTCAAGATTCGTCAGATTCGCAATGCGATTCGGATTGAGAAAGTCCTGGGAAATCTGGTCCTGGATGATATCGCAGAGGCTGAGATTGGCAAAGTGGGCGGAAATTTCTCTGTGCAGCACGCGTCCGGCCCCGTTGCCGTGGAAAAAATCGGCGGGACCCTGGTTGTACACGCTGCGGCCTCCTTCGCCTGTGAAAAGGTGGGCGGCAATGTGTATGTGAAGGATGTCCAGGGCGATTTCCGGTTGGGAAAGGCTGGAGGTAAATTTCTGGCGCAAAACATCGGGGGAAAAACGGATGTAGAGCGGGTGGGCGGCAGTTTCTCAGCACAAGAGATCACCCTGGTTAGCGAACTGCGCACGGGGGGAGCCATCCGGCTGACACATGTTGATTTCCCCAAGAGCACGGAATTGCGTGCCGGAGGTGAGATCAAGCTGCAGGTTGCGGAAAATTTTGATGGCGTAAACTTTATCTTCAAGTCCAACAACAATGCCATCCGAATTGATCTGCGCGGGGACGACTTGCACATCGGAGAGAAGTATTATGATTATCGGCTGGGAGAAAACCCCTCGCGTTCCCTGGACGTGGCCGCCGGGGGTGCGATCACCCTGACAGAGGCGGCTGCCCCTGAGGGAGACCTTGTGGGAAGTCTGGAGAAATATTTTGAATATGAGGATTCCCCCCTGAGTGAAATGATTCAGGAACGGGTTTCCACCGCCACCCGCCGGGCGGAGGCAAAGGTGCGCGCCGCAGAGGTTCGTCTGGGCCAAATTCGGGAACGACTTGAGAAACACCGCGGGTTTCAGGTAGATGTGAATTTCGGCCAGGAAACCGGCGCTGCGGGTGAAGGCTCGCAGCCAACCCCGCCCGTCCCTCCGGTGACCCGGCCGGCAGGCAAGAAGGGCGCCACGGATGAAGAGCGTTTGATGATCCTGCAAATGTTGCAGGAAAATAAGATCTCGGTGGACGAAGCGGAAGCCTTGTTCAAAGCGATGGAAAGTTGAGGCCTGGAATGGTTGATAAAGCGGAACGCAAGATTTTGGATCTGGTAGAGCAGGGCAAGATCTCTGCGGAAGAGGGGTTGCGGTTGATCAATGCCATGCAGAGCGCCAAAGCGCCCACAGTGGATCTTCCTCCTGACCCTGAAGCACCCGATGAGGCGACTCCGGTGGACCCCGGAGCGCCGCCGGAGGTTTTTATCCCATCCGAACCGGAGATGGGGGAGCCTGTGCACCCCAGGATGCCCAAATCTGAATTTGAACGGATGAAGAAGTTGAAGCGTTGGTGGGTGCTGCCCTTCGGCATTGGGATCCTTTTCACCACCCTGGGCGCCATCTGGATGTACATGGGCTATGTTGAGGCGGGGTTCGGTTTTGGATTTTGGCTGGCCTGGTTGCCTTTTCTGCTGGGAATCTTCATCAGCGTGGTGAGCTTCCAAACCAGCCGGAGCGTTTGGTTCCACGTGCGGATCCGCCAGAAACCGGGGGAGAGACCCGAGCGAATTGCAATCAGCCTGCCGCTCCCATTGAATCTGGCGCGCTGGATCCTTGGTGCCTTTGGCAACAAGATCCCGGGTTTGAAGGACCAGCCTGTGGATAGCTATGTGGACATGCTCGAAACCCTCTCTCCGGAAGAACCCTTTTATGTCCATGTGCAGGATGAAGATGGCGAAGAGGTGGAAGTGTTTATCGGCTGATCAGTTCTCAATTCCTTTGTGTAGATTGACAGGAAAATTGATGCGCTCCCGCGGGAGCGCATTTTTTCATCATCAGGAAGCGTCTGGAATAACCTGGTGGAGACTTGCCCGAAGGGGGTATACTCCTCCTATTGGACCACCTGATTATTATAGTAGTTGTACACAGCGCCGCTCAATTCGGCGAAGAGTTCATTGACCGGGTCAAAGACGGCCTGGACCGGATGGTGAACGAAGATGGTGAGGACATAGTCACCGCCGGGGGAGTAGACGATGGCGACATCCCCGATGGTGTGCAGGAGCCCGTCCTCTTCGTTGGCCCAGCCGTGTTTGTGGGCCACCACAGTCCCGGAGGGCACCCCGGATTGGATCAGGACGGCGATCTGGTTCCTGGCAAGATAGGTTATCATCAATTCGCATTCCTGCTGGGTGATCTCGTCCGGGAAAGCGGCGATGAGGGCCCCACCCCCCATTTCAGCGCACTGATAGATGTCTTCCATCAGCATGCCCATATCCGCTGGGGTGGTCTGGTTGTAGATGTCGGGTTCGGTGTCCACATCCGTCCGCTGGTTTGCAGGGGTGGTGAAACGCTGCAGGAGGGGTGCGCCCATGTAAAAGTGGCCTCCCCAAAAGGTGTTTTCCAACCCCAAGGTCTGCATATCCTCGGTGACAATCAGGGGGGAGAGGTTCTCTTCAATGACCATCTTGGCGAGTTCGTCCGTGCTGGAATTCTCTGATTGTTCAATCATCTCTTCCATCAGGGCCAGGGCGGTTTCCGAAGGGGGATCGTCAATGAAGCGGAAGGCGGTCATCATGACGGGGATCTTCACCGTGCTCCAGGAGGAAAAAGCGATGTTGGGCTGCAGGTCGCCGACATTGGGCTGGTAGGCAAACAGGAGATTTTGGGTGGTGGCCAGATCCTGAAGGTAAATTTCGACAATGCCATCAAAACCAGAGAGGTCAATTATTTGCCGGAGCATTAATTCCAGATCGCTCAGGGATGGCCGGGGGATGCTTGTTTGCTCCAGTGACAGGCTCAGGGAGCGGTTGGTAGGGGATTCCAGGGTGTCAATCACCTGCAGCACGGCCCGATCCAGGTTGAGTCGGGTTCCCGGCTGCCCGGCCATGTATTCGGTTGTGCCGGGGATGGGTCTGGGAGGCGTTGCGGGCAGATCGTAGCGGCTGGCGATTTCATTTTGCAGGTATTCTCTGATCCGGGCTTCCTCGTAGCTAGCGTTCAGGGGAACATTGATGGTTTCAATGTCCCGATTCCAAAGGAAATTCCAGAAACCCTCCCAAAAGGGTTCGGTGACACGCTGGTTGTCCGCCACTGCCAGCATGCTTTCCACGTTGGGCTCAAATCCGAGCACTGCCGGGCGTACCTGAATGGCATGTCCGGCATACAACAGCTCAATTGGGGCGCGATAGATGGTGTATACCCGCTCAGCGGCTTCCTCGTAGTTCAGACCGCCGATGGGAATCTGACCCACCTGCAGTCCCAAGGGGAAATTGTTCCGCAGCCGACTGTAGCTGATCAACTGGGTGACGGTTATCAGGACGGCCACCAGGAGCAGGAAGATGGCTGCCCATCTGAAAATGGGGAACTTATTTCGATGCATGGCGATTATCCATTATACTTAGTGCATTATCATGCCATTAAAGTAACCGAATGTCAAACCTGACCTCGTGGGCGGGGACAAGGGCTTGTTTGACATGCTTCTGACTACGAGATATACTTTCAACTCGAATTGAAAGAAATTGGAGGTCTAGATTGAAAACAGCGTTAATTACCGGAATCACCGGCCAGGATGGATCGTATCTGGCTGAATTACTTTTAAGTAAGGGCTATGAAGTACATGGCCTTATTCGCAGAGCCAGCACCTTTAACACCCGCCGGATTGATCATATTTACAAGGATCCCCACGGGAACGGCGGCGAGGTCAGGCTATTTCTGCATTACGGGGATGTTACCGCCCCCGACAGCTTGTTGGATGTCATCTATAATGTCAAACCCAACGAAGTGTATCATCTGGCAGCCCAGAGCCATGTCCGGGTGAGTTTTGATATGCCGGAATACACCGGGGATGTCACCGGCCTGGGAACAACCCGGATTCTGGAAGCGATCCGGAAGAGCGGGATGAAATCAAAATTTTATCAGGCGTCTTCCAGTGAGTTGTATGGGAACGCCAAACCTCCTCAGAATGAAGAAACCCCCTTCCAACCCCGCAGCCCTTATGCCGCAGCGAAATTGTATGCCTATTGGATGACGCGCAACTACCGGGAGGGGTATGGCATGTTTGCCGTCAATGGGATTCTGTTCAATCACGAGTCGCCGCGCCGGGGCGAGACCTTCGTCACCCGCAAGATCACTCAGGCCCTGGCTAATATCCGCGCCGGGAACCAAAAGTATCTGTATCTGGGAAATCTGCAGGCACGGCGGGATTGGGGCTATGCGCCGGAATATGTCGAGATGATGCACCTGATGCTCCAACAGGATGATCCCAATGACTATGTGGTTGGGACGGGGGAAGCCCACACCATTGAAACCTTCCTGGATGAGGCCTTTGGTTATGTGAATATGGACTGGCATGACTACGTCCGGATTGACCCTCGCTACTACCGGCCGACAGAGGTGGATTATCTGGAAGCTGATACGAGCAAAGCCCGTCAGAACCTGGAGTGGGAACCGAAGATAAAATTCCATGAGCTGGTTCGGATCATGGTGGATGCTGACTTGGAGCTTGTTGGTTTGGAAGCGCCGGGCGATGGCCGTAGAATCATTGAGGAGAAATTCTCCGGTTGGCACCGTTGGGAAGATCAAGTCGTATCCATGGGACGATAGGAGCATACCTGGAAGCGCCGCTGAACCACTCGGTTTTATTTGTCTGCAGGGCCAATCTCATTCGCTCACCGATTGGGATGGTCTTGCTGCGCGCCAAGGTGGAGACTATCAATGAGAATCCCCTCTGGCGGATCGGTTCTGTGGGAACGTGGACAGAAAATGGCATTCCCATCATCCAGACGGTTGAAGAGGCTCTGGCGTCTGTGGGATTGGATGCCAAGGGGCATTATTCCCGGATTGTGACGCGGGAAATCATGGCGTCCTTTCAATTGATCCTTGTCATGGAGCGCGGACAGAAGGAAGCCCTGCAGATCGAGTTTCCTGACCATGCGGTCCGCACCTATATGTTGAGTGAGATGATCTGGCTCCAGGAGGATGTCCCGGATCCGAAGGATCGCTCTTTGCCGGGCATCCAGAATACCATCGGGTTAATAAATTATTATATTGATCAGGGATGGAACCGGATCTATAATCTTTCCAAAGAGATCATCCCAATTGAGCCCAGCAGCAGCGCCCCGAATTTTCGTTGACCGGTTGAAAAAAGTGTAGGGGTTGCGTTATAATGGCACATATCCGTACGGAATAGTATGTCAATGGCACCCGACAGAAAAAAGCGTCACCGGCTGAGAACGCCCCCCGGATCCCGCCCTGGCTGAAGTCACCGTATTGCCTGCTGAAGAAAGCCCTGCGGGGTGATTAGACCAGCACGGAGCTGCCCGTTATCGCAGAACCGGATAACAGTCCGGATTGAGCGCACCATGTGGGTGGAAGAATCAGGCTCTGATTCTTTTGCTCTGGTGAAGTGAGGTGGTACCGCGGAAGCAAGCCTTTCGTCCTCAGGGACGGAAGGTTATTGTATTTTAATGAATGGAGGAACAATGGCATTAGAGAAGCGTTATGATGCGATGGCGATTGAACCGGAACTGCAAGACGGTTGGGAAAGGACAGGGGTGTACCACTTTGATCCGGAATCCCCAAACGTCGCGTATGCCATAGACACGCCGCCGCCAACGGTTTCTGGCAAACTGCATTTGGGTCACACCTACTCTTACAGCCATGCGGATTTCATGGCGCGCTTTTTCCGGATGCGGGGCAAGAACGTGTTCTATCCCATGGGCTTTGATGACAACGGTTTGCCCACCGAGCATCTGGTGGAGCGCCGCCTGGGCAAAAGCGCGCAGGCGGTGGGTCGGGGGGCTTTCATCCAGGCCTGCCTGGAAATCAGCGATGAGGCGGAGGCGGAATATGAGGCCCTGTGGCGTCGCCTGGGTCTCTCCATAGACTGGCGCTATCGTTACCGCACCATTGATGGGCCCGCCCGTCGCATTTCCCAATGGTCCTTCCTGGATTTATATGAGAAAGGGTTGGTCTATCAGAAAAATGCTCCCACCATCTGGTGCCCGAAATGCCAAACCGCCATCTCCCAGGCGGACCTGGTGGATATTGACCGGGAAACGGAGTTTGTGCATCTTCAGTTTGCTCTGCAGGCCGGAGGCTCCCTGGAGATCGCGACCACCCGGCCGGAGCTTCTGCCCGCTTGTGTGGCGGTCTTTGTGCACCCGGAAGATGCCCGTTACAGGCAGCATATCGGCGGCGGCGCTATAGTACCTCTGTTCGATCGAAACGTGCCCATTTTGGCCGACCCCCTGGCGGATCCGGAGCTGGGCACCGGTGTGGTGATGTGCTGCACCTTTGGCGATCAAACGGATATTCACTGGTGGCGCACTCACGATCTGCCCCTGTTGGAAGCGATTGATTTCCGGGGATGTATGACGGATGCGGCAGGGGCTTTTGCAGGCCTGGCAGTGGAGGAAGCCCGGGAACGAATCAAAGAAAAGCTCGAATCTGAGGGGATTCTGGTCAAGCGCACGCCGACCCAGCAGACGATCCGGGCCCATGAGCGGGATGATGTGCCGGTTGAATTCCTAGCCAATCGGCAGTGGTTTATCCGGGTTCTGGACCACCGCGCAGAATGGCTGTCCCTGGCGGAGCGCCTTCGCTGGCGCCCGGAAAGCATGAAAAACCGGTTCATCTCCTGGGTGGAAAACCTGAATTGGGATTGGTGCATTTCCCGCCAGCGGTACTATGGCGTACCCTTTCCCCTCTGGTATTGTGAAGGCTGCGGCGCCCATCTCCTGCCATCCCACGAGCGGCTTCCGGTGGATCCTCTGGCCGACGCTCCTGACGGCCCCTGCCCGACCTGCGGGAGCAGCGTGTATGTCCCGGA
>DAOTUG010000109.1:0-16065 GCA_034437335.1 Anaerolineaceae bacterium
ATTGGAGCTGGTTGTTAATTCTGCTCCTGGTGATCTGGAACCTTTCCACAGCCTTCTCCCAGCTCCATCCAGATTGGGAGCTGTGGTTCACCATCCTGATTGCTATCATTGCGGCACTGCTGTTCTTTCTTTCAGTGCTCATTCATGAGCTGGCCCACTCCCTGGTGGCGAAAGGGCAGGGGATTCCGGTCAACAGCATCACCCTGTTCCTTTTTGGTGGGGTTTCGAACATTCGTGAGGAACCTAAGTCACCTGGATCAGAGTTTCTTATGGCCATATTAGGGCCTGTGACCAGCCTTGTTCTTGGGTTTGTGCTCCTGTTGGTTTCAGGGATTGGTTTACAGGTTGGAAATGTGAACATAGAACAGCCCATGGAGTTCATTCAGGATCTTGGCGCAGTGCGGACTCTGGCTGTTTGGTTGGGTTCGATCAATATCATCTTGGGCATTTTTAATTTGATCCCCGGATTTCCTCTGGATGGCGGAAGGGTTCTTCGATCCATTTTTTGGGCGATCACCAACAATTTACGTAAGGCTACCCGGTGGGCCTCTATCATTGGTCAGATCATCGCCTGGGGGATGATCATATCAGGGATTGCGATGATTTTTGGCGTCCGGATTCCGTTTTTTGGCGAGGGTTTAGCAAACGGTGTCTGGCTGATCCTGATTGGTTGGTTCCTTAATAATGCTGCCAGCAGCGGTTATGAACAGATGATTGTCCGCAATGTTCTGGAGGGTGTGCCGGTTCGTCAGGTCACAAAGCGCAATCCACCAACAGTTCCGGGAAATATTGGCGTTGATGCGTTGATTGAAGATTACATCATGCAGACAGACGACCATGCATTTCCGGTAATGGAAGATGATCGGTTGATTGGTATTGTGTGTTTGGATGATGTTCGGTCCATTGGCAGTGCGGATCGCGCCAAAAAACAGGTGCGTGATATCATGACCCCCCGCTCGGAGTTGATCACCGTTGGACCGGAAGAGGATGCACACAAAGCACTGCAAGCGCTTGCACGCAATGCCATCCGGCAGCTTGTTGTCTTAGAAGATGATCAGTTGGTTGGGTTGGTCCGACGCAGAGATATTGTGCGGTTTTTGCAGCTTCAATCGGATGCAATTGAACACCCAAAACCGCTTAAACCATGAAATAGTTGAAGAAAGGACCGTTTATTGATGGACTCCTTAGTCAGCGATCTTGCAGAAAATGTACGGCAAGCGATTCTGGAATATGAAGCGTTTCTGGATGAATGGGATCTGGTTGTTCTGGAAAGCAACGGCATCATCACCCTGCGTGGCAAAGTCCCCACCCCTAAACATCGGGAAGCAATTGAGAAAGTTGTCCTGAACCAGGCCGGTGTTCACTCTGTACGCAATGAGTTGGATGTTGACGCTTCATTGATTGAAAGCAACGGTGAAATAAACCTGGCTATTCAAGTCCCGCCGGTGAACCGCAAGCCCTTCAGTAACCAATAGTCTGTGAGAGGAGCAAATGATATGCAATTGACAAGTTCAGCGTTCGAAAACGAAGCGCGCATTCCCGCCAAGTACACCTGTGAAGGCGAAGATGTTTCCCCGCCTCTTTCCTGGTCCGGAGTCCCTGATGCTGCAAAGGTTTTGGTCCTGATCTGTGATGATCCAGATGCTCCTGATGGCACCTGGTCCCATTGGGTTGTGTACAATCTACCCCCAACGCCAGGGGAGCTGAAAGAAAATGCGTCCCTCAGTGATAGATTTTCTGAAGGATTGCGAGAGGGACAGAACGATTTCGGCCGTCAGGGATACGGCGGCCCCTGTCCACCGCACGGAGATGGGGAGCATCGCTATCACTTCCGTTTGTTTGCCCTGGACGATGCCCTTGATCTCACGGGAAGTGTGACGCGGGGGCAAATTATGGATGAAATTCAAGGGAAAACTCTGGATGAAGCTGTGCTGATTGGAATGTTTTCAAGAGCCTAGATAGACCATCTGAAAGGTATTGGAATAACGAGAGTGCCTGTTCAAAATTCTGAAATTGCAGAAATATTTTATGAAATTGCCGACCTGCTGGAAATTGAGGATGCCAATCCCTTTCGGGTGAGGGCATATCGCAATGCCGCCAGGACGGTTGCGGGATATCCCCGCCGGATCAATGAAATGGTTGAGGAAGGTGAGGATATTGATGACCTTTCAGGTGTGGGAGAGGACCTTGCAAAAAAGATCAGAGAAATTGTGCAGACAGGAAACCTTGAATTTCTAGAGAAGGTCAGATCCCGAACACCTCATTCTCTGATTAAGCTCCTGGGCATCAAAGGGCTGGGTCCAAAGCGCGTTCAGAAGCTTTTTAACGAACTTGGGATTAGAAATCTTGAGGAACTGCGCGCTGCCATTGAATCCGGGAAAGTCGCCGATTTGGAGGGTTTTGGAAGTAAGACTGTCGAGAATATCCGTCAATCCTTAGAGGTGGACACCCTTGAAGAAGAGCGTACCCGGTTGGATATTGCGGAACAATTTGTTGCCCCCCTGGTGTCATATCTCAAGGAGCTTGCCACGGTTGAGGATGTAGCTGTCGCAGGCAGTTACCGCCGCAGACTGGCAACCGTTGGTGATCTGGATATTATCGCGATCAGCGATGCTGGCGCACAGGTGGCTGAGGCCTTTGTCTCTTATGATTCTGTGGGTGAGGTTGTTTCACAGGGCGCTACCAAGACTACGGTCATTCTTCGCTCGGGATTACAGGTGGATCTGCGGATTGTTTCAAAGGAACATTATGGCGCTGCGCTGCTTTACTTCACCGGGTCAAAAGCCCACAATATTCATCTGAGGAATTTGGCTGTGGATCAGGGTTTCAAGATTAATGAATATGGAGTCTACAAGGGAGACGAGCGGATTGCTGGCCAAAATGAGTCTGAAATATACGGCCTCTTCAACCTGCCTGTTATTCCGCCCGAATTGCGGGAAGATCAAGGCGAAATTCAAGCAGCCCGGGAGGATCGCCTCCCTGAGTTGGTTCAGCTTGAGGATATTCGGGGCGACTTGCAGATGCATACCGATCAGAGTGATGGCAATAACAACCTGGAGGAAATGGCTGCAGCCGCAGAGGAGCTCGGGTATGCCTATATTGGTGTCACAGACCATACCGCCTACATTGGTGTAACGCAGGGATTGAAGGCGTCTGATGTTGCTGAATACCTGAGGAAAATTGACTCTTTCAACGAATCCCATACAGGCATCCGAGTTCTGAAAGGTCTTGAGGTGGATATTCTGGAAGATGGCACCCTGGATATGGAGAATGATTGTCTCGAACAACTTGATCTGGTTCTTGTCGGAATTCACTCTCATTTTGGTTTGAGTGAAGAGAAACAGACTGAGAGGGTTCTGAAGGCATTAGATAATCCCTATGTGAATATCTTGGCGCATCCCACAGCACGGCATATTGGTAATAGAGAACCTGCTGCCCTGGATATGGAGCAGATAATGACTGCGGCTTTGGAAAGGGGATGTTTCCTTGAGGTCAATGCCAGCCCGGAGCGTCTTGATCTTCGTGACCAGCATATCCGCCTGGCTAAGGATATTGGGCTGAAATTGGTAATCTCGACAGATTCCCATCGGGCGAGCAGTCTGAACAACATGAAATATGGCGTCTATCAGGCGCGACGAGGGTGGGCGGATAAGTCTACGATCTTGAACACCTTACCTTTGGATGAATTACTTGACCATCTGACTCGCGTCTAAGGCCCTGATTATGAAGGCCCTTCCGATCCAATGGGATTGGAAATGAAAAGGAGATGAATAGAATGAAAACAGCAAATGAAATCGTGAACTACTTGCAACGACATTTTCAACAAGAGCAGGGAGAAACTCCGCCAGTTCCGCTTTCCCCAAAGATAGATGATTTGACGGCAGATATGGGCGAGTTCATAAAAGAGCGTTTGGAAGAAGATACCCCGCATAAAGTCATCTGGACGGATTTCACCCAGTCGCCGGTGGAAAATTCCGCCTCCCTGGCGGGAATTCTAGAAGCCCTATTTGAGGCGCAACCCGGGGTTCGTGAACGGGTTGAAGGATTTATGCAGTCCATCACAGCAATTGAAGCGGCAGAATCCGAACGGGAAACCGTGCAAAAAGAAACCGCAGAGGAATCCTTGAAAGCCCGGGCTGGCGCCCTTGTGCCCGATGAAGGGGAGGCTTCCGCCAAATTGGCTGATGGGCCGCAAGAGAAAAACCCCCCGGCCTATCTCTATGATAATGAACGCGCCGGGTATGAGACTGTCGAGGATCCGCCGGTATCGAATCCGTTTTTGGTAGGGGATAATGCGCAGATCATTTACCTTCCTGAAGAAGAGATGCAATTTCCTTTTATGTTCATGCACCTGGGTCGCTTGTCTTCCACATCGGAGGATTTGTCCCTGGACGAGAAAGAAAAGATCCAGGGTTACCTGGACGAGATCCGGGGACAATTGAGCGGTGATAGGGAATTCAATGACTCCGAAATGGCTCAAGCATTTGAGAATATTTGGGAAATCGCGCCGTCTTATGCCAATGTCTTAATCGAAAGTCTGCAAACCCACATCGAAGAGCTTCCCCTGAAAACCCGGGATTTCATTATTCAACTGCACACACCACTTCATTAGAAAGTGAAAGGAGTACTGTGGATATCATCACCAAAGAAAATATCCTTGATTTGATTGACAATTGTGAGGGGATGGCTGTCTCGATCTATTTGCCTACCTTTGATAAAGGAAGACGGCGAAGGGAAAACAGCATCCGTCTGAAAAATCTAGTTGGAGAAGTCGAAGACAAACTGCAATCAACAGGGACAGATCAGCAGACCATTGCTGCCTATCTGGCACCATTGGAGGATTTGATTGACAATGCCATTTTCTGGCAGGATCAAGACAAAGGATTGGCCCTTTTTTTGGACTCTAATGCCCTGCGGGTGTACCGGTTGCCCAGGCGTTTTGAGGAACTGGTTATGGTTGGGGACACTTTTCATATCACCCCTTTGATCCCCATCGCAAGTGGAAATGGCCAGTTCTATTTAATTTCATTGGACCTGAAGCATCCTGCACTCTACCAGGGATCAAAATATCAGTTGATTCGCTTTGAAGACGTTGACCTGCCGGAAAGTCTGCAGGATATGTTTGATAAGTTTTATGAGTTCCATTCTCATCTTCAATTCCATACTAAGACAAGGAATCCAAATCCTGACCTGGCTGGAAATCGCGATGGAGAGTATTTTGGACAGGGTGGGGATGATATCAATGAAAATGCAGAAATCCGGAACTACTTCCACCGCTTGGATGACGAATTGATGGATTTTCTTGATGGTGAAGAGATTCCTCTTGTTCTTGCTGGCGTTGGATATTTGCATCCGTTATATCAGGAAGCAAACACCTTTCCAAATTTGGTTGAGGATGGAATCACTCAGGATGTTGATAACCTGCCGCCAGAAGACCTGCATGAAATGGCCTGGGATCGAGTACGAGAAAAATATCAGAAGGATGTCGAGCAGGCTTTGGGCGTTTATCATCGTTTGGCGGAAGCTGAAAAGGATGTGACTGAAGACCTTGTGGAGATTGTCAAATCTGCACAATTCAAAAGAGTGAATAGCCTTTTCATCGCTGAGGACAAGCATGTTTGGGGAAATTATGATGTCGAAGCAAATGAAGTGCATGTGCGTGATGAGCCGGCTGCAGGTCATCAGGATTTGATTGGGATGGCGGCAGCGCAGACATTGAAGAATGGCGGGAATGTGCTGGTATTACCTGCGGACAAGGTGCCGGGAGACGGTCTGGCGGCTGCAATCCTGCGATATTGACCGCAATGAAAGCACACCGGTCCGGAGTTTCTCCGGATCGGTGTGAATCCCAACCAAATTCCAACCCAACACCCCCAATTTCCACCTTCACACAACCACGATCAGCACGCGTAATACTGGTTTCTTGCTACGATTATATTGTTGACCTGAATTGTCCATATCACTAATGATCTGAGGGAGAACAAAACAATTCCTATGATGGAATCCCAAAAGAAAAAGGAAGAGAAAGGTAAGCCTTGGTCAAGAACTCCACGATCCGTTGTGGATAATCTGGGTGTTGATCCTGAAGAGGGTCTCAGCGCTGAGGAAGCCGCACGCCGACTTGATGAGCATGGCCGGAATAAACTCCAAACAGAAAAAGGGAAATCGGTCATTGAGATCGCGATAGATCAGTTTAAGAGTTTGATTATTCTCCTTTTGTTTGTTTCTGCCGTGCTTTCCTTTTCATTCGGTGATTTCGTTGAGGGATATGCAATTGTCGCTGTGATTTTAATTAATGCCGCAATTGGCTTTTTCACTGAATTGGAAGCCGTGCGATCTATGGAAGCGCTTCGGGAGTTGACCAAAGTGTCCGCCAAAGTGCGACGGGACGGAACGATTCATGAGATTGAAGCAGAAGAAATTGTCCCGGGTGATATTCTCATATTAAGTGGGGGTGACATCATCACGGCAGATGTACGATTGCTGCAAGCCTCAAAACTGCGATTGAATGAATCGGCCCTCACCGGAGAATCCCTGCCGGTGGACAAGGATACGGAAAAGGTTTCCGATGAAACCCCGTTGGCTGACAGGGCCAATATGGCTTATAAGGGTACCGCGGTGGCGAGGGGCGCGGGAGAGGGGGTTGTGGTTGCTACGGGCATGTCAACTGAATTAGGAAACATTTCTTCTTTGGTTCAGGAGGCTGAGGAAGAAGCAACCCCATTGGAAGAGCGGTTGGATGGTCTGGGCCGAAAGTTGATCTGGGTGACCTTGGGGTTAGCAGTGCTGGTGGCGATCTCCGGGTATCTTTCAGGGCGGGATTTGCGTTTGATGATTGAAACTGCTGTAGCCCTGGCAGTGGCCGCTATTCCGGAAGGTCTCCCGATTGTTGCCACGGTGGCCCTGGCGAGGGGAATGCGTCGGATGGCTGAGCGCAATGCACTGATCAATAAGCTTTCTTCTGTTGAAACGCTGGGGGCGACCAGCGTCATTATCTCTGATAAGACCGGAACCCTGACAGAAAACCAGATGACGGTCACATTTATTGCTCTGGCTGAGGGAACGGTTCATGTCAGCGGAGAAGGGTTGGACCCTTCCGGAGGTTTCTCCTGGGAAGACCAGGAGCGAAAGGATCCGTTATCGGATCCCCTCGAATCGCTGTTGACTGTAGGCCTCTTGTGCAATGATGCCTCGCTCAACTTCACGGATGGAGAAGTCTCCGAAGCGATTGGCGAGCCCATGGAAATTGCTTTGAAGATCGCCGGGAGGAAAGCGGACCTGGACGATGATCGGCTATTGGAAAACATGCCCGAAGTACGTGAGGTTGCCTTTGACCAGGAGACCAAGAAAATGGCCACGGTTCACCAGCGTGCGGAGGATCAATACTACTACGCTGTCAAAGGGAGTCCGGAGAATGTTTTTGCGGTATGTTCGAAGATTCGGACAGCCGATGGTCTGGTAGGTTTTACCAAGGAAAAGAAAGATGCGTGGGAGGAGATCAATCGCAGGACAGCAAACCGCGGGCTGCGGGTGATCGCAATAGCTGAAAAAACAACCGGCACCCCTGATGCGGATCCGTATAAAGATCTCGTTTTCTTGGGGTTGGTGGGTATGATGGATCCCCCACGGGATGAGGTGGGTTCTGCAATCCAATCCTGTAAGAATGCTGGCATTCGGGTTATCATGGCGACAGGAGATCATGGTGAGACGGCCAAAGAAATTGCAAAATCCGTTGGAATGGAAGTCGGGGAGGACAATGGCTATGTCCTGGGTGAGGATCTCAAAGACCTTGATGCAGTGTCAGATGAAACCCGGGAGCACTATCTGAAGGTGAATGTCTTCGCCAGGGTGGAACCGGAACAAAAATTAGAACTCATCAATTTACATCAGGGTGCAGGAGAAATTGTGGCGATGACAGGGGATGGAGTCAATGACGCACCGGCTCTAAAGAAAGCGGATATTGGCGTTGCCATGGGGCAGCGAGGCACCCAGGTGGCCAAAGAAGCAGCGGACATGGTTCTTAAAGACGACTTCTTTGGGACCATTGTCACGGCGGTGGAGCAAGGACGGGCTATATTCAACAATATCCGGAAATTTGTTCTGTATTTACTTTCATGCAACATCAGCGAAATCATGGTGGTCACCATTGCCTCAGTTCTTGCAATGCCTCTTCCGATATTGCCACTGCAAATCCTTTTCCTCAATTTGGTGACGGATGTTTTCCCAGCTCTGGCATTGGGTATGGGGGAGGGGGATCCCACATTGATGGAGGAACCACCGCGAGATTCGGATGAACCGATCATGACAAAGCGTCATTGGTTTTCAATGAGCGTTTATGGGGTTTTCATCATGATTGCCGTCCTCACGGGAATGGGCTTGGCCTTAAATGCCCTGGATTTTGGCGAGGCACAGGCGACCACCATTTCTTTCCTGATCCTTGCTTTTGCACAGCTCTGGCATGTGTTTAATATGCGGGAGAATGGCACCAATATCTTTGTGAATGGTGTAACCAGGAATAAATATGTCTGGTTTGCACTCTTGATATGTGTGGCCCTCTTGTTGATGGCGGTTTATGTACCATTTCTGGCCAATTTGTTGTCTCTGGTGAATCCAACTCTGACCGGATGGTTGATTGTCCTGGCCGGCAGTTTGGCCCCGATGTTGATTGGTCAGGTCTTAAAAGAATTTAGGTTTGTTAAATAGAAAGGAAAGAACCCATGCAGGATTTTCCATTTGATTTTGAATTCATTAATGAGACAGACCTGCCTGATGGTGAATTGTACGAGATGGCATTAGAGCAGATCACCGATACAGCAGAAGGGCACTCGGATATCACGGGCGCATCCGTTTCCCTGGAAGAATTGAGTTCTGATGAAACGCCCCATGCGTATCAGGCCAGAGTGGTGGTGTATGTCCGTCCCAAGAATATTTCTGCAACAGAAGTGATGGCATCCGGCGTGGACGCCCTTCAGGAGGCTCTTGACAACGCCATCCAGCAAGTGAGAGAAAAGCGCGACAAATTAAGAAATTATTAAAGAGAGGAACAAAAAATGCCTGTTAGTGTGAAAACAAGACAAAGGTCAAGCACGAGTTACCAGGAAAAGGTATCAGACCACACTGGTATTGTTGCGGATGATACGGTGAGTCTTTACTTGAATGAGATGAGCCGCGTACCACTGCTTTCGCGCGAGGAGGAAGTGCAGCTTGCAAAAAGAATGGAGCGTGGACATGAAGCCCGGCAACGTCTTCTGGAATTGAATGGGATTGATGACAATCTATCAGAAACCAGGCGGATTATTGAAGACGGAGAAGCAGCCCGGGATCATCTGATCAAAGCCAATGTTCGGCTGGTGGTCAACATCGCAAAGAAATACCGAAAATATGGATCATCTTTTCTCGATTTGATCCAGGCCGGGAATGTGGGGCTGATCAGGGCAGTGGACAAATTTGATTACACTAAAGGCAACCGATTCAGCACTTACGCTACCTGGTGGATCAGACGATCAGTGCTGCGATTCCTGAACCAGAATGAGAGAACAATTCGTTTGCCCAATTACCTCAGCACACGTATACGGAAAATTCACAAGGTGAATAAACAACTCACAAAAAAACTCTCTCGGAACCCAACTATTGAGGAAATCGCCAAGGAAGTGGAGCATACCCCTGAAGAAGTCGAGAAATTGTTGGGATATTCCCGTCGTTCTGTTTCCCTTGATCAGCCTGTGGGGGAGGAAGGGGACAGCGATCTGAAGAGCCTGATTCAAAACAAAAATGCCCCCAATCCCTTTGGATCGGTTCAGGAGCACCTGCTTGAGGAAGATGTGCTCAAATCCCTGGATATCCTGACAGAGCGGGAAGCGGAGATTCTGAAGCTGCGGTTTGGTCTTGGCGGACGGAAGTCGCACACACTGAAGGAACTGGGCGCCATGTTTGGTGTCACTAGAGAACGTATCCGGCAGATTCAGCAAGGTGCTTTACGAAAGCTTCGGCACCCCCAGGTCCGTCGAAAACTTCGGCATTACCTATGAGTCAGAGTTTTTGGGACTTTCGATGTGCAACGGGCCGCCCTCCTGCTCATACCTCCCACGAAGGGCAGCCGTTTTTGAAGAAGTCCTAACACAGATGCAACGGGAATCAACAATGGGTACCCTTTGTGTTGGCTACAATAATAATATTCAAGCGAATACTGATGAGGAGTGAAACAATGCCATTTACTTACACATACACGGCGCGAAATAAAGAGAATCCCGATCGGGTGATGACCTTCACTATTTTTGAGAATTACCTCAAGGTAAATATGACGGGATTGGTGGACCAGGTTTCAGAAGTTGCTGCTGAAGAAGACCGAAAAACAGCGGTAAAGGATCTGCTGTCCACCCAAACCGGTACAGCCCTATATAAGGCCATGGAAAGATTGTCCGGCCCGGTCCATGTGAACGATGTAAATCCTTACTATGAAGATGGGCAATTCAAGTTAACCTTCTGGAAGCGTCTGGCAGGCCTTCGATTCGCCCCGATCACCCTGTCTATGGGCACGGTGGACAATCCGGATGCCGCGGCCCAATTTATTGACACCCTCCTTGACCGTCAGGAAACCGCAGAGGCCCCTGGGATTTTCTCAGGACCTCTGGATTACTGGTTCACATGGGTGGGTCTTCTCATTGGACTCATCGTTCTGATCAAATGGCCCCGGAAGGATAAAAATTCCAACGAAGGGTAAATCCGGTCCAAGATCTGGAAAAAACAAAACCGACAGATAGCCTTATCCAGGTAACCTGTCGGTTTTTTCGTATAGCTATTAACCCACAATATCATTCAACTCCAGCACGTTTCCTCAAGATACGATACGCGATTTCCGGATCACTCACATCCACCAGAAGCGTTTCTGTTTTGCAGTCTATTCTTTCAACTAATTCACCATATTCAAAGCGCATTCCGGCTCTTTCGAACACAACCTCAGCTAAACGGCTCATAATCTGGCCGAAAACCTGTTTGAAACCAAGCCGAACAATCAGAAATGCGGCCGCTTTACCTATTACTTTGTCCCTGACTTCCATTTGAGATCTATCTGGTAGATGTTTCCCTTCTGCCGTGCTGAGATACTTCTCGAGATCAAACAGCGGATAAAGCCACTTACCGTTGTTCTGATAAATGACTTTGCCCTCGTATAAAACCTGCAGAGAAATATCTGTAGGGATTTTTTTATTCAATTGAACACCTCCAGCTCATTTCTTTGTCTGAAACTGAATAGTACCCTGAAACGGCGTTGGGGACAATCGAGCTTGTGTGCCGATGGTTGAACATCCCCGCGACATGCGTTTCATTGAGAAATACCGATGGCCCCTTTTTCAGTATCTGGTTGCAGGGCAATCGCATTTGAGATATTCTTCGCCTTGAAAGCAATCGCGACAGCCTGGATCATCGTTGCGGATGAATCAATCGCAACACCGCTTTCCAGGAAAACCCCACCCAATCGCAGGCTGAGCGCCCTCACAAGCTGAGGGGCGTCAGGCCCCATCAGCGCAGTGCAAAGGGCCAAGGAGGCCCGTGCTCGCCGCGCTTGCAGGCATCTGATGCAGTCATCTGCGCAAGCCCAACATGCGTTGGGCCGCCATCCTCACGGCAGCCCTTTTTGTTTCCCTTCGCCTTTGCCGCTTCCGGCAAAATTCACCCCCTCTTAGCCGCTTTTGGCGGCTTGAACCCTCGCCCCCAATCGCTTATCCTCATATCACACGAGTACATCAGCGCCATATGATCGCGTCCGAAAGGAGCGCTTCTCATGACCGCAGAATCAAAACGTTCTGATCAGGTCAAAAAACCGTCCGCCAGCAGCGCAGCCTCGTCCTTGCAGATCTGACCGAACAGGAAACCAGCGCAGAGGTCTGACCTTTGCCGCTATTCGTTCCGGTTCGTTTTTTCCAAAAACGAATACCCGCACACCGGTAAGGACACGTCCGACTCGCACCTTAACAACATCATCCGCCGGAGATAAACCCACAGCGTGGGAGCATGTCTGGATAGATAAAAAAAGCCCTCCTCCTGCCCCAGCAGCGCTGTGCAAAGGCCCACGAGGATGGGGTAAGAGTAAAAAAATGAGATGCAATTACCCTGCGTTTTTAGTGCACCCCGTGCGACCGCAGTGTACCTGAAAGCGCTCCTTCCAGCTGTTGATGCCGTGCATCTGACGCATGCATGCGCGCCCTGATTTCAGGGGAAGGAACGAGGATGGGGTCAGTCATTGGACAAATAGCTTGATGAGTCCCTATGCGATTGCCTTGTATCTGGTTGGCTGTCTTCCGGCGGAGCAGCCCAATTCCATTATAATAATCCTAGGTGAAACCACCTGATTCTCATATAATCCCACGCGACATGGATGAATGGATCTGCAATGAATAAGGCCATCCATGTAAAACTATTTGGCCAACCCCAGGTGACCCTGCAGGGCAATCCCTTTGTAATCCCGCGCAACCAGGTTCGGGGACTTCTTTATCGGCTTGCAGCTGAAGGAGATTTTCTTTCAAGGTCATATCTTGGGTTCTTGTTTTGGCCGGAAACACCCGAAGATACCGCCCGTCGGCGGCTGACGAGACTTCTATCTTACCTTAACCAAAATTTGCCACGTCCTGAAGCCATCATCGTGCAAACATCCAATTTGCGGGTAAACCCGGACGTGATTTCATCCGATGTCCAGCAATTTGTGACCCGCATTGGCAATGCACATTCAATCCAGGTAAAAGAACAGGCTGCAGCACTATATTCAGGCCGTTTTCTTGCTGGTTTTTCATTGGGCAAATGTCCTGAATACGACCTTTGGATGACGAATCAGCAGCGTTATTTTCAGGATTTGATGCTTCATAATCTTAAAGACTTGCTCGTGTATTACCGTTCATCTGACAATTTCCAAAAGGCTATCCCTATTGCCCGTCGCTATTTAAAAATCAGTCCCCTTTCTGAGGAAGTGCATCGCGAATTGATGGCGTTGTATGCGGCTGCTGGAAGGCGGCGGGAGGCTATCCTGCAGTTTGAAGCTTGCGCAGCCGCTCTGGAGCGGGAACTGGGTTTGTTTCCTCTCCCGGAAACCATGGATTTGTATCATCAGATAGTAGAGGGGCAGATGCATCCCATATCTGATCCTCTTGCAGGATCAAGCTTGATTACACTGCCCAGCTTAGATTTTCCCTTAACTGGCAGAGCTGGGGTTATGGAAGACATCCTCGACAGGTTTTCAGGTGTTCATGACAACCAGGCCCTCTTTTATTGCATCATCGGAGAGCCCGGAATGGGAAAAACCCGTTTGATGGGTGAATTTTGTCGAAGGGTTTTATCCGTAGCGAATATTCTCACGGCATCTGCCAGATCCTGTGAGGGTGCAATTCCCTTTCAGCCGATTGTTGAGGCCTTGAGGACGATTCCCAATCTGGAGAAGACTTTGCAGGGGCTTGATCCTGTCTGGTTGGCTGAAGCTGGTCATATACTGCCTGAAATCCGGAAAGAGCGTCCCGATTTGCCAGCGCCTCTTTCAGTTACTGCGTTGGATTCCCGGGCCCGGTTGCATCAAGCCCTGTTTCAGATCATGCTGTATTTAACTAGAATTTCCTCCAAACCTGTCCTGCTCTGTTTGGATGATCTTCAGTGGATGGATTCCGCCAGTTTGGATTGGTTAAAATATCTCTTCCAATATGGCCAAGAAAAGAAGATTTTTGTTCTTGGAGCTTGCCGCAAGGGGGATACGCGAATCCTGCCGGAATTGCGTCAATCCCTTGGAAGGCGGGGGCAATTGGTTGAAACGATGATTGAGGGATTGGACCTGGATGCAGTACAGGAGATTGTCAAGGGGGCCTTGATGGAACCGCTGGGTGCCGATCTCATTGAGAGACTGCATCAAATAACTGGGGGAAACCCTTTCTTCATACTTGAGGTGCTGCAAGCGCTGCGGAAGGAAGCCAATGTGGGGAATCAGTTTAACCTGTCTGAGTTTCCCTTGCCTGAAGGTGTTCGCAGTCTAATTCGGAACCGACTAAACGAGCTCAATGCTGGGACCAAACAGGTCTTGGAAACTGGAGCGGTGTTGGGTGCTGCATTTGATTTGAAAACCCTCCAGGAAACGACTGGAAAGCCGGCCATGTTGATCATTGAAGCCCTGGAGGAATGTGTCCATAACGGCTTGTTGATTGAAAATGGCGGGAGGCATCAATTTAAACATGCACTGCTTCATCAAAGCGTTCTTGATAGTCTAAGCCCCTTACGGCGATCCCTTCTTCATCGCCGAGTCGCCGACGCTCTGTCAGTCAGACAACCTCGGGCTGTGCAGGCGATCGGCAGGCATTATGATCTTGCTGGTGAAAAAAAGAAAGCGCTCAGATATTATCAGAAGGCTGTCAACCAGGCCGATAGGCTATTTGCCTGGCAGGAAGCCATCAAACTCGAAACCCATATGTTGTCGCTATTGGATGAACTCACGGCCATGGATAACGAGAATCTGGATCTGACTCTTAAGTGGCGCTTGATCGCCCAACGCGCACATCATCATTATTTACTTGGTAATCTTGATGCAAGGGATGCTGATTTGACGCTATTGGAAGATGAAGCCAGGAAGCGTGGGGATGACAAGCTTTGGATAACTGTTTTCTTAAACCGGGTTCGTTACGCTAACCTTTCTGGTGATTATAAAACCGCATTGAAGATTGCGGAAAAAGGCTTGCGGATTTCCCTCAAAACGGGTTGTAAAACAGAGCAAATCCGGTTTCTGAGTCATATTGGATTTGGTAATTATTTTCTTGGACATCCCCTTGAAGCGCTGGAGGCATTGGAAGATGCGCTGCGTTTAGCCGGAGACACAATGGATCCGGAATGGGGTGTGCGAGCATTCCATATTCTGGGATACATTCATTATCATCTGGGGAATTTCTCAGTCTCTTTGGAATATCATCAGGAGGCGCTTGCTTATGGACAGACCCTCGGTGATGAGAACCGCACCGCCTGGAACCTGATGGATCTTGGCTTTCTGCATCTGAAATGCGACCGCATAGACAAGGCGGAAAACCTAATCAGGGATAGCCTGAGTCTGGCAAGACGGATCAAATCCCGTCCTGCGGAGGCTTTTGCTCTCACAATTATGGGTGATTGGGCATTTTATCAGGGTCGGTATGAACAGGCACTCAATCAGTATCAATCATCTGCAAAGCTCCACAAACAGGTTGACAGCAAACATGGCCATATCGCTGCAGAAGATGGCTGTGGGTTGGTCTTCCTGAATCTGGGGTGTTTTTCCCAGGCAAGAAAGCATTTATTATTCGCTCTTGAAAAAGCCCGGGATGTGGGACACAGACGCCACATCGGGTTTGCACTGATTGGTCTCGGAATGCTGGCTATTGGTGAAGAGGCCATGACGCAAGCCAGGATCCACCTGGACGAAGCCCTCAGTATTTCGAAGGCCTGTCACTGCACAGAGAATTTCTGTGCAGCCCAAATAGCCAGCGCAATCCTAGAGCAAGAGGAGAAGAATTTTCAGCAGGCTCTGGTGCACATTCAGAAGGCTTGTGCGCTGGCAAAACGCCATCATCTATACACCTGTCAGGCCTGGGCAGATCTTCAACACAGCAAACTGTATCATCAGGCAGGGGATTTACCCGAAGCAGTTGCCTGTTTGACGCCTTGGCTTGAACCCCATGCCCCGATGCATGAAACCTGGTGTCCAAGGGAAAAAGTCTTCCAGATGCATGCGCGTATCATGCGTTCACTTGGGCGTCATGACCTGGCCAAGCGAAGCGATAAGAAGGCCTCCAGCATTCTTGACAGGAAGGCAAACCTAATCTCTGATTCAGTTTTACGATCCGCTTATCTTAAGTTCACTCAACATCAAGGGGGATAATTTTGTGGACATTTTGTTCACATTCATTATCTATACTCATAAATGAATAGGTGTGAGAAAAACAGAAAGTGATCAACGCACCATTATCCCCCTTTCGAATCAGGATGTGCGCTTGTCCATTCAATATCTCTCTTATTTACTCAGAGTTTGGCGAGAAGGAAGCGGGTCATCCTGCATTGAACTACGGGATTGGC
>DAOTUG010000110.1:0-14242 GCA_034437335.1 Anaerolineaceae bacterium
GGTATCGGTTGGATTTTCAAACGGCAACCAGGTTCCCTGAATCGCTTATTGTCTCGGGTAAGTATCCCAGGAGGGCCTCATGGATCAGGAAAACGCCCCATACCGAATTACAGACCTGGATGTGTCGCAGCGTCCCAGGGAGCGGCTGGCCCAAAAGGGCCCGCAGGCCTTGAGCAATGCGGAATTGCTGGCGATCCTCCTGCGGGTGGGCACGCGGGGAATGAATGCGGTTCAGGTAGGGCAGCGGTTGCTGGCACATTTTTTGAGTTTGAGCGGCCTACAACGGGCGGATTTCTCCGAACTCTGTCAAATTGACGGAGTTGGGCCGGCCAAAGCAGCTCAGATCCAGGCTGCTATCGAGTTGGGGCGCCGACTTTCCCTCGAAAGACCGGAAGAGCGCCCGGTCATTACCAGCCCCCGGGATGCTGCGGAAATGGCCCAGTTTGAGATGCGCGGCCTTGAACAGGAAGAACTATGGGTGTTGCTCCTGGACACACGCAATCACTGGATCCGCACCGAGCGATTATACCGCGGATCGTTGAATGCTTCCACCGTCCGCCCAGCCGAGGTTTTCAAAGCCGGCATCCGGCATAATGCAGCATCGGTGATTGTTCTGCATAACCATCCCAGTGGAGATCCTGACCCCAGCCCTGAAGACCTGAACCTGACTCGGGTGCTGATAGAAGCCGGTCAGTTGCTGGAACTGAACGTTTTGGACCACATTGTCATTGGTGTGGGGCGCTTTGTTTCGATCAAATCCCAGAATCCGGAGCTCTGGTGATCTTCAGTTGGTTCAGGATCTCCCGAAAGTCATCCGGAAAAGGGGCCGTGATGGTGCATGGCTTGCCATTTGTGGGATGATCAAAGCTCACCTCCCTGGCATGCAGCATCATGCGCGGGGCTGCTATGGGCTGTTCAGGAAGACCGGCTGTATAGAGGGTTTCTCCCAACAATGTCAACCCGTGAGCCCGAAGGTGGGCCCGAATCTGGTGGGTGATTCCCGTCCGGATTTGAATTGACAACCACACCCCCAATGCAAACCGATTGATCACCTGGCATTCGCTATGGGCCGGCTTGCCCTTGACAGGGTCAACCCGGGTGCGATGCCTTCGATCAGCATCCGGCCGCAGCGGCAGTTGGATGGTCTGTTGGTGCCAGTTAGGGCGCGGGGTAACCAGCCCATGATAGAGCTTATTGATTTTTCTTTCTCGAAACATCCGGTTGAGGGTCCGGTGGGATTCAGCGTTCAGGGCCAGGATCATCGCCCCGCTGGTGTCTTTGTCAAGTCGGTGGACCATCCACAGATTCGGGAATCGGTCAGTCAATGCTTGGCGCACATGGAGGAGGGTGGCATCATAGCCATCCGGAACGGACAACAACCCTGGGGGTTTGTTGATCACCAGTATGTCATCATCCTGATACAGTATTTGTGGGTGTGATGCCATTGGGATTTCTGTCATGAGGTTGGCTTTCTTCGGTAAAATGAAGGGTAGACCAAATTTAATTGTCAGGCTTTCAATTTTGGAAAGGATGGAGCATGTTCATTGTTCATGTCTTTGTTCACGTAAACTCCGAAGATATCGAGTCCTTTATATCCGCGACTCTCGAGAATGCCAACTCCTCGGTGCAGGAGCCCGGGATTGCCCGTTTCGATGTGCTGCAAGATCGGTCTGATCCGTCCCGTTTTTTGCTGGTAGAAGTTTACCGCACAAAGGATGACCCAGCCAAGCATAAATTGACCGATCATTATAAGCGCTGGAAGGAAAGGGTGGAACCGATGATGGCTGCGCCACGCCGGAAGGAAGTCTTTGACAATGTCTTTCCGGATGAAGAAGGGTGGGATTAACCATGCGGTTTGATTTTGCCACCTCAGACAGGATACTTTTTGGTGAGGGTACCCTTTCAGAAGTGGGCAACATTGCTGCTGATCTGGGTGGTAAAGCCCTGATCGTCACTGGCAGCGGGAGTGTGCCCATCAAAGGATTGCAGTCTGCATTGGAACAGTCCGGTGTTGGCATCGCCGTTTTCCGGGTTGAAGCTGAACCGGATATTCCCACTGTCCAGGCTGCAATCCGCCTGGCGAAAAAGGCCGGGTGTGATCTCGTAATTGGTTATGGGGGCGGTTCATCTCTGGATACCGCGAAGGCTGTTGCAGCGATGGTGACCAACCCCGGAGAATTGTTGACGTATTTGGAAGTGATTGGAGAGGGAAAGAAAATCCCTCATCCCGGCGCCCCAATGATCGCCATTCCCACCACCGCGGGAACAGGCACGGAGGTGACCCGCAATGCCGTCATCAGCTCTCCGGAGCATCATGTCAAGGTCAGCGTGCGCAGTCCACTCATGATTCCCACCGTGGCCCTTGTTGATCCGGAATGCACATACACAATGCCCCCGGAGGTCACAGCCAGCACAGGGATGGATGCCCTCACCCAGGTAATTGAGGCTTATGTCTCCAACCGAGCCAATCCCCTCACCGATGCAATTTCGCGGGAGGGCATTCTCCGGGGCGCGCGGGCCCTTCTCAAGGCCTATCAGGATGGGAGTGACCGGCAGGCCCGACGACAAATGGCCCTGACCAGCTTGTGCGGCGGCCTGGCCCTGGCAAATGGCGGACTGGGCGCGGTGCATGGATTTGCCGGCCCGATGGGGGGGATGTTTCACGCCCCTCACGGTGCGATCTGTGCTGCACTGCTGCCCTATGTGATGAAATATAATGTCAGGGTTCTTGCGGAGAACGGAGGATTTGCCGGGTTTACCGAACGGTATCACGATGTGGCCCGCTGGCTCACTGGAGATCCTGATGCGACCATTCAGGATGGTGTGCGTTGGATCCAGAGCCTGGCCGAAGATCTGCACATTCCAGGACTGAGCGCCATCGGCGTACGGTCTGAGGATTTTGACCGCATCATTGAAAAATCCCAGGCTGCATCCAGCATGAAAAAGAATCCCATTGAACTGCCTGAGGAGGCCCTGCGAAAGATTTTAGAAGAAGCGCTTTAAGCAAAAATGGGCTGGATGATTTTTTCTCATCCAGCCCTGATGGGTATTGGCGCTCATGAAGCCTCAGGTTCTTTGAAGAAACTCACCGAGATCACCCCCGGCCCGGCATGGACCACAATGGCTGGGGGCACTTCGTAGACCGGGATAGTATCTAATTTCAGAGCTTCTGCCAGCTTGTCAGCCAGCTCCTGAGCTCTCTCCGCACCGCCACAATGACTGACGGTGATGTGGGATTCTGGGCCCTTGGGACATTGTTCAAGGACGAGTTCAGATAAGCGCTTCAGGGCTTTGCTGGAGGTGCGTTGCTTTTCCACAGCCGCAACCTGCCCGTTGTCCAATCCCAGGATGGGTTTCATCTGCAGGACACTTCCGATCAAATAGGATGCTTTTCCGATTCGACCGCCCTTATGCAGATATTCCAGGGTGTCCACCAGGAAATATACCACCTCTCGTTTTCGAAGAGCTTCCAGATCCTTCAGGATCGTCTCAGCATCTTTCCCCGCTTGGGCCCATTCCTGCGCCTTAAGCACCAGCACACCCAGCCCGCCGGCGATGGTCCGCGTGTCGAGGATGTGGATGCTGGCATCCGGATAGTTTTCCCTGGCCACTTCTGCAGAGCGGAAGGTCCCGCTCAGGTCTGTTGAGGGCGTTGGGATCAGGATCGTGTGACCCGCTTTGCTGTATTTTTCATACAGGGGCTCATACAGGGCCGGGGGTGGGGCGGCTGTTTTCGGCAGCGTTTTGGCTTCTTTGAGTTTCTTCAGAAAGGTGGGTGTGTCAATTTCAGAATCATCTTTGTAGGGCGTATCATCAAATATGATGATCTGCGGGATGACCTCAATTCCGGCATCTGCTAATGTGTCCAGGGGCAGACCGCAGGTGGTGTCCGCAATTATTTTGATCATAGATTAATCTCCTTAAGGAATGATAGGGTGGTTCTGTCTTATGGCAATACCAGCAGGTCAGATATGCTGATGCCGTGATAAATGCGATGGATGATTTCCGCAAGCAATGGGGCAATGGACACGACCTCGATTTTGGGGGATGCTTTTTCCTTTGGGATGTGGATCGTGTTTGCGACCACGAGTTTTTCTATCCGGGATTCCTGGTTTAGATGCGAAATTGCAGCGGGAAGCAGGACGGGATGGGTCACACAGAAGAAGGTCTTCCCTTCTGCACCGGCTTCATACAGGGCGTCAATCTGTTTCATCACGCTGCCGCTGGCCATCAGGTCGTCAATGATAATGGGCTGGCGTCCGCGGATATCGCCGACAACATGGGTGGTGTGTGCCTCTGTGGGGGATGTTCGTCTTTTGTGCATGACAACCAGGGGCAGGTTCAAAAGTTCTGCATACCGACCGGCCACGCTGGCCCGTCCTACATCGGGGCTGACGATCACACAATTCTCATAACAGGTTTGTCTGAAATGCTCTGCCAGGACAGGAATTGCCGTCAGGGGATCCACCGGGATATTGAAAAATCCCTGGATGGCAGGATTGTGAATATCCACATAAATGACACGGTTCGCCCCCTGGTTTTCCAGCAGGTTGGCCACTACTCTGGCGCTAATGGCTTCCCTGCCCTTGGCCATGCGGTCCTGCCTGGCATAGGGAAAATAGGGCATCACGACACTCACCGAATGGACACTGGCGCGACGGAAGGCGTCCAGGTAGAGCAGCAATTCCATCAGGTGGTCATTGACGGGGTAACTGCAAGGCTGGACAATGAAGATATCCTGGTCTCGGACGACTTCTTCGATGGTGATGTGGGTTTCGCTGTCGGGGAATACGGTGGTCCTTGACTTTCCAAGGGGGACCTGAAGGATGTCGGTGATTTCTTTGGCCAGTGTTGGGTGTGCGGTTCCGGTAAAAA
Source organism: Anaerolineaceae bacterium (assembly GCA_034437335.1). Classification (GTDB taxonomy): domain Bacteria; phylum Chloroflexota; class Anaerolineae; order Anaerolineales; family Anaerolineaceae; genus Brevifilum. Next base: position 4,876 of record DAOTUG010000110.1, read on the forward strand.
TGCGCAATGGGTGTTCAGCCATGGGGTTCTTTCTCGGCACTTCTGATTGCGTGCGGCAGTTACATCACAAATTATATATTAAGAATGTGCGAAAGAGAATTACAATCGTCATATTCATGTCGGGCGGTGTTTGTGATCATGTGTTGGTCTACACCTGGGAAGCAGGTTGGCCCGGTTGGGTCTTCAGCGCTTGCCTGAGCGACGCCAGAGATGATTGGGCAGTGGTAACCAGGGTGGGTTCGATCGGTTCCCTGGAATAGCGTGCTTTGATGAAAATTTGTGTCAGGGAGTTGATTTCATTTTCCCATTCGGGCAGCGTGTGTTTCAAGGCGGCGGCATATTCCAGGGGGGTTTGCGCACCCTGCCGTCTGATGTCATGTTCTGTGTTGATTTGGATCCAATTGATGTACATCAGGATAATGGCTTGCCGGGGGGCAGCGCGGCGCAGCAGATCCGTCAGGGAGGGCAGTGTCTTGCGGGTCTTTTTGATGAACTGGCGCGCTCGTTGAAGCCCCTTCTGGATGGTATCCGAGGCGGTTTTTCCCATCTGACGCAGTCCGTTTCTGAGCCAACCCCAAACATCTCGAAACCAGAGAAGAAATTTTGTCCTGGAGAAGAAACCCTTGAGGCCTTCTTTGTGTTCCACATAATAGCGAATGGAAAGAACGATCGTTCCCAGAAAAATCCCCCAAAAAAGCAAGGTTCGCACCAGTTCCCACCAGGGCAAAGGCGCAGCAGATTGGGAGATTTGCGGGGTGATTTGTGGCAGGGACTCTGCAATTTCCTCCCTGATGGGTTCCCCCTTGAACAGCGCAGAGAGCAAAGCAATCAGAAGGGAGATAGGCGCAATGATAAGAAACTGCACAATGCTGATTAGGCCCAACAGCAGATTGGTGAGGAACCCGCCCACAGGTTCAAGATCTTCGATGAAATCTGTGGGCAGAAAGATAACAAGAACGAGCACAGAAATGACAAAAAACAGACTATAAAGGATCCACCGGCCAGCCAGGGCTGGATTGACACGGATATCATTGAAGTACCAGCGCGCCTTCATAATCGCATATTGGTTGAGGGCCATGAAGAGGAAGCCACAGGTGAAATAAAGGAGCAGAGCGAACAAAAGCTGGTTGACTGAGCGGGGGCTTTCCGGCAGAAAGGGTATGCTGCTTTTGATGGCCATCGTCCCTGCGATCATAATGCCCCCGAAGATGAACAACAGGGTGATCAGAGTCCGACGGGCATCCTGGCGGTCCGTGAAGGTGAACCCCAACTTCTCCTGGGCCATCAATTCCTCATCCTCTTCCAGTTGATTGAGGGGGCGGCTGAATAACCAGGATGACAGCCAGACCAGCGACACAATAAAAAGCCGGAGGCCAACCGCAAGGTCAAAGAAATTGGTCAAGAAATCTTGCTGCCAGGAAGTCACCTCTTGCCAGAAACCCGACAGGCCGGATAGCAACATGCTGTAAAGTTTGATTCCCAGGGATATCAGCACGATTTCACCCAGGACACCCAACCCAATGTGATGCAGCACACGGGAGGATTGCGCTTCTGCATTTCTGCGGACCAGGCATTCCATAGCGATCACAATGGCAATCCATGGAATTCCCGTCATGTTCCACCCGGGAACGATGGTTTCAACAACAGCGCCGAGGATCGTGGAAAAACAGGCCAGCATTACAGATACCAGCAGATAATTGAGCAATTTCAGCCTGTGTCGCTGTTCCAGGGTGTTGGAAAAATCACGAGATTCAGACATAGTCACATGGATCCAAGGATTTCGAGGTCCCGGGTGGTCGTGATGGTGTGGATGGGGATATGATAGCTCATGGCCAGGTCCTTGGGCAGGGTGCTGGCGTCCGGGTGTCCGCACAGCAGGACCATGGTATTGAGGCCTTTTTTCCTGGCCTGGAAGAGTTGTTTCAGGGTGTTTTCATCAAAGCCGCCGGAGATGAGCACCAGGGTCGTGCCCCAGGGAAGGTCTGCCAAAGCGTTTTGGATGAGAAGGGAGATGGGTTGCAGTTTTCCAAGTTGAATCCGGGCCAGGTTCTCCAGCAATTGAATCAGGTGACCGGACCCCTTTCGAGGGGGCAGAGGTTGGGGTGGGCTGGTTCCATTTTCGGGATCAATCCCATTGGTGAAGAGTCCGATGGACTGTCCCTGTTGGTGTCCCCAGGCTGCCAGTGAGGCTGCAGCCACGATGGATAATTCCGCAGCATCATAGAGGGAGTGCATGTCGTAGTTTTCGGTGTGCAAATCCAGGATGAGGGCGATGTCAAGGGCAATGGAGGCTTCGTATAGCCTAACCTGGAGGGTCCCTGTTGCGGCAGTGGATTTCCAGTCAATCCGGCGGATGGAATCTCCTGGTTCGTAATTCCGTTTGCCGATAGTTCGGCTGGCATCTTCAAACACTGGATTGCGGTGTTTGAGGGTGCCAAAAGGGGAGCGTGATCGCAGCCCCAACGCCTTCAGGGGGATAATTCTTGGGTAGATGGTGAGAAAGTCTGCTGGGTAGCGGATCTGGGTTGGTTGGGTCAATCCCAGCGGGTCCCCTGAGCTTGCGACGAGGGGACCGACGGGATAGAAACCGCGCTTGAAGGCTGTGAGGTGATAGTCAAAGACTTTCTTTCCCCGGCTGGCTAGACTGAAGACATGTTTCACAGAGACGCCCGCGCGCAGGTTCACCGGCAGGCTCTCATGGATTTCAATCCAGAGAATGGGCAGAATGCTTTTATTTTCAATGACGAGTTGAACCGGGATCTTCTCTGACAAGAAAGCATGGTCATCAAATTTCCGATGTATCTGGATATGCTGCAGTGCGCGCTTATTCCACCACAGCCCCAAAAGAAACGATCCCAGAATCAAATAAAAGATTGTCAGGGCGGATTCAGCTTGGAGAAAGACCGCCAGGAGCATCAGAAAAAGGATGAAGGGCAGATAATCCAGCATGGGTCAGGCTTCTGATGTTTGCAGATGGAGGGGGGTCTCCTCCAACAGGCGTTGGACCACTTCCTGATCCCTTCGCCCGCGCAATTCCGCTTCGGGCTTGAGCATCAGACGGTGGGCCAATACGGGAACGGCCAGGGTTTTGATGTCATCCGGCAGAACATGATCGCGGCCTCGAATGGCTGCCAGGGCCTGTCCAGCTTTGTACAATGCGATGGCGGCGCGAGGACTGGCTCCCAATAGGAGGTCCCTGTGCTGGCGGGTGCTGCCAACCAGGCGGATGATGTAATCCATGACTGTATCATCCACATGGACTTCCCAGACCTGGGGTTTGAGGGTCAGGATGGCATCCGGTGTCATAACGGGCTCAAGTTTGGTGATGGGGTGCTCCCGTTTCAAACGGAGGATGATGTCCTTTTCTTCTGATGGCGTTGGATACCCCATGTCTATTTTCAGCATAAAGCGGTCCAATTGCGCTTCCGGGAGGGGGAAGGTGCCCTCGTACTCAACCGGATTCTGAGTGGCCATGACCAGGAAGGGTTGGGGGAGTGGGTATGTGGTGCCGTCTATCGTAACCTGGGCTTCCTGCATGGCTTCCAGGAGGGCGGATTGGGTGCGTGGTGTGGCCCTGTTTATCTCGTCCGCCAGGAGAACGTTCACAAAGACGGGGCCGGGTCTGAACGCGAAATCCCCTGCGGCCTGGTTGAAGATGGATACGCCCGTGATGTCATTGGGGAGCAAGTCCGGTGTACACTGCAACCGCTTGAATTGCCCGCCCAGGCTGATAGCCAGTGATCTGGCCAGCATGGTTTTGCCTACTCCGGGAACATCCTCAATCAGCACATGGCCCTGACATAACAGCGCCACCATCAATAGCTCCACTGTCTGGGTCTTTCCAACAATCACCTGCGCAATGTTTTCGGATAATTTCTGGGTTGTTTCGGGGATCCCTGGCATGGGTATGGGATTCTTCTCCTTTTTTCAAGAATGGTCTCTCCATTATACTGAATTATTTATCAGGTAGAATTGGGGTTAATTGTTTAGCAACGGGTTACCTATTACAGCATAACTTGGGAGCAAACTATGCCAGAAATTGACATCAATAAGGATCCCTGTGGTGAAGGTGTGGCGGTTGTGATATTTGGGGTGACAGGGGATCTGGCAAGGCGGAAGCTGATGCCTGCACTGTATGAAAACGCCCGGTGCCAGCGGCTGCCGCAGCCCTTTTACATTCTTGGGTTCGCCAGGCGACCCTGGAGCCACGACAAGATGCGTTCTGTTCTGCGCCAGGGTGTCCTTGACCACGGCCGGACAAGCCCCATTGAGACCGATGTTTTAGACCGTCTTCTGGAAAATGCGTACTATGTCCAGTCAACCTTCCAGGATCCGGTGGGATATGAGAAATTGGATGAGGCCCTGAACCGCCTGGGCGTGCAAAACACGCTGTTTTATCTCTCTTCTCCTCCTGGATGGTATGCTACCATCGTGGAAAATCTTGGCAAGTCCAGTCTCGAAACCTGCGAAGCGGGATGGCGGCGGATTGTGGTGGAAAAACCCTTTGGCAGGGACTTGGAAACCGCCCTTACCCTGGATGAAAAGCTGCATGCAGTTTTTGCAGAAGATCAGATTTACCGGATGGACCATTACCTTGGGAAAGAAACCGTCCAGAACATTTTGGCCTTTCGCTTTGGCAATGGTATTTTTGAACCGCTCTGGAATCGGAAATATATTGACCATATCCAGATCACCATGGCGGAAACCCAGGGAATCGGCACCCGGGCCGGGTATTACGATAAAGCCGGGGTGGTCCGGGATGTCTTCCAGAACCACCTCTTGCAGCTCCTGACCCTGACAGCCATGGAAGCGCCGGCAGTTTTCAACGCAAAAGCAGTGCGGGATGAGAAGGTCAAGGTGCTCAAGTCCATTGAAGCCCTCACCGGGCAGGAAGCTCTGGAAAACACTTTCCGGGCGCAATATGTTTCCGGGACCATTGCTGGAAAGCGTGTCCCCAGCTACCGCGATGAACCGGATGTTTCGCCGGATTCCACCACAGAAACCTATATGGCGGTCCGATTGTTTGTCAACAACTGGCGTTGGGCCGGAGTCCCATTCTATTTACGGTCCGGTAAACGACTGCCAAACCGGGTCACGGAAATTGCTATCCAATTCACCCAGGTGCCCCTGTCCTTGTTTGGACAGCGAAATCTGGCCGGGGATGCGCCCAATATGCTGGTGCTGCGGATCCAGCCGGATGAAGGCATTACCCTTTATCTGGGGGCCAAGGTTCCCGGAAGCATCATGCAGATCGAACCGGTTCGGATGCGGTTCAGCTATGCTGAGGCTTTTGGTGGAGAACCTCCTGAAGCTTATGAACGCCTGCTCCTGGACAGCCTGATGGGAGATGCGACTCTTTTCACCCGCAGCGATGAAGTTGAGGAAGCCTGGCGTATTGCGACTGGGATCATTGGGGCCTGGGAATCTCAGAATCTGCGCAACCTGCCTATCTATGAAGCCGGCACCCAAGGTCCTCATGGCGCAGATGATTTCATTGAAGCCGATGGACGCAAGTGGCGTGTAATATGAGGCCCTCCGACCTAACCTTACGTGCTGATCCAAGGCGCGATCATCATATGCAACCTGGCATGTGGGGTCCACTAACGGAGACAATCTGAAAAAACCCGGATGGTTGAGATCCACCGGGGATCATTCATCAAGAAGATCTGGCTACTTTGGCGGCAGGGGCATGTGACAGTTGGGGCATTCCCGTTCTAAATTACGCACGACAAACCCGCAATTCAAACAGGTCTGAGGTTGAATATCCCCGAGTGGAGCGCCGCAGGCAACACAGCGGCTTTCTCCAGTTTTGTTGGGCGTGTTGCAATACGGGCAGATATAGCGCTGCAGTCTTTCTGAAAGAGCTTTCCCCACGCCATGCTGTCGGGCTGAATATTCAATCAGTTCCCAGATATCCTCATCAAGCTGAAGGTGTTCGATGTCCTGGGCGATGTCATCAATGCGGCCCAACAGGGAGAGCGGATTGCGCAGGGCGCTGAGGGCTGAAACGCCAAGGCTGGCGGCCACACCCATCCAGGATTGTTTGCCGACCTGGACAGATACTCCATCTTCCACCTGATGCATGGTCACGGTCAGGGCGGTCTGGCCGCCGGATTTTGCAAATTCTCTGGTGGCAATTTGCACGGCAATCTTGGGGTCTCTTCCGATCTGCTGGACCCGATAATTCCCCCGGTTAAAGTGAGCAATGATATCTCTGGCGATATCGCTTGGTTTCAGGTCACCGTGGAATATTCTTGTGTCAGCCATGCCGTGCCTTCCTGTCTTTGCGCGAGAAACTTCGCGCTGCTTTCGATTTTTTTCATCATAGATTATAATCGGTTTGTGAGAAAGGTTAACTAGATTATATGGTGTTTTCATTGATTCGCCGGTGGATTCGGTCAATTTTCCTGATCTGTTTTATGCTGGTTGTGTTGGGCGTGAGCTTTTTGACGCCCGTTGCTGCGGGCCCTTTGCCGCAGCAGCCAACGGTGGATATTCCCACGGTCACCAGCACTCCCCGAGGCCCCTTTGTGGTGGTCAATGCCCTCACGGCCAACGATACGCAGATCAATGTTCGGGCTGGCCCGAGCGCCCTGACAGAAAAAGTTGGGGTCCTGTTGGTGGGGCAGGAGGTCAATGCGATTGGCGTTTATGGGGACTGGGTCCAGATTGAATATCCAGGCGTTCCAGGGGGCACAGCCTGGGTCTATGGCAACCTGGTGACCCTATTTGGCGGTGACTTGCCGTTGGTGCAGCCGCCGCCCACCTCCACACCCAATATGACTCAAACCGTTGATCCGACCCTGGCGGCGCAATTCCTGATCACCCCGGAGGCTACCCGGCTTCCCACCTTCACGGAGCCGCCGCCCCTGAGCGTGCCGACGTATACCATGGAAACAGGCCCGGCTGCGCCGGGGGGTGTTCCCATGGGTTTGATCATCATCGGACTGGGTGCTCTGGGCGTGTTTCTTGGCGTGATCGCCCTGATCAGCGGTCGTTGATGCAACTTTCAATGCTTACTTGAAGAAATCTCCCAAACCGTTAAAACAATTAGCACTCAGTTTGTGCCCTGTCTCTGCGCTGCAGAAATGCACTTGCGCCCCTGCGCCTTCTAACACGTCTGCTGCCTGACGGGCTTTTTCAATCGGGATGATCTCATCCTGAGTACCGTGGGCTATGAAAATCTGTTTGTCCTGAAACGCGTGCTGGTCGAGGGCATCGCGCCAATCTCCGGGGAAGAAACCAGCAATGGCAGCCATTTTCCCAATCCGATCGGGATAAAGAAACCCCAAAGCATACACCATCACTGCCCCCTGACTGAAGCCCATCAGGTGGACTTTTTCAGGGCGCACCTGATTTTCTTCCATCCAAACATCCACCCGGGAGAGCAATTCTTTTGTCAGTGTGCGGTACATTTCCAGATCCGGCCAGGTTTGCCCAATCTCATGCCAGCTATATCCATCCTGCGCTGTTTGAACCGGAGCCCGGGGAGCCAGCATCCAGAAGTGGTCCGGCAGGGGATTTGTGAGAATCCACATCACATCTTCATTGCCCTGATGGCCGTGGAGAAGCAGCAGCACTTCCGGGTTTTTCTGATCTTTTCCCGGTTTCCGAACGCGGAAGGGCCAACCTCTGATTTCAATCCGAATTGGCTCATTCTTTTTTCCCATGGTTGGCAGTCCTTTCAATTATATAGAGAACCAGCAGGATCAGCAGGATGGGGATCAGGATAGCCCCCAAGCAAATCAAACCGAGCAACGCTGCGTTTTTTCCATAGAACAGGTAGATCAAAAAGATCCCTACGGTGGCCACAAGAACCAACAGCCCGATGACCAGGCGGTTCTTTGTCTGTTGGGCATATTTCCGTAAATCAGGCAAGGGATTCCTACTCTTCAATATTCTCCCAGATCTCTGGATTGGGTTCGGGGGCAATTTGGTGTTTCACCTGGCGGCGGATGCGTTTCATCCAGTTGGCTTGGTCTTTGATTTCAGACAGGGTGGATTCTGTTGCGTCAATGCCTCTCTGAATAAGCTCCTCCAGATTGATATTCTGCAGAATCCCGATATGGCCGACCTTCGGGGCAATGACGACCTCTGGCTTGTTGAGCTGGATTCCCAGTTCCGTCAAGCGCTCTGTGGTGATCTCGATGGACCGGGCGAAGACCTTGAAGGCTTGCACAGGACGGAGTTTCGTCAATTGATCCACGATGGAGGATGGCCCTGGTATGGGAATGGGAAGGGTCACATCCTTCATTGAGAAATCCTCTGGCTTTCTGTGCAGCATCACAGCCACCACCGGTAAATCAGGCCGCATCCACCGCGCCACCTGAACAGGAACGGGGTCCAATACACCGCCATCTGCCAGAACCCTTCCGCCGATCTCCTGGCTGGGGAACACTCCCGGGATCGCGATGGTTGCCAAGACAGCGTCTATTACTTTGCCCTTCCGCAGGATAATCTCTTTGCCTGTGCGGAGGCTGACAGCCGTGGCCGCAAAGGGGATTTCCAGTTCGTTGAAGGTTCGGTCACTGAGCAGTTCCGAAAGGGTCTGGGTGATGCCGGAGAGTCCCAGCAGGGAGGGTTTGTCCTGAGGGCTGCGATGAAACGAACGGTTGTTTTCCATCTCCTGAACCGTCTCCTGGATTTTTTGAGTGCTGAACCCGGCTGCGTACACGGCCCCTACCAATCCACCTGCGCTGGTGCCTGCAATGGCCTTGATATTGAATCCATGCTCTTCCAGGGTGCGAAGAACGCCGATATGGGCGACGCCCCGCACTCCGCCTCCACCTAATGCTAACGTGATGTCCATATTTTTCTCCCTAAATGCTTTCTTTGATGATGTTTATTAACGTAGTAATCTCATTGTCTGTATTATACGCCTGAACGGAAACCCGCAGAATGCAGTTTCCGGCCCATTGGGTGATCACCACTTCAACCCCATTTTCAAGAAGGGTTTGGTGGAGTTGATCAGGGTCAAGGCGTTTCGGTAGGGGGATTGAAACCATTTGATGGTACCAATCTGAATCAACCGCATAAAATGGGGACAATCCCGTGATCCGACTGATTTCCGAGAGGGCTTTGGCGGCCAGACGGTGACACCCCGCCTGGATTTCGGGCCAAGCATGCCGCTCCTGGAACGCAATAGCGGCTGGAACGCTCAGGAAGGCTGAAAGGTCCCGTGTGCCGGTGTATTGATGCCAATCAATAAATTGGGAGGTTCCCGGATTGAGAGCCTCCCAACCCCAACTGACCACCAGAGGTTTCACCAGGTGCTGGCGTGCGGGTTGAGCATAGATGAAGGCCGCGCCCCGAGGCGCACAGAGCCATTTGTGCAAATTACCAATGTAGAAATCCGCATTGAGGGTCT
>DAOTUG010000111.1:0-3411 GCA_034437335.1 Anaerolineaceae bacterium
TTCCAACCTGTCTTTGTGGATTCACTCTGTTGACAAACTCTCCAGCAGGCGGCTCAGAATGACCTGGACGCTGCTGCGTTTGTTGTGTTCCCGGTCGCCGTCAAAACGGCATTCAAAGGTTTTGGTGAAGCGCGCTGTGCTCAGACCAATCCATACCAGACCGACAGGTTTTTGCGGCGTTCCCCCGGTGGGTCCGGCAATCCCAGTGGTGGAAAGGCCGATGTCCACGTCAAATGCCTTGCGGATGCCCAGGGCCATTTCCCGGGCGGTTTCTCTGCTGACAGCGCCGTGCTTTCGCAGGGTTTCGATGCGAACTCCCAGGAAATCCATCTTGATCCGGTTGTCATAGGCGATGATGCCGCCCATGAAATAGGCGGAAGAGCCGGACACTCCCGTGAGGGTGTGGGAAAGCAGACCGCCTGTGCAAGATTCGGCGGTGGCAACGGTCATGTGATTCTGGGTCAACAATTTCCCTGCCTGTTGGGCAAGTTTGCGGTTTGTCTGGTCCATTATTGCTCTTGGGGGTAGATTTGTTCGGGGTCCTGGTGATCTCTTCCACGGCCAAGTTCTTGGGAGCGGGTGAAGGCCGCCCAGATGGCCCTGGAGACAGCCGTCCTGAAGCCCATCTTGTCCAGATAATAGAGGGCGGTGGCCGAGGTCCCGCCGGGTGAGGTCACCTGGTTGCGTAGCCTGGCTGGATGGGAGTCATTTTGCTCATAATATGCGATGGTGCCTTTGATGGTTTGCGCCACCATGGCCTCAGCCAGTCTTCTGGGAAGGCCGAGGTGCACCCCAGCATCAATCATTGCTTCAAGAAAAAGAAAGACATACGCGGGACCGGTTCCGGAGACTGCCGTGGCCATGTCAATATAGGATTCTTCCTCGACGTAAATTTCAGCCCCCAAGGCGCCAAGAATCTGTTTGGCCAGGTGGATCTGGATTTCCGAGATGTCCCTGGTATGGGTCCAGACGGTCATTCCCTCTCCTACCTGGGCCGGGGTATTGGGCATCGCCCGCACAATTGCAGTGTGCTGCAAACCGCCACTGAGGGTGGCGAGGGTCGCCCCGGCGACAATCGAGATGACAAAGGCCTGCGAGGGTATCTTTCCGCGCAATTCTTCCAGGACCGGGGTAAGTTTTTGTGGTTTAATACAAAGAAGGATCACATCTGCATTCTGGACTGCTCGGGCATTGTCCGTGAGGGCATCAATGGAATACCGCGCAGTTAATTCATCCAGCCGGTCTTGGCGTGGGCCTGCTGCGGTGATGTTGGCTGGTGGGCAAACGCTATTATTGATCAAGGCGAGGATGATGGCTTCGGCCATAACTCCCGGACCAATCAGGGTCAGATGTTGCTGGGGATTATTCATGCCACCTCGCTATGGGCTGTCGGATGACCAACGGGAATATAGGGCATGGGAAAGGACCTTTCCCCGGGCCTTGTCCACTGTGACCAGCTCTCCGCTTGTCAGACTGCCTTGAAACTCCTGCATGATCTCTTGTAGGGCCTGGTGCGGGACCAGGGCTGATGCCTGGATGGCATAGGATGTCAGGCAAATGAAGCGGGGTTGGGGTGTCAACACCCGGCGGCAGAGCCCCAGGAGTTCGGGGATATCTTCGAAATAATCCCAAACTTTGCCCCCGGGCCCGCGCCCGAATTTGGGCGGGTCAAGAATTGATGCCGTCGTAAAAAGATTTCCGGCGCGCCTCTCGCTTGAGATATTTTCGGGCGTCTTCCACCAGCCAGCGAACCGGCGCGTTCCCCAATCCGGAAAGATCCAGGTTGCGGCTGGCCCAGCGCACGGCGTGCTTGGAGGCGTCCACATGGGTCAGCCTGGCCCCGGCCCGGGCAGCCGCAGCGGTGGCCATGCCGGTGTAGCCGAAAAGATTGATCACCCGCAGGGGGCGTCCGGCGGATCTGATTTGCTCTTCAATCCAGTTCCAATGGCTGGCCTGTTCGGGAAACACCCCAATGTGCCGGGATTTTGAAAGACGGATCTCGCATTTGAGACCCCGATAGGAGATGACCCAGGGCTGTTTGATGGGGTTGTTGTATTGCCAGGTGCCGCCATGTTCCCCTCCGGATGGGATCACAATGGCATCCGCTGCTTTCCACAGGTCTTCAGGCAGGGATTTGGGCCAGATGGCCTGGGGTTCCGGCCGAACCAGGCGGTACGGTCCGATGCGTTCCAGGGCCAGGGTGTCCCCCGTATCCAGCAGCTCATAATCCTGCCAGTCAGGAGGGGCCAGAAGGTGGAGGACGGGTAATGCTTTTTGATGGGTCATAAGGCCTTTTCCGAGGGGTGATTAGAGAAAACCGAGGTCAATGAACTGATCAAACCAAGGAAGCAGGAATTGAAGCAGCAGGGCAATGGAGGCCGCACGCTCAAGGGGCTTTTGGAAGGCGCCCTGGATGGCCATGCTGGTATCCCCCCGCCGCAATTTCAGCAAGGGCGGGAGGGAGAAAAGAATGGCCAGGGTGGCCATGATGACCAGAACCCAGGGGGGGATCAGATCAATGAAGAACAGGGAGACTGCGCCGGAAAAAATCCCCAGGGCCAGGACGGAAAGCATCAGAACATGGCTGGTCCTGCTTCCCAACACGATGGCTGTGTGACGAAGTTGGGCGGCCTGGTCTCCTTCCAGATCGCGGATTTCATTGTACAATTCACCGTAGATGCTGATGGTGACCATGAAGGTGAAGGGCCAAAACCAGCCCTGACTGAGGCGATCGGCAAAAGAAAGATAACCGCACAGAAATTGGAGTCCGGCCAGCATCATGCAGTGCGACGCAATATCGAAAAAAGCCAGGTTCTTTAGACGGATTTGCCTGCTGGAATACAGAAAGCCCAACACGAGGGCCAGCAGTCCCAGGAGAAAGGGCCAGATTCCCAGCAAGGCAAACAAACCTGCCGAGACACCAGCCACACTGAAAGAGAAGATAGTGGCCGCTTTGGGCGAAATCAACCCCGCCGATACCGGATTGCGGTTGATTTTCGTCCGGGATAGGGCATCATCGGGAGCATCTTCCACATCGTTGATCATGAATGCGAAGCCCACAGCCGTCCAGTTGGCAAGAAGCACCACGGGGAAGCGCCAATCAAGGACCCCATCAGCGGCGGCGATTCCCAGCAGTGTGGTGATGATGACAAAATAGACGTATTCATTGAAGCGGGTCAGCTTGATGAAACCCTTAACTGTCGTGTTCAATTTTCATCTCCGTTTAGATTAGATGATGTGAGTATACCAGTTTTTTTAGAGCTTCTTAAGAGGCATGGAAGGCCTTGTCAGGGCAAAGTAGTAATGTCCTATTTGAGCAAAGTTAAAATGTCCTATTGGAGGTAGATAGGACATGAAATCAAATAGGGTACTAGAAATGAGCACAGAAGAGATTAAACGAGTTGAGATATT
>DAOTUG010000112.1:0-2099 GCA_034437335.1 Anaerolineaceae bacterium
CAGAACCGGATGAAGATGGCCATTGAGGATCATCTGTTTGAGATGCAGGAGGAACTGGGGATTGAGCTGGACTTTGACACCATTGACCGCATCCTGGATGGCGCGATTGAGATCGCCAAGGTGCGCAGGCCATGAGCCAGCAGTCCCTTTTGGGTGAAGCGCTGATGCGGGTCTATTACGGCACGCACCTCATTCCGGTGCGGGTGTTTTTTGAGCCGCGCAACCAGTTGGCCATCACCGTCCGTCCGGATATGCAGATTGAAGCCCGGGCGCCCAGCGACAGCGATCCCAAGCGGGTGCAGGAAAAGTTGGATGAGAAAGCGGGTTGGATGTGGCGCCAATTGGATTATTTTGAGCAGTTCCAACCCATGCAGCCGCCCCGCCAATATGTGAGCGGCGAGACGCATATCTACCTGGGCCGGCAGTACCGCTTGAGGATCAGCAAGAGCGACCAGGAACGTGTGCGCCTGATGGGGAAGTTCTTTGAGGTCGAGACAGCCGACCCGGCGGATGCGGAGAAGGTGAAGGCACTGATGGTGAGCTGGTATAGGGACCATGCCGAGGCCCTGATCCGACGTCGGATGGCGATGTATTTGCCGGAGGTGCAGCGTTATGGCGCGGGGGTGCCGGAGGTGCGTGTCCGGAAGATGAAGCTGCGCTGGGGGAGCTGCACGCCGGCTGGGGTGCTGCAGTTCAATCCGGAGCTGGTCAAAGCGCCGATCCACTGCGTGGATTATGTGCTGGTGCATGAGCTGTGTCACCTGGTGGTTGCCAACCACAGCCCGGATTTCTACCAGCTCCTGCGCATGCTGATGCCCGACTGGCCGGCGAGGAAGGAACGGCTGGAGAAGGTGGTGGTATGAGATTGTTTTCTTTGATTTGCGGAGGAAAGAATGGCTGTAATCACTTTCATTAACAGTACTGATATCTAACATTGGTCTGAAGAAATAGCCTTTCGGTCATTATTATCGGTAGTGTCTTGTCAAGTGATGTAGATTGCAATTTGTGATTCCGCTTCCACCATCTCATCAACAAGCCCAAAACCTTTCTCTGATGGTTCCTCAAACACATGTTTGAAAAAACTGGATGAACTGCGTTCTGTCTCCCTTCCTCACCTCCCCCAACCCCACTTTCTTTTCATCCCCCCATTCTGTGCATAGTGTGGTATAGTGAGGGTGTTGAAATTGAATAAGCACGCATTTTAACCACCGGCCAGGGTTGATGCCCTGGCTCTATTTTGTCAAAAGCCGCTCACAATCATTTAATGGTGTCGCCGCATTGCGGGGTGAGAGAGCGGACGCGGCTGATCATTCAATCACCGTGATTTATAGATTACACCAATAAGGAACATTTTGTGAATTTTAATACGTTTGCTTTCCATCCGCAGATCAACGCGGGAATTACCAATGAAGGGTATCAAACCCCCACACCGATCCAATCCAAAACCATCCCGGCCATCCTGGACGGGACGGATGTGATTGGCCTGGCACAGACCGGCACCGGCAAAACGGCTGCCTTTGTCCTGCCCATTTTGCAGCACCTGATGAAGGGACGGCGGGGGACGCTGCGGGCCCTGATTCTGGCCCCCACCCGTGAGCTGGCCGAACAAACCCACACCGTCTTTAAAAAACTGGGGGCAAAGACGGGCCTGCGCATGCTGTCCATCTATGGCGGCGTGAGCACCAAATCGCAGGTCAGCCGGCTGCGCGCCGGAGTGGACATTGTGATTGCCTGCCCGGGCCGATTGCTGGACCTGAAAAATCAGGGGGCGATTGACCTGAAGGATATTGATATTTTTGTGCTTGACGAAGCGGACCAGATGGTGGATATGGGCTTTTTGCCCGATGTGCGCCGGATCATCAAGAGCCTGCCCAAAAAGCACCAGACCCTGCTGTTCTCGGCGACCATGCCGGATAAAATCCATCAGTTGATCCAGCAAATGCTGCATAACCCCATCACTGTGGAGATCGCCATGGATGAACCCCTGGATACGATTAATCATGCGGTTTACAGGGTTGGCCAGCAGCAGAAACTGTCGCTCCTGGTCGAGCTTTTGGCGGACCAGGAAAAAGGGCAGGTGCTGGTCTTCACCCGCACCC
>DAOTUG010000113.1:0-19606 GCA_034437335.1 Anaerolineaceae bacterium
GCTGAGGGGGATGTCGGTGTGTGTGAAGGTGTAGGTTCCGTTCTCCCACCGGATGTTTTTGAGGGTATAGAGCCGCAGGCGATCCACGCCGCCGTGGAAGACGTTGTCCAGCACTGTGTAGAACAACCCATCCATCTCCGCATCCGGGAGGAGGGGGCCTTCTACGTCTGCGGGCATGGGAAAATTGGGCGCGCTCCCCAGGAAAAAGGCTGTGGGCCACTGGCCGTTCACCATGGCCTGCCAGTCGTAGACGTACATGTTGCTTCCGCTGGACTGATTCAGGCCCAGAAGAAGAGCGTCCGGGAAAATCCCCCATTTGGGATAATCCGGGAAATCCGATCCCATGTCAAATTCAAAGAGCAAGAAGGACCCCAGAGGATCCTCGGTGGCTGACACCGCGACGCAAAGGGCATAGGGGCTGGTATCAATATAGAATTGGGCCAGAAACCAGCGTTTGTGAAATTGATCGTAGAGCACGATGGGGTCGCCATCATCGCTCTGTGCGCAGCGGCCGGAGCTGCCGGCGGACTGGTATAACCAGGAGAGATGGGTGACATGGCTGTTTTGGGGTGCGCCGGTTTTGTCATAGATCTGGAATCCCAGGTTGACGTACTGGATGTAATAGTTTTCGCCTACATCCCCAAAGGTATCCGGAGGCCAGCCTGCTCTGAGGTCAAAATGGTTCGCGGTATTGTTGTTTAACCCGGAAAAACTGACCGTGGGGCCAGGCGCGGCACGGTCGGCATTGAGTCCCGAAGCCGCCAGGGGATCAGTTTCCGTGGTGATGTTGGTGTGGGTCAGGATAGCATTAATCTGATCCGGGTTCGGTTCCCGGGGGTTGAGGGTCCTGTCCAGGTCCGGGAGGCGACTTCCCTCTGGCGGCTGTAGGTCTGAGACGGGGAGGCTTACCAGAACCTGCCCCGCCTCCTGGATGATGGGGATTCCCGCACTGGAAGGGGTTGTTCCCCCATCTCCCGCACGCCTTTCAGCGGGGTTCGGGGTGGGGTTGTTCTGGGGAGAACGCAGTATCAAGACGCCACCCACCAGCATGATCGCCAGCAGGATAAGGGCTGCGTAACCGATTTTTTTCATCTTGTCTCCTTAAATAAAACCAATAAGTGACTGTCACGTCAAGTATACATTATCTCAGCCGATGACAAGTCGTTGGGTTTGAGGGGATTGGGTGGGAACTCAGTCTGCACGATGGCAGAAATCATCGCGCTGCAGGTTTCCCAGCCACCCGCATCATTCGTTTTTGCTGAACAGGTCGGCAAGGGCGTCTCCCTGCAGAAATACCCGTTGTAGGAGAAGAAACAGACCCAGGATTGGCAGGGCCATCAGAACTGCCCCGGCCATGCGCACTGGGATATTGGTGGGGTCCATCTGGTTGAGGATCTGCAGGCCCACGGCCAGGGGATAACGGGCGGGATTGTGGAGATAAAGAATTGGGTTAACAAAATCGGACCAGAACAGGATGGCGGTGAACAGTCCGACAGCTAAACTGGTGGGTTTGACCAGGGGCAGGCCAATGTACCAGAGAGCTTGCAGGGGAGACGCGCCCTGCAGCCGGGCAGCGGCAAAGACCTCCTCCGGGATTCGTCGAAAACTCCAGAAGTACAGCAGAACAAAGAGGGGGCTGGCGCTGGCCGTCAGGGAGAGCAGCAGTGCCCAAAGGGAGTCCGCCAGACCAACCCAGCGCAATATCTGGAATCTGAACAGCCACAGGGACGCCGCCGGGATGATCAGAAGGACCAGGTTGGCCTTGAGCAGACGGCGGCGGATCCCCGGTGGAGATTGTGAGAGACTGAACCCGGCCGTACTGGTGAGGGCCAACGTCAGGGGGGCGCCCGCAGCGATCAGGAGGAGGGAATTCAGCAGGTAGCGCCCGACGGGAATCAGCGCAAAGACCTGCCGGTAGCTCTCCAGATGCAACCCGGCCGGGAGCCACTGGAGGCGGGTCGGAGGCGGAGCGCCCACGGGCGCCAGGGATGCCACCACGGCCAGATAGAAGGGCAAAAGGAACGGGAGGGTAAAGGCAGCGCTGGCAGCGATCCGCAGCGCCCTTCGGAAACGGTTAGATCCCATCGTCCCCCTCCAATGCGGGCATCACCCGGAGGATGATCAGAAGCAGGAGCCCCACCAGGCCTGCCAGCAGGGTCAGGACAGCAGCGGCCAGACCAAAATCAAAAAAGTCGAAGGCCAGCTCATAAATCAGCAGGGGCACCAGAGTGGTGGCATAATAGGGTCCGCCGTAGGTCAGGATGAAGGTGGGCGTGAAGGTGTTCTGGATGCTGATGAGGATATCCCGGCAGATCAGGAGCACAAGCCAGGGGGCCAGCAAGGGCAGGGTGATTTCCCAGAAAGCCTGCCAGCGGCTGGCGCCATCCATTTGCGCCAGTTCATAATAGGCCCGGGGGATGGATCGCAGGCCGGTCATCACGATCAGAAACCCCTCGCCGATCTGGAATGCGGAGACGATCACAATGGCCAGAAGGGCAGAAGGGGCTTCAGCCAGCCAGGTCGGGGCGGGCAGCCCCAGGGCGCGCAGGAGTTGATTTAACGGGCCATGAAGGGGATTGAAGATCCACAACCAAATGAGGGCATAGGCTGTTTCGGGTAGAATGGTCGGCAAGGCTACTCCGGCGCGCAGTCCCCGGGCCCACGGCGCAGGGTGATTCAAGAGCAGCCCGGCAGCCAGAGCCCCCAACAGGCGCAAAGGCACCGCCAGCAGGACGAAGCGGGCTGTTTGCCTGAGGGATAGCAGCACTAAGGGGGAGGCAAGGGCCTTCAGGAAGTTCGTCAGTCCCGCCCAGGAAGGGCTCTGGATTGCGTCGTAGCGGGTAAAGCTGATCACAAAGGTGGCTGCGGCGGGAATCACAAGAAAGACCAGGGCAAGGAGGCCGTAGGGCAGGAACATCAACTGGCGTTTCGTTTTGTAGGAGAGTCCGGAGCGTTTTACCATGCCCACATTATACTGCGGCGAACTGCGCCGGTTGTTTGGGTGGGGATTTTTCAGGAAATTATTCGCCGGGTTGGGAGATGCCGATCACACCGATATACACTGCGCCGGAGGTTTCCGGCTGGCCAACCGGCCATTCTTCTTCCAGGATACGCCATCCGCAGGTCTCGAAGACGATCAAGGTCTCGGTGGTGGATTCGATGATCTCCAGGGACGGATCGTGCTGGGCAGCGAAGGTCAGGGCTTCTCGCACGGGGCGGCCGTAGTATGGCTCCACCAGGGAGGCCGGCAGGCGGCTGGCCCACACCAGAGCCAGGGTATGGTCTTCCAACCCGCTTTGGACGATGCTGGCTTTCGCGCCAATCAGAGCGTTCAGATTGGCCAGGGTCTTTGTCAGGGAGAACCCGGCGCGGCCCAGGGATGTGCCTTCAACGCCATGGCGGAAGGACTCCGCTTCACCGCCGACCCCGGAATGCAGGGTGATGAAAATAATTCTGCCTCCGGCCTGGTTCTGAAAGGTGTGGATGCATCCATATCCATCGCTGAACATGCAGGTTTCCCCCGGCAGGAAGGACATCCGGATGGCCTGTCCCTGGTTCACGCGGTCATCCGGGGGAAAGATGTTGAGGGTGATCCGGCTTTGTCCAGGTTCGAAATTTAACCCGTGAAAGAGGAAGGGGGGAGCTGCCGGTGTGGAGGTGGGTTCCTGGAACGCATGGGGGGAGAAGGCAGCCGTGGGATGTCCGAGGGGCTGGAAGGGTGTGGGGGTGAGCTGGCGTGGTTGGAAGGGAGTGGGGGTCACCTGGTAGGATTCGGCGCGCACGGCGATGTTGTAGCCCGTTATGGGCAGGAGTTTATAAAATCCGATCAGGAGCAGGAGGAACAGGAACGGCAGCAGGACGATGCCGCAAAGGATCAGGATATGATCGGGGATGGACTGAACCCGGCGTAACAACCGCTGCCAATGGGCATGCCCTTTGTTGGGTTTTGGTTCGTAAAAGGGGGATTCTTCGGAGCTCAGAGGGGTCATTGGGAATCGTCGGGTGGGGTTGGCGCAGCCGGCCGTCGAATCAGGACCACCACAGCCATCACGGCCAGGAGGAAGAGGGTCCCTCCCGTCAGGAAGAAGAACAGGGCTGGATCTGTGCTGTTGCGTCCGCCGGCCCAGGGGCGCGTGCTGGTGGGCGTGCTGGTGATCGGGGGATCCTCCAGGGTTTGGGTGGGGGGATCCGGAGTCAGGGTGCTGGTGGGGGTGTGCGTGGGGGTTTCAATGGGGTCCGTCTGCCGGGTTTGGGGCGTGCGGGTGGTGGTGGGTGTCCCCGTCTGGGTTGGGTCCGGTACGGGGGTGTCGGTGGGGGTCACCGTGACGGTCTGGGTGACCGTCGCGGTGGGAGTATCCGTGGGGGTCGGGGTGCGGGTGACCGTGGGCGTCAGGCTGGCGATAAGCGTCATGGTCAGCATTCGGGTGGGGGTGCGTGTCCGTGTGGGGGTCCTTGTTTCGGTGGGATCCTGGGTGGGGGTGGGGGTGTCGGGTTCAAAGGGCGGATCGGTTGGGGTTTCCATGGGCTCGAGGATGCCCAACTCCTGCACATCGTCACCGCACCAGAAGACATCGCTGGTGATCATTGAACAGTGGCGGCCTGTTTCCGGAGGGACATACCCTGGATCAAGGCAGTAAGCCAGGACTTGCCATCCATCCTCATGGCACAGCACGAACATCTGGCGCTCCTCGGGCATGCCGGGGTAGAAGCCCACTCCCAGGTCCTCACAGATCTCCCAGCCGTGCTGGGGCAACTGGAACAGACTTCGGGCGAGGGCCTGTATGCGGGGATCGGTTTGCACAAGGATACCCATTGCCAGAAGCAGCACAAGAATGAGGATGAGGGTGCGCGCCTTCTTAATCATGATGTCCTTAGTATCAGTTTAATATAATATTAATCGCAAATCAATACGAATTGTCCCGGGCTGGAGCTCTCTTTCTATGGATAGGGTGTTCTTATCCCCGGTTCTCTGCAGCGGTGGGTACTGCGGGGAGGGGGAGCTTTGGCTGCTGAAAAGGTTGCAAAACCCATGCCTGAAGGATGAGAAAGCGGTTATTCACCCCGTCCGAAGGTTAAGGCGTAGTCCTTGATGGCGGCCTGGACAATTTTTCGGGCCTTTTCTGCGCCGGAGACACCGAGGATCTCAATTCCGGGTTCCTGGCCTTCCACCATTTTATAGGTGCTGAAATAATGTTTCATCCGTTCCACGATCACGCTGGGCAGCTCGGAAACATCTTTGATGTCGCCCCAGATGTGATCATTTTCGAGGACGGCGATGATCTTGTCATCCGCCTCGCCGTGGTCCAACAGCTGCAGCACCCCCACGACAATTGCATTGAGGAAAATTTCAGAGCGGTTGATGGGACGTTCGCTGACCACACAGATATCCAATGGGTCGCCATCTCCCCGTTTGGCGCCTTCGGAAAGGGCGCGCACATTTTCATCACAAAAGGTTCGAGGAATGAACCCGTACAATGTTGGGGTTTGGGACGAGGTCCGTTGGGGCCGGTCCACATAGAGGTAGCCGGTGACCTTGTCCACTTCATATTTGATGAAATCGAAGGCGGTCATTTCGATATAGGCGTGGACGCGGTCCGGAGGCTCGGGACCGATTTCCAGGCCGTGCCAGGGATGCGGCCGCCAGCGGTAAAAAGGCGCCGGGAAATTCATTGGTTTCTCCATAAAAAAATCTTTCAGGTGCCTGAGAACTGTGTATTCTCTTGGGCAATGGTGGGGGAAATTTTGATCAGCCTGGGCTTATGTATTGTATTATTGTCAATGACGATATCTGCTTTGTCAAGGGGGCGGGCTTCGCGCAGGTACAGTTTTTGGCCGGGGATATAACGTTTTTGATAGCGTTCCTCGGCTGCGGCCCGGGAGCCAAACAAACCGGCATCCCGGACAGCTCCCCGGGGTAGGGTTTGTTCAAAATCCGCTTGCAGAAAGATGCTCAGGTCCCATTGTTGGCGCAGCTCCGGACGCAGGAGGAAAATGCCGTCCATGAGGAGGATGGCATCCTCCTGGGCCTGGCGGAGTTCGGCTGGCAAGGGCGCATCCCGGCGGTAGTCAAAGGCGGCTGTCCGGAAGCGGCGGTTTCCCCCCGGGCCCAGTGGGGCCAGCAAACTCCGGATCAGGATGGGGTAATTGTAGGAATCGCGGTAAAAACCTTCGGGGGAGAGGCTCCCCTGGCGGCGCCGGATCGCCCGGGGGTTGTGGAAGCCATCCACGCTGGCCTGGATGATCTGGCGGGTGTGCTCCGCCTGCAGAAACCGGGCCAGTTCCTCCGCCAGGCAGGTTTTCCCGGCCGCGTCCACGCCATCAATGGCCACCCGCAGTGGGTGGTCGCAGGCAATATTCAGGATGATGTCGGCCAGCAGGCTGACCAGTTCATTTCGTTCCATAGCGTTTATTATAATCCAGATGGCCGGCACCTCGGATATAATAGAGGAAGGTTTACTCGGCGTGCGGAAGACCAGTAGTTATAAAAAGGACACCCCGCTTATGGAAAGTGAAAAGAAGAACAACCATGGCAATGACTCCCTGGAGTCATTGATTAACGATCCGATGAATTACATCAATCGGGAGCTCTCGATGCTCAAGTTTCACCGCCGGGTGTTGTTTGAGGCGACGAACCCGAAAAACCCCCTCCTGGAGCGGGTGCGCTTCCTGGGCATTGTGGGCTTCATACTGGATGAATTTTTTATGGTCCGGGTTGGGGGGCTGACCATGGGTCTGCGTTCGGATGTAAAAGGTTTTTATTTTGAAAATATGCCTCCGCAGGAGCAGCTCCGGGCCATCCGCAAGGCGGCCTATAAGCTGATGGAAGACGCTCAGGGGTGTTTTCATGCGATGCTCAAACCCCAACTGGATGAAGCAGGAATCGAGATCCTGCATTATGATCAGTTGAACAAGGCCCAAAAGTCACGGGCGGACGCCTTCTTTAAGGAGGTGGCATTTCCGGTGTTGACGCCCCTGGCATTTGATCCGGGGCATCCCTTTCCGCACATTTCCAATCTGAGCTTCAATCTGGCGGTTCTGGTGGAAGATCAACGCGGGGAGACCCATTTTGCCCGACTGAAGGTGCCCGGGTCTTTGCCCTATTTTCTGCCCGTGCACAAAGCCGCCTACGACCCTTCTCCCCGGGCCAAACGGACCCGGAAGTATGCCTTTGTGTGGATTAATGAAGTGATCATGGCCAACCTGGCGGATCTTTTCCCGGGAATGCGGGTTCTGGAAGCCCATCCCTTCCATGTGGTACGCAATGCTGAAATTGAGCTGCAGGGCTTGGAGGTAATGGATCTGTTGGAGGTGATGGAAGAAAGCGTCCGCCGCCGCCGGTTTGGCTCGGTGGTGCGGCTTCTCATCAATCAGGATATGCCGGATTATGTCCTCAAGATCCTGGTGGACAACCTGAAAGTGGACCCTGAGTTCATTTATACCTATGAGGATCCGATCGTCCTGCGTCACCTGACTCAGCTCCACCGCCTTGATCGGCCGGATCTGAAATTTGAGCCCTTCAGCCCGGTCACACCGGAGGCGTTTCAATTCGACCATGATTCCTCCCCGGACAGTTTCTTTCAGGTGATTCAACGCCAGGATGTCATGCTGCACCATCCCTATGAATCCTTTGAACCGGTGGTGGCCTTTTTGCGCAATGCGGCCATTGATCCAAATGTTCTGGCCATCAAGCAGACCCTCTACCGCGTGGGGCGCAATTCCCCCGTGGTCCGGACGCTTCTGCAGGCCCGGCGGGATTACGGCAAGCAGGTGGCGGTGCTGGTGGAGCTGAAGGCGCGCTTTGATGAAGAGAGCAATATCGAGTGGGCCAAGCTGCTGGAACAGGAGGGGGTGCATGTGACCTACGGCCTCCTGGGTCTGAAGACCCATTCCAAAATCGCCCTGGTGGTGCGCAGGGAGGGCGACCGGATCCGGCGCTATGTCCACATGGCCACCGGGAACTACAACCACACCACAGCCCAACTTTACGAAGATATCGGCATGTTCACCTGTGATGACGAGATCGGAGCCGACGCAACGGATCTCTTCAACTATCTGACGGGCTATTCTCTCAAGGAAAATTACCGTAAGCTGATGGTGGCGCCTGTCCGGTTGCGAGAAAAGATCAGTGAAAAGATTTGCCAGGAAATGGCTCACCAGCGCCAGCATGGGGATGGGCGCATCATCTTCAAGATGAACGCTCTGGTGGACGAGGGGATGATCCGGCTGCTGTACCGGGCTTCCCAGGCCGGGGTTAAGATTGATCTGATTGTGCGGGGGATCTGTTGTCTGCGACCGGGAATGCCGGGGCTGAGCGATAATATCCGGGTGGTCAGCGTTCTGGGTCGCTTCCTTGAGCACAGCCGGATTTATTATTTTTACAATCACGGTGAGGAAAAGGTCTATATGGGCAGCGCGGATCTGATGCCCCGGAATCTGAATCAGCGGGTGGAGGTGCTCTTTCCCGTTCAGGATCCGGATCTGATCCGTCACACCCGGGATGACCTGCTGGATATTTATTTGCAGGAGAATATCAAAGCCTGGCAGATGCAACCCGACGGTTCCTACATCCGCATTCAGGCGCCGGAAGGCACCGCCCTGATTGATATCCAATCCTGGTTTCTGGAACACCGGCGCGGAAATGGCGCCGGATAAGGGTTCCGGAGGCACCCGATTGGTTCCACCCACCAAAAAAAAACCGCTTTCCGGAGATGGAAAGCGGTTGACTGTTCTGGCGGGCACCTGGTCTGCAGGGGTGTTTATTTCCCGGTGAAGGGGATGAAGATGGTGTGATTGATGGTCAGTTTCTTGGCGTCCTGATCCCGGACGGCGTTGTCGCTCGTGTCTGAGTCGGAGACATTCAGAATGACCCCAATCCAGAAATCCTCGTCTGAATCAGTAGAGACCAGGTTATAGGGGATCCGCGGGAGGTCTCCCGGGCTGACGGTGACCCGCACCCCGCCGTTGGCCGGGAAGTTCCAGGTGAACTGGTGGGTGGAGAGGAGGGTGTCGAAGATGGAGATGGTGTCATTGCTGGAGAGATAGACGCTGACAGAGACGGTTTTGCTCTTGCTGACGCTGGCATGGTTAAAGACGTAATAGTTCATGGATCCCAGAATGTCCCCGCGGTTGTAGGTGCTGGAGTCTGTGTTGATGTCCATGGGCACCAGGTCATAGATGTCGGGGGTGTGGTCCTGGATCCGGTCATAGATTGATGTGAATTTTGAAGTGGTGATGCGGGTGTTGCCAACTTCATCCTTGGGGGGGCTGTAGTACGTTCTGGTGTGGGAATGCACCCCCTGGACGAAGTACTGGTCTGTGGCGGTGTTCCAGTAATACGTCCCGCTTCCGCTCTGGCCGCCGTAGCCCATGTTTTCATGCACCAGGGCAAATTCTTCAATGGTGTCATAACTGCCCTGCCAGGTGTACATGTCGGAGCCGTCGTAGGGCGGGGCGGCCGGGTAGCCCGTGCTGTGGAACAAACGGCCGATGTACCAGGAGTCGCTGTTCGGGCCGTATCCAAACCAGCCGGTCAGCGCGCCGATGGGGAAATCGAGCTTGACCAGGGCCATGTCATAGTCATAATCCTTGCTGTTTATCCAGCCGTTCCAGACAATGAAATCCCCGGAAACGGCGAAGGATTCCACCCAGCCGTAGGGGGAATTGTTGTTCTCCCAACCCGGGGCCACGGTGATCTTGTCTGCCCAGCACTTGGTGGCTCCGCCGGTGCAGCGGGAGGCCTCCCAGGTGTAGACGCAGTGGCCGGCGGTGAGAACCACGCTGGAATCAATCAGGATGCCGGTGCAGACGGTGGTTGCCCCGGAGGGATATTCGCTCCACATCTTGACAGCCGTCCTGTCCGGCCAGTCCTCCGGATTGGGTACCACCGTGAGGGAGCCAAAGGCCCGTTCCTCCCCGGTGGCGAGCTGGACGAAGGTGTCCATCATCTGCGAGACAGATGCGCTTTCTGCAGCCGGTGGAGCGGGGGGCAGAATGATGTTCAGGCCGGTGGCCGGGTCAATGGTCACCAAAGCCTCGGGATTCTCAGTGGTCCCGATGGGGGACGACCAGGCCGGCAGGGGTTCCAGGTCCGCTTCCAGGGTGGCGGGGTCCACGCTTTGCGGAGGGGGTGGCTCAGGGTCTTGGGCCAGCGCGGGCTGCCAGGGGGTCAGGCTGAGGGTGGTTAACAGAAAAAGGCTCCCGGCCAGGAGCCAACGAAGGATACGCCTGGTTTTCAGCGTGATTTTCATTACATCCTCCAATGAAGGGATTTCCAATGCAATACACTCCCATCTTGCGGTGTGCAAGGGGTATATTCCCTAGATAGCATATTCAGATGAGATTGGGATGAGTTATTTGTTAAAGATTGGTTATTATGATTCACGCCGGCGGTCAGGCCGGCGTGCGATTAACTCCGGATGGATTGAAAGAGGACTATAATCCAAGGGGCAGGGCGAGGGCGCCGGTTGCCGTCAATCCGGCCAGGACCAGGCAGACGCACAAACAGAGAACCACCACGACCACCACCGCAATGATCCAGCCGCGGGTTTTTGGTTTCTTGCCGGTGGGCATGAAGTCCGCAGCATTCGGTCCCAAGTCGGATTCCATCTCCGGCGCGCCCCAGCGGTCGCCATCATTAACGGTGGCTTCATCGGCGACGGGCGAGCCCCAACGGTTGACCCGTTCTTCTTTTTCGTCTGGCGGTGGGCCAGCTTCTTCCGGCTTGCTCCATTCATCGGCCGACGCGTTCATGTACTCGTCAAAGTTCTCATCTTCGGGAATATGGGCCATGATTGTCTCCTTTTATATATTTTGATCCTCAACACATGTTGATTATACCCTAAATCATTAAACCGTCCCGGGGGATTGACTCTTTTTATATCCGCATTTAGCATGGTGGTATCATCATGAAAAAGTGGGTTTTTGCCCGGGGCTTTTCCTGTGACCTTTGGAAGGCCCTTCGGAAGAGCGGACAACCCGGTGCGGGCTGTGGATCAACCGATTTGGTGGTTTTCATCATGAAAGGATTGGGATAGATTCTACCAATGAAAAATGTGATTGCATGGAACCGAGTTCGTCCGATCCTGTGGATTCTCTGCGTGGGGTTCCTGGCCGGTCTTTTTGCTTGCAGCCCCGGCGTTGAACCCCCAACCCAACTGCCTGGAGGAGTGCCTTCTACGACGACACCGTTCCCACCGGTCAGCCTGGAGACTGTTTCCGCAGAAACCTTGGAGGATATAGATGCCTGGTTCATCCGGATGAATCAGGAAGGATCCTTCAGCGGGGCCGTCCTGATTGGTCAGCAAGGGGAGATTCTGCTCAACAAAGGGTATGGGCAGGCTGATCGTGCCGCGGAATCGGCCAACAGGACCGACACCCGGTTCTTAATCGGTTCCCTGACGAAACAGTTCACCGCCATGGCGATCCTCCTGCTCCAATCAGAGGGCATAGTGAGTCCGGCAGACCGCATCTGCGATCACATCAATGACTGCCCCCCGGCCTGGAAGGCCATCACTATTTCCCACCTGCTGACGCACACATCCGGGCTCCCGGATTTTTCGGAAATACCACAATCCGGAAGCGCGCAATCCCGTTTTACCACGGTGGAGGATACCCTGGCGCTCTTTCAGGATTTGCCCCTGGCCTTCCCGCCGGGGGAAAGGTTCCGTTACAGCAATACGGGATATATTGTATTGGGCTATATTATCGAAGGGGTGACCGGACAATCCTATGGGGATTATCTGCGGGAGGCGATCTTCCTTCCGCTGGGAATGCGCAATACAGGCTATGCCCATCCCCAGGCCGGCCTTGCGTTGGGCTATGAAAGCGGACGGTCACAGCAGCCTGTATCCCCGATTGACCTGGCCATTCCCCATGCTGCCGGAGGATTGTATTCCACGGTTGAAGATCTGTATCGCTGGGATCAGGCCCTGTATTCTGATCAATTGCTGCCCTCCAACGCCCTGGCTGAATTGTTTGTCCCCCGAGCTGCAATATCTGAGACAGATGGCACGGCATATGGTTATGGATGGATCATTGGGGAGAATGATGGTCGGGTTGTGGAGTATCATGGCGGCAGCATCAGCGGCTTTGCGGCGATCCTGGCCCGGTATCCTGCTGAAGAGATTGTCATCATCATTCTGGCCAACCAGGAGGACGTCCCGGCAGGAGAGTTGCAGCAAACCATCGCCGAGAAATTGTTTTGTCAGGAGTAAATCCATCCCCCGCTGGCGAATCGGATGTTAAAATACCATCTGAAACCAGCAAAAGGAAAGCTTGGTGCGGATGATGCAATATAGAGAAGTGCAGGTCAAGGGCATATTGAATCATATTTCGGGGGAGGATGAATGGTTTGGTTTGTCATATAACATGAATCTCTATCGGGGGTGTGAACATCAATGCATCTATTGCGACACCCGCAGCGCATGTTATCAGATTGAGAATTTTAATGAAGAGGTACTGGTCAAAATTAACGCCCCAGATCTGCTGGAAGATGCACTGCCGCGCAAGCGCAAGGTGGGCATCATCGGGTTCGGCTCCATGAACGACCCCTATACCCGAGCGGAACGGGTCTATCGTCTGACGGGAAAGTCCCTGGAGATCATCAGAAAATACCGCTTCCCTGTCCATATCATCACGAAATCAGATATGGTTTTGAAGGATTTGGAGACCCTGACAGCGATCAACCGGATTCTGGCGCGGGTCAGCTTTACCATCACCACCACGGATGACGCCCTGGCGAGGAAGCTGGAACCGGGGGCCCCTTCCCCCACCCAGCGCTTGCGGGCCATGCAAGCGCTGGGTGCGGCGGGGATTGACACCGGGGTGGTGATGATGCCCCTGCTGCCCTTTCTGGAGGATACCAGGGAGAATGTCCACGCGATTCTTCAGGCAGCAGCCGACCATGGGGCAACCTATGTGATTCCCTCCTTTGGCGTCACGGTCCGGGATGGCCAGCGGGAGCATTTTTACGGACAACTGGATGCGCATTTCCCCGGCATCCGGGAGAAGTATCAAAACGCCTTTGGCGGGGCCTATTTCTGCCCCGCCCGACAATATGGCGACCTGGAGAATTTGTTTTACCGGCAGTGTGCGGCCCTGGGTTTGGAAACCCGGGTGGATTCTTATCCCCCCCGATCCGCTGTTTCTCAATTATCTTTGTTTTGAGGTCGTCTCAGAACGGTGGGATTGATCCTCAGCAGCAGGGAGAAGGTGCAGATCAGGACGCCGGGTATCAGGAAAGCGCCCATCAGCCAGCGGTCGGCGACTGCGCCCATCACCAAGCCCATCACGGCCGTGTATCCCCCCGCCAGCATGCTGATCATCGAGAGAACCGTGGCCCGGTTTTGGGAATGGATATACTGGTTATGATAGTCGGCAAACAGGGGGGCTTTGAGGGCTTCGAATCCCCGAAAAAGCGCCAGAGCCAGCATCCCCACCACCGGAAGGCGATTGATGAAGAGCACGAGGTAGATCAGCCCGGGGGTCAGGGTGGTGATCAACACGGTCCACCGGGGTCCGAAGGTCTTTTCAATCCGGTGGGCATTGCGGGAAGCCAGGAATGCCAGCAGGCTGGCCAAGGAAAGCGTCGGACCGAAGAGAGATTCAGGAACGCCAATCTTCTGGAAATAGGGTTGGTACAAGGAGGAGAGAGTGTCCCAGAAGGCGATGGTCAGAATGCTCAGCAGAATGAGCCGCCGGAGGGTCTTTTTTGCTTTCAGAAGCGAGAGGCCGTCTTTGAGAAGAATCAAGGCTGGGGGTGGAGAGAAGCTATCCGCCCGGGGGGTCCGGGCTGGTTGTAGGGTCAGGGTGACGAGAAAGCCCAATCCAACTGCGAACGCTGTGGCGAGGATGGCGGTCTGAAAGTTGGCCTGGTTGGCCTGGGGCACCATCCACCCGCTGGCAGCAAAGGCCACAATGAAGCCGAGATGTCCCGCGCCGTTGAGCCGGCCCATCACCCGCTGCATGTCTTCGGGCCGGTTCTCTGCCAGCAGTTCGTCATACACCAGGGCTTCCAGTGCGCCGGAACCAAAGGCGAAGCCGATTCCGGCGATGATCGCATCCAGGACAAGCAGCCAGTAGGCCTGGATGAACAGAAATAACACCTCACCGAGGAATTGGAGAAGGATAGCCGCCTGGACAGCCCGCCGCCGGCCCCAGCGATCGGCCAGGATGCCGGTGGGAATCTCAGCCAGAAAGATGGTGAAGACCACGATGCCCCACATGCTGTTTATCTGGAGATAGCTGAAGCCCCTCTTATGGAAGAAGAGGGTCATATAGGGAGCGTAAAAATAGAGGGCGGTCAGGAATTTGACCAACACCAGCCGGGTGATATTGTCCCACCTGGGAAGCTTTCTTTTGCGCGCCATGCCATCCTCGCATCGGAATTTATCAACATTGTGAACATCATTATAGACGCGATTCTGGCGCGGCGCTTCCCGGCTGGGGATTGGTTCAGGTCTGCGTCATTCGATGGGCAGAAGGCTGGAGTCCACCAATACGGTTGCCTCTTGCATGTTCTCGAAGGCGCTGGCGGTTTTGACCATGCCCAGATCCTCCACATACCAGGTTGAAAAGGTAAAGGTGATCCCAGACATGGGGGTGCTTGTTTCACCCATCACCAGGGTCATATCAATCACCCCGGTGCTGTCCACCCGGGTTGCCGAATCAAAGGTGCCTGCGGGGACAGTCACGGTTTCTATGGCCGCCAGGGTGTGGTCAATGGTGACGGAGATTTCCGAATTGGCCTGGACGCCTTCGAAATTGACATCTCCGTTGAGCTTGTATTCCGAAGTCCAGGTGTGGCCCACTTCCCACAGGTCGGGATCTGGCAGGGTTTGCCCTTCCCATTCCAGGGTCTCAAATGTAAACTCAGGCATCTCCTCTCCAGCGCTCTCCTGAAGGACGTCCACCTGGGCAAAACTGCCCCGCAGGATGCCATCCTCGCTGCAATACCAGTCCATCGTTAAGACGGTATCTGAGTCCTGCATTTCCTGAGTCATGCGAACAGTGTTCCCTTCCATCTCGTCCAGGGTAAGGGTATAGTCGCTGCCGGAGGAGAATTCATAGGTCCAGGTGGCCCCCTCTGTGATCGGGAAGTAGGGGTGGTAGCAGGGGTTTTCCGGATCCGCTTCACTCTGGGGGGGTTGTGTTTCCTGAGTCTCCTGCGGAGTTTCCTCTTCGGATTGGGTTGGTTGCGGGGGGGCGGTTTCCTCGAGGGCTGGTTCAGTTTCTGCGGCCGTCGGCCCGGCCTCCGCACCCGGCTCCTGCATTTCCGGTGCGGGGGTGGACTCGCCGTTGAGCAGGTTGGTCAGCCCGCAGGCAAAGAGGAAAAAACTGCTCAATATCAGAAGGGTTAGCTTTAGTTTATTTTTCATGGTGAAGGACGCTCCTTAATCTGTTATATTTTATCTTAATTATCTGAATATCATGGTTAACTATACCCGATCTCCCGCCTGGAGCGGGAAAATATTAACAAAGGCTTTTTGTGAAGGGGTTTGGAAGCGGCGAGGATTATTCGAGGAGGGCTGGGGGAGCAGCCCTCCTCTGGATTGATTTTATCTCGTTCACTCGGCTTCGCGCACCACGCGGGGGTTCAGCCAGAAGGCATAATTTTCGCCGGTATCATCAGTGGCAATGACAGATAGGATCAGGTCCACCTCCATGCCGACGTAAGCGGAGAGGTCCACATCCACCGGATAGTACAGACCTTCATACACCTCATGCCATTGGCCCAGCAGGTCCAGACCTTCACCGGTCACGGCCACCCGTAGGGTGTAGCGGACATCGCAGGCTTCCGCTCCGTACTGGCAGCCGATGGTGGCCCGGAAATGATCCCCTTCCTCAATCTCAAGGCCGGGGAAGCGTCCGACAACATATCCGCTTTCCCCCTGGGCAGGATAGGTCAGCAAGGCCAGGCCTTCGGCGACCGCGCCGTTTTCCAGGCGGGGGTTGTCCACCTGTTGAACAAAGCCTTCGGTGAAATTCTCGTCGCCGGGGCAGGGCAGGTCTTCATTGACATCGGATTCCCAGCCGGCATCGCAATAGTCATAGGCCATGTCATAGAGGATAAATTCCTCCTCGTCTGTCACGCGAATGCGCACCCAGAAGGGGGAATCGGTGTCGGCGCCGACGCCGAAATAATTGCCCGTTTCATCCATCAGAATCCAGTATCCGGTATAGGTTCCGGGCTGGCCGGGGGCTATCATGTCAATGGCGATATCCACGGACTCTCCAGGTTGAACAACCTCGGGCATAGAGATCGCATCCGGAGCGCCCATCTGGTAGCCGCTGCTGAACTGGATCTCGTAATCCGTGCTCCAGGCGCATTCGCCGATGTTTTCCAAGCGCCAGATCTTGGTGAAGGGTTCGTTTTCGTCCAGGATAGTGCGATCTTCAATGGTGACATCTTCCACAAAGGCCGCCCAATTACAAATGCCCTCCGTGGGCTCATCCGGTGTGTTGGTGGGGATGGGGGTGACGGTCATGGTTGGGGTGGGTGTGGGGGTTGGTTCCGGGGTCTCGGTGGGCATCTGGGCGATGGCGGTTTGGGTTTGCGCCACGCTGGTGGCCTCCTGGTTGATTTGAGCCACGGCGGTGGCGGTTTGGTTGGCTGCGATGGTCCGGGCCGCGGCGGTTTCAACCTCCTCCTGGGGAGGGGCTTCTGTTTCTTCGGGCAGGCCGCAGGCGGTCAACAGCACCGCAAACAGCAGAAAGCTTGCCAAAAGGGTCAGGATTGTTCGATTTTTGTGCATGATGGTTACTCCTTGCTTACGCGTGTCATTTTCATTACTTGCAACTAAAATCACCCTACTGGGACAGTATTAACGTGTCATAAGAGCAACAGGATGGTGTCGCAAGGACCTGGACGCATTGTTTTGGCTTGAACCGGGCCAGGGTTTAAGGTTGGGCGGAAGTTGAGGAGTCGCTGAGATTGTGGGATGGGCCGTCCGTTGGGTCCGATGAGCCTGTTGGAACAGACCATGCCGCGCTGGGCAGCGCAGCCTGATTCCAGCGTCGGATCGCGCAGTCCCCCACACCGCGTCCTTGTGTTGCCCCCTGGCATTCCTCACCAGATGCCCGGCATCAGGCGGTATCGGGTGCGGAGGGCATAATCCGCATAGCCGGGCAGTTCCCTTTGCAGGGTTTGGTCTTCCCGGGCGGTGCGGAAAAGATACAGGAGAAGGATCAGCAGGGCCGCGCCCACCCCCAGCCAGGAACCCAGCATGAGGCCTGTGGCCAGATTGGTGAGGATGATACCCAAGTAACCGGGGTGCCGCACCAGGGCGTAGGGCCCGCTGTCAATGACACGGTGACCACGCTCGTTCTGGATGCGGACATGGGTGGAAAAGAAGGTGTTGGTGCGCATGGACCAACCGGTGATAATGTTTCCCAGAATCAGTATGCCAGTTCCCACCCAGCGCAGCCAAAGGGGGAGGACGGGCAGCCAGTTGAAGCGGAGGTCCAGTCCGGAGGCCGTCATTCCGGCGATGGTTAGAATTCCCTGCAGGCGCAGGAGCCAGCGGTCCCATTGTTTGGCGTTGGAGGCTGTGCGGGATCGTTCCGACAGCAGCCCATCGGCCTGCCAGAGGAGCAGGGCCAGGAAAAGGACATTCCCGAGACCCAGACCGCCATACAACCAGGCGAAGGGATGCTGGAAACTCCCCGCACTGAGGAAGAAGACGCCCATCAGCAGGCACATATACAGGGTGACGACGGCTGCGCGGCTCAGAGCAGTGGGAAATTGTTGCGATTTGTTTGACATGGCGACCTCGGAGTTAATTTTTTTTGATGGTATTAGTATAATCTAATTAATAAATAAGTCAAGTCTAAACAAGGTCGAGTAGGAGGGATTGGCAGGAGCCCGGCTGGAACAGAAGACAGCGTGGTTAAATGCAAACCCCCTGCTGCGGGATTGGCAGCAGGGGAGTGTGGCATCGGATGGGGCTCAGAGATCAGACTGGATCTCGATCCGGTTGACGCCGCCCCGGATGAAGGTGATATACAGCCGCTTGATGGAGTCAACCACCAGACCGAAGATGGCCAGACCAAACAGGACATCAAAGACGATGTTGAGAATATTGGTGAGCCCTTCCGCCGTCAGACCGAGGTCCAGGTTCAGAGCTTCCCAGGCTGCAGCAGAGACAGTGAAGATGGGCGGGCCGGTCAGGACGGCGAAGAGGATGGCGATCTGGAAGGCGCTGATCAGCACTTTGCTGATGGTGGCGAACTTGTCCCAGAAACCCCGCCGGATCAGGTAAAGATTCAACGCAATGTCCAGGATGGCATTGGCGGTGATCCAGGGGAGGTAGATCAGAAAAGCCTCATTCAAAATGGGGGCTGAGACCCATCCGGATTCGGCCAGATAATAAATGCCGATCTTGTCACGGAAAAAGTTCAGCACGGCGATGCCGATGATGGACAGGGTAATTTCGATGGCCAGGCCTGTCACATCAATCCGCTCTTCGTTTTGATGCTTCAGGAGGGACTCCGGCGACCAGGGTTCATCCACGGTGATTTTGATCTCCTCGGAGGTGGTTCGTTCGATTCCGGCGAAGGTCAGGGTGACAATGCCGAAGGCCGTGAACAGGCTGCTGAAGAGGCCGCCCAGGATTCCCAAAGCGATATCCAAAATCCCGCTACCGAGGGGCTGCTGGTTGACTACGGCTACCACAAGGCCCAGGATATTCAGCGCGGCAACAATCACCAGGACAATTTTCAAGACCTGGAGATAAATGGGGAAAAAGCGGGGACCGATCAGGTAATTCATGGCTCCGTACTGCCGGGCCACCTTGCGGGGCGCGCCAAAGGCCTTCAGAATGTCTTTGACAAGGGCTTCATCCGGGGGTTCACCGGGGTTGGGGTTCTGATCTTCGATCATGTCCATCAGATTGGAGCGGATTTCCCGCAGGATGTCCTCCCGGTTTCGGGGGGGCAGGTGGTGCTTGATTTCGTCCAGGTACAGCTCGATGTATTTCATTTTCTTTCTCCTTTTGTGCTTAATAAATCATCTATGGTTGACCGGATGCGAATCCATTCCCCGGTCATTTCTTCCAGTACTTGTTTGCCAAAGTCGCTCAGGGTGTAGTAGCGTCTGGGACGGGAAGTATCCACCCGCCAGTCGCTTTCCAGCAAGCCCTGTTCCTCCAGCCGGCGCAGGAGGGGATAGAGGGTGCCCTGATCCACCTGCAGGCCCCGATCCTCGAGGCGCTTCATCAGGGAATAGCCGTACTGTTCTTCATAGAGCTGGCTCAACACGGCCAGGATAATCACGCCCCGGCGCAGCTCAAGGATCAGCTTTTGGGTTTGTTCAATTAATGCATCATCCATATTCATGCATCACCTTTCAATGTTTTATATACTGTATAATGCAATAGATTATAGTGTATGTTACATAGTATGTCAAGGCTTGAACCAGGTCATTTCCCACTTTGATCGGCCCAGTGCGCCGTGTTGGTGCTGAGATGAACCCGGAATAGCCGGAACCGACCATCGGAAATCGGCTGAAGGTGTTAAAATGGTCCTATGAAAAACAAAGTATTTTTTGATGACAATCTAAGTGTATTGCAGGGGATGCCGGATGCCTGTGTGGATCTGATCTATATTGATC
>DAOTUG010000114.1:0-21916 GCA_034437335.1 Anaerolineaceae bacterium
GCCAAGACATTGCCCTGGCTCATGACGGTAATCAGGTCGGAAATCTCCATCACCATGTCCATCCGGTGTTCCACCAGAATGGCGGTGCGCTGGTTGTCCTTGACGACCCGTCTGATGATCTTGATCAATTCCGGAACTTGTTCGGAAGACATGCCGGCTGTGGGTTCATCAAACAGGAGCAGTTCCGGATCACAGGCAAGCATGATCCCCAATTCCAGTTTTCTTTTTTCGCCGTGGGGCAGGCTGCGGACGATGACCCCTTCCCTGCCCTGTAAGCCGACCTGGGCCAGGACATCCATGGCCTTGTCAATATATTCTTTGAAGTTGTCAGCCAGGCGCAGAAAACGGAAATTGTCACGGCCCATGGCCTGGGCTGCCAGGCGCACATTCTCCAATACCGTCAGGTTTGGAAAGATATTGGTGATCTGGAAGGAGCGTCCAATTCCGAGGTGGGCCCGGCGCTGCGGGGGGAGATTGGTGATATCCCGCCCTTTGTAAAACACCTTGCCATTTGTGGGGGGCATGGTACCGCTCAGTAAATTGAACAAGGTTGTTTTTCCGGCACCGTTTGGCCCAATGATGGCATGCATGGTTTGTGGTTTGATTTGAATGCTCACATCATCAACGGCAATCAGGCCGCCGAAGGCTTTACGAAGGTGCTGTGCTTCAAGGATTATTTCATCGGTCATAGGGGTCACTTCCTGATGTTAAGTAGATTCCTGGGCTGTTGTCCCTTGGGTTGGTTTCATAATAAAGTCAATAATACCTGAACATACTCGATAACGGAATCAGGCCCATTGCATTCGCTTTATTGCCGTTTGCCCTTTCAAACAGCAGGGAGGGATGAGGGCACCCCTCCCTGCGGAATTGTAGCGTTTACTGCACGATGACTGGTTACTCTTCCCCTGTGGGGATAGTGGGCAGGTCGCCGCAGCGCTCTGCATAATCCCCTGTCAGGGTGCAGGGCACACCAAGTTCATCATATTCGGTGACATACACGGTTTCAAAGAATTCATACTCATTGATGCCGTCACCGTCCTGATCGGGTTCCAGATTCACCAGCCGCAATATGTTCATGGGCTGTTCGCAAACATGGTCTTCGGGGCGGATGAAGTAGGTTCCTTTGGGGCCGTCAAACATCAGGCCTTCCAGGGCATCAATCATCAGATCAGCCGCAGTATCGCCGCTGGTTTTCTCGAGGGCTGTAGCCAGAGCAATTGCTGAGGCCATTCCGCCAGCGGTGAACAAATCCGGCGGTTCGTTGTAGAGTTCCAAGTGACGCTCAGTCAGCCACTCGTTGATCTCGTTGTCCGGAACGGTGTAGTGATAGACGTTCAGACCAATCTGATCAATGGCTGCGCCGTAGACCGCGGCGAAGGAGGCGTTATCGCCATAGCCGGTAGCAACGGTCATTTCATCAAGCGCGCCCAGGTCTCCGAGCTGTTGGAACAGGGTCACATAGCCAACCCCTGCCCAGGTGAGGAAGAGGTTGTCTGCGCCGCTGTCCATGGCCTGTTGGATGTAGGGTGTGAAGTCGGTGGTGTCAAAGGGAGCATAGATGTCGGCCACCATTTCTCCGCCGAATTTCTCAACGGAGTATTGAAGGGCCACACCGGACCCCTGACCGAAGGCGTTGTCAATGCCGATATGGGCAAAGGTCGGGCCTACCGCGTCAACCAGATATTTGGCGATCACGAGGGTGTCGTCAAAGTTTGTCCGTGAGGTCCGGAAGACATAGGGATTGAAGTATTCGCCAGTGATGAAGGCAGACGCTGCGGGATCAACCATCAGGATGATCTCGTTTTCTTCGGCAACCGTTGTGAGGGCCGTGGCAACCGATGAGGAAACCGGGCCTTGCAGCAGTTCAACGCCGTCTTTTTCGATCAATTCCAGCGCCAGGGCCACACCCTTTTCGGGGTTGCCCTCAGTGTCCTTGACGATCACCTCGATGGGCCGGTTGGCAATGATGAAATTGCCGTTTTCATCCGTCTCGCCGCCGGACATATATTCCAGACCGAGTTCAAAACCGCGCACCTGCTGCTGACCGTAAAGGGCCATCACGCCGGATTGCATGGAAAGCTGGCCGATCTTGAGGACCGGACCAAGTTCTTCCGTTTCTTCTTCGGTTTCTTCCACGGCTTCTGTCTCTTCTGTTTCTTCAACCGCTTCGGTTTCTTCGACTTCTTCAGTCTCTTCCACAGGTTCTTCTGTGGGTTCTTCCACCGCGGTCTCTTCAACTGTGGGCTCCGGTGTTTCTGTAACTTCTTGAACACAGGATGTCACCAACAGAGGGATGATGACCAGCATGGTCACGATAATCAAGCGTACTTTTTTCATCCTTTTTTACTCCTTCTAATGGGCAAAATGTTGGGTTAAAGGGTTATCTACCTGCGATGTTTCGATCGCACCACCTCCTTTTTGGGATGGGTTATCTTGCATTCTTGGTGACAAAACCGAGGATCAGGGTGTTGAGGATCCCTGGTTTCTCCAAACATACAGCATGCCCCGCGTCGGGGATGAAGGCCAACTCGCTCCCGGAGATTTGATCATGGATTAAGCGGGCATATTCCGGGCCTTTGATCAGGTCTTTTTCTCCGGCGATGATGAGGGTGGGTCGTTGGAGTGTTCCCAATGCGTCGGTGATATCCAGATCAAAGAAGGCCCGCATCAAGTCTGCCAGGGCTGGCATATCCAGCTCTGCAAATCGTGCCGCTGACCCCTCGATGAAGGCCTGGTTGGCGGTGATCCATTCCTCCGAAAAGTTCATGTGATAGGAGGTCTGGAGCAGCAATTCCGGATCTTCCCGTTCTGCAGCCATCAACCAGGGTTTGGTTTGCCCGCGCAAGAGGGGATGGATTTCACTGACGCCGTCAATCACGATCAGACTTTTTGTTTTTTCGGGATGCCGGAGTGCGAAGACCATGCTGATCTCCGCACCATAGGAAATGCCCCCGATGTGGGCGGAGGGTATTTCCAGACCCTCCAGAAGGGCATACAGATCCTCAGCATGCTGTTCCATGCTGTAGGGGCCCTTTGGGTGCTCCGATTGCCACATGCCGCGGCAGTCATACAGCAGCACCCGCAGATGTTTTTCCAATGCGGTCCGTTGAAAGGTCCAGCTCGCAGTGCTCATCATGATCCCATTGGAAAGGACCAACACCTCGCCATCTTCTGGGCCGTGGAGCTCATAATAGAGTTGAACGTCATTCACCTTGATGTGTGGCATGCCGGTTTTCCTGTTCTTCTCAGGCGGGTTTGAAGGCCAAAAAGGTTCCCTGGGTCTCGCCTTCTCCCCGGGTGATGGTGGTCATCTTCAGCGGGGTTCCGATGTTGATTGTCTCAGGGGCGTCCAGGTTGACATCCAGAATTTGGGCGGCCACTCGAGGGCCCTCTGTGAGTTCAACAATCCCAACACAATAGGGGTTTTTGGCATGGTATCCAGCCTGGGCCATGTGCGTTGGTGGGACCCGAATCACGGTGAAGGCCACCAGGGTTCCCTCTCCGGAGAACTGGAATGTCTCATGCTGTACCCCATGACACTGCGGACAGATTCGGCGGTGGGGGATATGCTGTGCGCCGCACTCGGAACAAACGGAACCCATGAGCTGGCCTTCTGCAATGGCGGTATAGAAATCTTGGCTTTTGTTGGTGTCTTGCATTGTGCCTAATCCCTTCGCTCGAAAATATTGACGACACAGGTCTGACCGGAACCGCCGACATTGTGGGTCAGGCCGATGCGCGGCTTATCCGGCAATTGCCGTTCCCCAGCCGCACCGTGGAGTTGCTTCCAAATTTCGATCACCTGTCCGACTCCGGATGCACCCACCGGGTGGCCCTTGGACTTGAGACCGCCGGATGTGTTGACTGGCCTGTCCCCATCCCGGGCGGTTCTGCCTTCCATGGCTGCCTTCCAGCCCTCTCCTCGGGGAAATAAACCCAGGTCTTCGATGGCCATGATCTCTGCGATGGTGAAGCAATCGTGCACTTCGGCCAGATCAATGGCATCCGGCTCAAGGCCGGCCATGGCATATGCCTGCCGGGATGCTTCCACGGCGGAGGGAATATGGGCCAGGGTTTCTCTTTCGGTCAGCGCGCCATCGCTGGCCTGTCCGCTGCCTATCAGGTAGATGGGGTTGTCGGCGAAATCGCCGGCGATCTCCTCGGCTGTGAGGAGAACCGCAGCGCCCCCATCCGAAACCGGGGAGCAGTCAAAAAGGGTCATTGGCCAGGCGATCACGGGATTGCCCCGCGGATCGCTGAGAAACTCCATTTCACTTTCCCAGGTGGGTACCGGACGGCCTTTCTGGGCTGCCCGGACCTTCTTGGCTTCCATGATGTCCCGGATAGTTTGATTGAACTGCGCTTTTTCGTTTAAAGCCCCGTTCTGATGGTTCTTGATGCTCACATGGTGAAATGCGGCTTGGGGAGCACCATAGGCTGCCATATAGGCCGTGGCCATGGCGGCATAAAACCCGGGGAACGTGAAGCCTGCTGGAATTTCATACAGGGTATCGGCCGCGGTGCCCAAGGCTTCCGTCACATCTGCGATTGGCAGGTCAGTCATCTTTTCCAGTCCTCCGACGAGGACCACATCCGCCATACCGGAAGCGATGGCCAGAGCGGCTTGGCGCAAGGCCACGCCTCCGCTGGCGCATGCATCCTCAATGCGCAAGGCGGGAATGGGGGACAATCCGATCCAACTGGCCACGATGGGCGCCAAATGGGATTGTTTCTCAAATTGATCGCTGCTGAAGTTGCCCAGATACAGGGCTTCAATGCTTTTTGGGTCAAAATCTGCCTTGAGATTCGCTTTCATTTCGAGGAAAGCATCCACAAACAGATCTCGAGATGATTTCTCGCCAAAGGCGCCAAAACGGCTCATCCCTGCGCCTACAACTGCCACGCCTCTGGCCCATGTTTCCTTCTTCATTTGATTCACGGTTAATTATTCCTCTGCTTTGTTGTAAATTCGAGCTTCGGACAGGTCATCAGGTGGGGCCTGACCCGGTCCGGCGGCCAACGCCATCATTAATTGATCATCTTCAATGGCATAGAGGCCTTCGAATTTCCCGGTCAATCCCAGGGTATGCTCGGTTTGCTGCATGGTAATCGTGTTCTCGTCCGTGGTGTACGTTCCGCCAGAGACGATTCCCATGGCTTCGTACTGTGCCACAAAACTGCCGTCGGGTTTGAACTCAAACCACAGTCCGGCGTAGGGTTGCCCCTCTGCCTGGACCCATTTTCCAATAATATCGTGCATCGCTTCCTCCTCAGGGTCTATACATGTGTTTTTGGGACGATTCCCAGCCTACCGGCTTCATCCCGGATCCAATCCCGGAAATCCGGGTGGGCGATTTTGATCAACGCCTTCATGCGATCCTTGACGCATAATCCGCGCAATTCCGCCACGCCATATTCCGTGATGATTGTATCCACATCCTGACTGGGAACGGTGACGCCCGCGCCGGGCGCCAGGGTGGGTACGATGGTCGAGATACTGCCTTTTTTGGCCGTGGACCGCAGGGCGATGATGCCTCTGCCACCCGGGGACATCTGTGCCCCTCGGTGGGTGTCAAGCTGGCCCCCGGTCCCGCTGAACTGGCGGGTTCCGATGCTTTGGGAACACACCTGTCCCAGGATATCCACCTGCAGGGCTGTGTTGACGCTGATCATCTTATTGTTTTTCGCAATCACATAGGGATCGTTGGTGTAGCGTCCCCGGTACATTTCGACGTCCTTGTTATGATCAAGGAAGTCATACAGTTTTTTGCTTCCGAGGGCAAATGCGCCGATCATCTTTCCGGGGTGGAGGGTTTTTTTGCGGTTGGTAACCACACCGGCCTCGAAGAGGTCCACCATGCCGTCAATGATCATCTCGGTATGGATGCCCAGATCGTTGCGTTCCATGATAAAGGCTGTGATGGCATTGGGGATCCCGCCAATGCCCAATTGGAGGGTAGCGCCGTCCTGGATGAGATCGGCGATATACCCGCCGATTTTCTGTTCCACTTCACTGGAGGGGGTTGGCGGCAGCTCTACTAGAGGTTCATGGTTTTCTACAATGACGTCCACTTCGGAAACATGCACGAGGGTATCCCCATATGTCCAGGGAAGGTTTTCGTTCACCTCCAGGATCTTCAGGTCCGCCGCTTCCAGCAAGTCTTTTTGAACGATCAAACCCAGGGATAAGGACATATACCCTTCCGCGTTGGGGGGTGTTGCCGTACCGATGAACACATCCAGCTTTCCCTCAGTGGCGTGGAGTTTGTCCGTGGCAGCCCGGTGCAGGTTGTTGGGGATATAGGAAACCCGTCCCTCAGGGTGCACCTGCCGGTCGGTGTAGCTGTAAAACCAGTTTTCGTTGAAAATGCGCCCGGCCATTGCCGGCTTCGTGAAGATATCATACGGCCGCATGGGCAGACAGGTCCAGAAGTGGACATCTTCAAGGTGTTCTGCATGGTTGGAAAGTTCCTGGAGCATGCCTGCGGGTTCAGATCCGGCAATTCCCACGCCAACGGTCTGACCCGATTTAATCATGGCGGCTGCTTCTGCCAGGGAATGAACTTTTTCCTGATAGGCTGTAGATTGTGTCATGAAGATTCCTCTCTGGTCAGGGCATCCGGTAGGCGACAGCAGCCTGGTTGTATCCCACACCAGAGCCCACAAAAACGACCAGATCATTTGATTTGATCTTGCCCTGTTTACGGGCGTCATCAAATGCCATGGGCAGGCAAGCTGACCCTGTGTAACCCCATTTGTCCATGATCCAATGGGCTTTTTCGAGGGGGAGACCGATTTCTTCCATCACCAGTTTGATACTGTTGAGACGCACCTGGGTGAAGATCACAAAATCAATATCTTCGATGGCGAAATCCCCATTTTCTGCGACTTCGCGAATGCGTTGTGGCCAACCTTCATTGTTGACATCCGGAGGGAAGGGCGTGATGAGTTTTACCTTGGTCTTGCCGCTCTGAACATTGTCAACGCTGGCTGGTTCGGCTGTTCCTCCGGCATAGATGCCCCAGTGTTTGTGGTAGGAGCCGTCAGCAAAAAAGGCGGAGGAAATGAAGCCAGGCGATTCCCCGGGGGCCACGAC
Source organism: Anaerolineaceae bacterium (assembly GCA_034437335.1). Lineage (GTDB taxonomy): Bacteria > Chloroflexota > Anaerolineae > Anaerolineales > Anaerolineaceae > Brevifilum. Next base: position 7,097 of record DAOTUG010000114.1, read on the forward strand.
GGCTGCGCCGGCCCCGTCGCCATAGAAAAAGCTGACCACATCATGTTTGTAGTCAGCCAGTCGGTGCATCATATAGGCGCCGATCACGAGGATATTCTTCAGATTGGGGTGGGTGGGAATTAATCCGCCTGCCAGGGAAAGACCGGTGGGGAAGCTGGCGCAGGCGCACCCCACGTCAAAGGTGCCCGCGTTGACGGCACCGAGTTTGTCCTGAACCACAACCGAGCTGGCTGGCGTGATGTAATCAGGGGAGTCTGTACCCAGGATGATCAGATCAATGTCCTCCGGGGTCACGCCCGCATCATCCAGGGCGTCCTTTGCGGCTTCTACCGCCAGGTCACTTGTTGCCCAATCCTCGGGGGCATAAAAACGGGTCTTAATGTTTGTGCTGGCTTCGAATTTCTGCACAACCTCTTCCAGCTTTGGGCTGATCTTTGCCATCCAGCTTGCAAAGGTTTCGTTGGTCACTTCATTTTCCGGCACATAGCGGCCGGTGCCAATAATGTTTGCATGGCGTTTCATGCTGTCCTCTTTCCTTGTTTTGGGTGGTTTCTGAACCTCGCTCAATTTCCGATCAGGTGCCCAGAACCATACCGCCATCAATGCTGATCGCTGCGCCATGGATATAAGACGCCTCATCGGTTGCCAACCAGCAGTACAGGTTAGCAACATCTTCTGGCTGGCCCATCCGACCAAGGGGAGTCTTTGCGGCCAGGCTGTTGAGGATCTTCTCCGGCATTTTCTGAACCATTTCCGTCAGGATGAAGCCGGGGCAGACAGCATTGACGCGAATCTGATATTTTCCAAGTTCCCGGGCCCAGGTTTTTGTCATGCCAATTACGCCAAATTTCGTGGCAGCATAGTTTGTTTGGCCGAAATTGCCGTAGATCCCGACAATGGAGGAGGCATTCAGGATCACACCGCCGCCCTGTTCAATCATATATGGGGTGACAGCCTGTGCGCAGTTAAAGACGCCCTTGAGGTTCACCTTCAGGACGAGATCAAAATCCTCAGGGGACATCTGGCTGACCAGTTCACCGTTTTTATATTTGACAAACAGTCCGTCCCGAGTGATGCCGGCGTTGTTGATCAGGACATCCACCCGGCCGAAGGTTTCAATGACGTCATCTATCCATTGCTGGACCGCCTCTCGAGAAGTAACATCTACTTTATCGAAGCGGGCCCCATTCCCCAATTCGGCGGCCAGGGCATTCCCATCTTTTTCATTAACGTCGCAAATCACAACTGTAGCGCCTTCCTGGGCGAATTTCTTTGCTGTTGCTTTGCCGATGCCTGCCGCCCCTCCGGTGATCAAACAGATTTTGTCTTTCAAACGCATGTGATTGTCTCCTCACTGGGTGAAAAAATGACAGTGCGCGCAAGAAGCGCAGCACCCATATTATGGATATGTTAAGAGTATATCAATGGGGAATTACACGGGGGTTACGCAGCGGTTACAGTGCCGGTTTTCCGGGAAGTACGTTATCTTCGGCGAGCAGTTCCTGAAAAAGTTGGCGGGTTTCCTCAGACACGCTGGACTGCAGCTCATTTTGAAAGGTTTCCTGGCAGTGTTTGAAGACCGACCGGACCATGGAATCCCGGCCCATCTCATGGAATATGATCATTTGCAGGCAGTAGATGGATTCTGCAAGGGGATCTTCTCCCAGGATTTTGTAGCTGATTTCCAGGGCCTTTTCCAATTGGTTTTCGCTGATCAACCATTTACAAAGCCGTTCGGCTGAGCGCAGAAATTGCTGGCGGTAGTATTGCTCCTCGATTGTCAGCCACTCCTGCATGAAGCAATCAGCGAAATACGCCCCTTGATACAGCTTGACTGCGTTTTCAAGCGCAGCCAGGGAGTCCCGGCCGCTTTCCTCAATAAATAAATCGGCGTCAACGATGATCCGGGCACTTGGATTCAAGCGATACCGTTCCTGCTGCCGCTCAATGAAGAAGGGGGCTTCCCCCCGGGGGCGGTTGGGCTCCAGGACTTGATTGAGGGTATTGAATACGACTTTCAGATAGTTGGCTGCATTTTCCACCGTGGTATCTGCCCACAAGATGGCATTTATCTGGTCTCTGTGAAGCCACTTTTCCCGATTTGCCGCCAGTAACTGGAAAAGGTGTTTGGCTTTTTCGCGCTTCCAATCCTGGATCGGATGGGTGTCACTGCCGCGCCACACCTCGAAACCGCCCAGAAGTCGCACCCACAGGGAATACCCGGGATGAAAACGGTCTGTGGCGAGTCCCCGGCTTTCAAGGAGAGCCAGAATGACGTCTTTTTCGATGTCATTTTGTACAGCGGCCATCAGCAGGGGATAAACCATCTCCCTGTCCTTCAGACCCAGGAAGGTTTCGCGGGTCAGAAGAAAGGTATATTCATTCTCCTGAAGGATGGGAATGAATTTTTCCAGGTAACCAAAGGCGGTGTTCTGAAAACCCTGAGCCCAGGCTTTGATCGCCAGCCACATTCTGGCCACACACAGGGTGAAGGGATCGCGAACCTCCAGCGAGGCGGTTTCTGCGTTGGTCAGGTGGTGCTGCGCAGCCTCAAATTGGCCGGAAATCACCTGGCCAGCACCCAGGGAGAGCTCGATGAGGATACTGATCCATTCATCCCCGGCATTTTTGGCGATGCTCAGGGATTCCATGGCGGTCTGCTCCGCTTCCAGGATGCGCTGGCTGTATCCCAGGGCGCGGCAAATACCCCAGAGGGGTTCCACATGAATTCGGGTCACGTCCACCTTTTCCATGGATTCGTGATAATATGCCAGAGCTTTATCAAAACCTTGGGTGTTAAAGGGGTTCTGGCTGCGCAACTGCAGGGCATGCCCCAGGCGCATATATCCCACTGACTGGACGAACGTGGATTTCAGAAGCTTGCCAATCTCAATTCCCTGACGGGCGTATTTGTCGGCCGCGTCAGTTTCTCCCAGGATGGCATAGAAGAGTGAAAGCAGCAGGGAGCTTTCTCTATGGAAACGCTGTGGTCTTGAAAAGGGCGGGACAGGGCGTATGGACTCCCGATTTTCCAGGAGGGAAATTCCCTGGTGAAGCCGGCCTGTCCGCAGGAAAATGCGGGCCTGGATGAAATCGGTTTCCATGTCCAGATTGGACCTTAACTGGCTGGCTTGTGCCAGGAGCTCTTCGGCGCTGTCCGGCAGTCCCAAATTGAGCTGATTTTCAGCCGTCAAGACCAGCAAATTGGCGACTTCATCGGGCATTTCGACCGGGTCGAGCAATTTCAGCGCGTCTTGGAGGAGTTGATCGGCGTTGACCGGCCGGATCGTGTCCAGGAATACCTGGGCCTGGCCTCGCAGCGCTTTGGATATCCCCCAGTTGTCCTTGCGCTTGCGATACAAACGCTCGGCCGTGTGATAATATTCAAGGGCCAGAGCAAAATGCCCCAGATACCGATTGACTTCTCCGGAAAGAAACAGGATATATGGAAATTGCTGACGCACGGATTCTGGGATCGCATTGATCCAGTAGTTTATTGATTCGTGGCGCCCATCCCGGATCATCTTCTCCCCGATGGATTCCAAAATCTGGTTGATCTCCTGGTAATCCTCGGCAGAGAGCAGATGGAACAGCGTTTCCTCCCAATATTCATGGGCCCGGAAGTAGCTGGCCACCTTGCGATGCAACAAGCGGATGTCGGTGCTTTCCTGCTTGAGCCGATTGAGGAGGAATTCCCGGAAGATGGCATGATAGCGATAGACCCCCGGTCGGAGCTCCTCAATGAACAAACCGCTGGTGTGCAGATGGTTCAGGACCTGGTCGCTGTCATCCCGATTCAACAAAAAATCGCAGGTTGCGCTGTCCATTTTGGAGAGGATGGCCGTGTGGAGTAAGAAATGCTGATATTCGGGTGAGAGCCGCGTCAGGACTTCATCGGCCAGGTAATCAAACAGTGCGGTCCGTGATAACCTTTCATCTTCGAGGACTTCATGCAGGCTGAGATCGGGATTGTTCTGCAGGATTTGCCAGACCATTTGCAGGCCAATCGCCCAGCCTTCGGTTTTCTTCAGGAGCTGAGTGATTTCATCGCTTGTTAAGGTGATTCCATACTGCGTGGTGAAGAGTTGATCAATCTCGTCTTTTGTGAAACTGAGGTCCTCTTTATGGATTTCCTGAAGGCCGTTTTTAACGCGCCATTTGTTCATGGAGGGCAGGGAAAGGGTATATCTCGTGGCGATGATCACATGGAGTCTGGGGGGGAGGTTGTCAATCAACCAATCCACATGTTCCATAATTTCGCCCACGTCCGTCACCCGGTTGAAATCATCCAAAATGAACAGGCTTTCCTCCTGAAGGTCCTTGGAAAGGGCATTCAGAAAGGCGATCATAGCCTCCCGGGGTGTGGCATCGGCCATATCCAGGATGCGCAGGGCTTCTTCCCCTGTGTTCTGGCCCTGCTGATTGAAGGCGGTGAACAATTTTGCCAGGAAGAGTTTGGGATCACGGTCTGTTCCCGAAATGGTGTACCAGGTGACGGGCATTGACACTGTTTCAATGAAGGAAAGGACAGCCGTGCTCTTCCCAAAGCCGGTTCCCGCTTCTATAATCGTCAGAGGATAATTGACAGATTCTTTGAGCTGATCCATGATGCGCGGACGGTGCAAAACCCGGCTGCGCTGCGCTGGGGGATTCAATTGGCTGAGAATGATGAGGCTTCGAATTGACATAGCACGCTTTGGTTTGGTGCAGCCCTTTCATGATTCACCTTTACAGGCAGGTCAGGCTGCAATTTTTTCAGGTTCTTGATGGTATTATAACGGGATTTCCCCGTCAAGTCCGGCTCTTGCCTTGACAGGTCTTGTCTGGATCTGCATGCAACGAAGGTGTTCTTCAACTGGCGGTGCTGACATGGGAAATTCATTCGGTGTATCGGGTTTCCATCGGCAAACAAACCAGTCTCCAACCTCTGGTTGTTCCTGAGATGGTAAGGTGAGGTGACAAGGAGATTGGATATGACTGAAAAAAATGCGTTCGACCGTTTTCCCTCTGCAACCTGCCGGATTTGGGTTCCCTGCCCGAAACGTGTCAGGGCCTATTTTAATGGAAGGCTCATTGCTGACAGCCGGCGGGTGATGCTCCTGCGGGAATTGCCGCCGGTTTATTTCTTCCCGGAGGAGGATGTGCAAAGGGCATTTCTTTCGGAAGCAGATCGCAGGGAAGAGGAGAAATATGGACAGGCCCGGTATTGGTCTGTCACGGCGGGAGAAGAACAGGCCGAGGAAGCCGCCTGGCAGTTTGAAGATCCTCCGGATGGCGTTCCGGACCTGACGGGGCGCATTGCATTCGATTGGGACAGCATGGATGCCTGGTTTGAGGAGGATGAGCCCATCACGGTGCATCCGCGGGACCCCTATTCCCGCATTGATATCTTGCAGAGTTCCCGCTCGGTTGAAGTCCGCGTCGCCGGTGAAACGGTGGCTAAATCGGATCGTCCTGTGCTGCTATTTGAAACCGGCGCGCCCACGCGCTATTATCTCTACCGGTCGGATGTGCGCATGGACTTTTTTGAGCCGACGGATTTGGAGACAGGTTGTCCATACAAAGGTGTGGCCTCTTATTTCTCCGTCCGGGTAGGAGAGATCCGAAAAAAGAACGTCGTCTGGACGTATCCCTATCCCAACCGACAGTGTACCCCCATCCAGAACCTGCTGAGTTTTTATCATGAGAAACTGGATGAATTTCTGGTGGATGGCGTGAACCTCTCGGATGGTTGATCTGATCCTCCTGATGTACCCCAACCTTCCCTGAAACGGTTGGGGCACTGTCTGTGATCGGGCGAAAGTTTGGAACATCCTTTTCATTTTTGCTCGGGTGATCCTTCAGATATTGATTGCCCGTTGATCTCTGTAAAATTGGGTGGCCTTTCTGGGACATGATAAGATAGAGTGGGTTTATTTCTTTAAAGCAGGGGCCCTAATTCTGACATTTATTGCGTTCATGGAGTTTCCAATCGTATGTCGTCAACAATCATTGATCCTGCCTTTGTCCAGATTCTGCGGGAGGAGCTGGTCCCGGCCACCGGCTGTACGGAGCCGATTGCCATCGCCCTTGCCGCCGCCAAAGCCAGGGACGTCCTGGGAGAGCTGCCGGACCGGCTGAAAGTGTTCTGCAGTCGAAACATCTTCAAAAATACCCGTTGTGTGACGGTGCCCAATTCAGACGGCTTGAAGGGTGTTCGGGCGGCGGCTGTTCTTGGGGTTGTTGGCGGGGAGCCGGAATTGAACATGGATGTCCTCTCCCGGGTGTTGGAAGGCGATCTCCAAAAAACCGTCGAATTGCTTTCCGCTGGATTTTGCACTTTGGAAATGCTTGATTCAGGGTTTGACCTGCACATTATCGCCAAGGCGTATCGAGGGGACGATTGGACCTCGGTGGAAATTAAACATGCCCACAACAATATTTCAGAAATCATTAAAAATGGCGAGGTGCTTCTGGCGCAGCAGGAGACCCCGGGGAAATCTTTGGGTGCCTATACGGATCGCAGCGTCCTCAATTTTAGGGACATCTGTGCATTTGCAGAAACCTGCCGATTGAGGGATGTTCGCGAGTTGATTGATCGTCAGATTGCTTTCAACAGAGCTATCGCAATTGAGGGGATGACGGGAACCTATGGGGTTGGGATCGGGCCGGTCTTGCTGGAACGGTGCGGGACAGATTCGTTGCAAAAGGCCCGGGCCTATGCCGCCGCAGGCGCCGAAGCGCGCATGGCGGGCTGCCCGTTGCCAGTCATCACAAATTCCGGCAGCGGCAATCAGGGCATCACCTGTTCGGTGCCCCTGATGATAATGGCCCAGGAATTGTCTCTCTCGGAAGGGGAGTTGATCCGGGCCCTGGTGCTTTCCAATCTGCTGGCGATCTATTTCAAAGTGGGGATTGGGCGCATCTCGGCTTTTTGCGGTGCGGTCACGGCCGCCTGCGGTGCCGGGGCGGGGATGACCTTCCTGGCTGGGGGAAGCCGGGCGCAAATCCGGTTGACTCTTTTGAACACTCTGGCATGCACCACGGGGATGATCTGCGATGGGGCCAAACCTTCCTGCGCCTCAAAGATCTCCGTCAGCCTCGATGGGGCCATCCTTGGGCATCAATTAGCCATGGCGGGGAGCGCCTACGGCGTGCATTCGGGAATATTGCAGCCGGATGTGGATGCCCTGATCACGTCCATTGGCGAAATTGCTGTCTCCGGAATGCGTCAGACTGACCGCGTGATCATGGATTTGATGCTGGATGGATCCGAGTGGTAATTTGATTGTTCATATTTTTGATTATTGTCGTATCCGCTCAGGAGGTTGGAAATGAGAACTGTTGTGATCTTTGACACCAAGTACGGCAATACTCGGAAAATTGCCGAAGCGATTGGCCGCCGGCTTGATAGCGCGGTGCTCCAAGCTGGGGAGGTGGATCCTGAATCCCTCTTTGATTATGATCTCCTGGTTTTGGGATCTCCCACCCACGGCGGTTGGTACACAGAGGCGGTCAGAGATCTGCTAGAGTCCCCGAAGGTCTTTGAGGGGAAACAAGTGGCGGTCTTTGATACCCGAACGGTAAAATGGTCCTGGATTTTTGGCTCTGCGGCCAAGCGGCTGGCCCGCCAGCTTCAAAAACTTGGCGCGGTTCCGGTCCGGGAGCCGGAAGCCTTTTTCGTGAACGGTATGCAGGGGCCCTTAAAAGAGGGAGAACTCGAAAGAGCCCGACAGTGGGCCGCAGAATTGGTTGATCAATCCGGTTCCTGATGGTGCGGAGGGAGGCGTGGGCAGGAGGAATCCCGCCGGCCCGGCATCCCTAGACGGGCAGGGGAGCGATGACAGAGGACGAGGTGAACATCCAGGTCACAATCAGCGCGTTCAGGATAGCGCCGGTGGTGATATCGCCAGTGACTTCGAACAACACCGAAGCGATCGGGATCATCATCACCTGGATGAGAAGCATATGTTCCAGGTTAATCACAAACCCGACCAGCGCGCCCCCCGGACCGACAAAGGGCACCCATCCGTTGATAAACAGGGGGACATATTGCAGCGCCATGTGCAGGAGAAGCGGGACTGCCATCACCAGGATGCCGGTCAGGGATTTTTTCCAGGCGGTCCGCCAGGGGGATTTTTGCCCTCCTGGTCGCAATTGTCCTTGCAGGAGAATGTTCACCTGCAGAAAGCCGATCAGAAACAGAGGGAAGTAGAGCAGCATCATCAGACCCCGAAAGGGCGTCAGGTCACTGGCGTAAGGGAATTTATAGCGGAAATCCATCAGGAACAGGGCTTCTAAGCCCGCCTCCAGAAGGTAGACAAAGGCAAACAGGATCAGCGCCAGGAGCAGAGCCCGCCACAGGCGGGACCAGGAGATCCGGATCCTGTCCTTTTCTTCTGAAACGCCCAGGGCCATAAAATTCACTGACGGATTTTCTGGCTGGGTTTTGCGCACCCATCTGCGAAGGATGAAAAACCCGATCACATTGGTGATCAGAAACCAGAAAACGACTCCATTAACCATCATCATCGGGAAAACGCCATCAATGGGCACAACATAGACATGCAGCCCAAAGATCACCATGACCAAGCCCAGATAACTCAGAATCAATCCCCCATTGATCCAAAAAGCCTTCCAGAAGGTTTGCTTGTTGCAGGAATAGTCCGAACAGGGCTCCCGCACCAGTTCGGAGAAAGGACGAATTCCCAGCAGGAGGATGCCAGCCGGGATGGTGCTGAAGATCCCGGAGAGCATGGCGATCAGGGACGCGATCTCCTTCACCCGCCAAATTTGCCGGCTGGCGGGAATAGTGAGCGTCTGGCCTGGCTTCAGGGCCTGCTGGAACCAATGGATCGCCTCCGCAATTGCCCCGACGTTAAAGGATTCGCTGACATGGGTGGTGGGGGTCATGTGCACCCGCCGGGCCGTTCCCTCTGAGAAAGAGCCGTAGGTCGTGTCAAACTGCGGGTTTGACGCGGCGATGGCTGCTCGGGTTTGTGGACTGCTCATCCATTCGACCTCGAAATCCCGGGTGCCTGTCATCCGGTCTCGATATTCATCGTATTTTCCAAAGATCATCAGCATGTTTTTAGGAGTGTCCGGGGTGGCCGTTTCTGTGTAGGCGAAACCGGAAAAGACGATGGCCTGTACTGCAGGGTTGGTCAGGGCTGCCGCGTAGATCATCTCACCGCCCAGGCTGTGTCCCGCCAGTCCGCAGCGTTCCGGATCCACATAGGGCAGGTTTTGCAAGGCAGCAAAAGCTGACTCACCCCCGTAAGTGGGGTCAAAGCCGGGTTCTTCCTCGGAGAACTGATTGTCGGAATTGCCGCGCCCCAGTGTGTCCAGGAGAATGACCACAAAGCCGCGTCGGGAAAGTTCGATTCCATAGGGATCGGAGGTTTCCCGGTTGTTCTGATAACCGTGGAGGTAGACGATCCCCGGAGCGGGGGATTTGGTGGTTGCGTTTTCCGGCCTGTAGAGTTTTCCCCGTACCATCAACCCGTTCTTGTTTTTGATCCAGATGTTGCTGACCGAGATTGTGAATCCATTGGTCATCACGGCGTAGCCGACGACCTCGGCCAGGAGAACGATTGCAAGGAGCGCTCCCAGCGTCCAGGCTGCGGTTCTTCTGATGCGTGTGGTTAAGCGAAAAATTTTTGACATCCTGCCCCGCTTTCTAAGACTGTGTGATGATGATAAAGAATTATAATTGTTTTTTTATTGATGTTTATCCCGGTTTTGCCAGAGGATGCAAAATTGTGAAATGGGGGCTGCATTTTAATTTTGGTAGAGCTTGTGAAATACCAGATCGCGTGCTCCCTGGTAGCAGGAATCCATGCGCACAGCTTTCAGAGTGCAAATAGACCAAAATGTAATCGCCGGCGGTGGCGCAGAGCACCCATGTTATAATGCTGGAGAATGTACTTAAATGAAACCTGCCCAGGCTGACTGCCCGGGCTTGATGGTCCCCAATACCGATCGTAAATATGGTTGAACCCATCCTGAAAACCAAAATAACGCTTCCAGCCCTTAAGCCCGCCCTGGTGACACGCCAGCGGTTAATCTCCACCCTCAACAAGGGCCTCCAATCCAAGTTGATCCTTGTCTCGGCCCCGGCGGGATTCGGTAAAACAACAGCCGTGCAACTGTGGGCCGCCCAGTTGCAGACTTTGGGTGGAGAAGCGACTCCTCCGGTGAAGGGGATCGCCTGGTTAAGCCTTGATGAACGAGACAGCGATCCCAAACGGTTCCTGACCTACCTCATTGCCGCTTTGAAGGCAATGGATGGGGATGGTGGCATTTCTCAAATGGGGGAGAGCGCGCTGGGGTTGCTCCAGTCTCCCCAGCCGGTTTCTCCACTGTCAATCCACACCGCACTGATCAATGATATGGTTGGTCTCCCGGCTGACACACTACTTGTCCTGGATGATACCCATCGCATTCAGGGAGGGCCCATCCATCAGATTCTGAATTTTCTGCTTGAAAACCTTCCACCGCAGGTGCACGTGCTCATTGCTACCAGGGAGGACCCCCCGCTGCCTCTGGCCCGTTTGCGCGGTCGGGGGGAGTTATCTGAGATTCGCGCTGCGGATTTGCGCTTCACCCCCCATGAAGCTGCGGACTTTTTGAATAATTCGATGGGATTGACGCTTTCGATAGAGGCCGTCGTGGCTCTTGAAAAACGGACAGAGGGGTGGATCGCTGGATTGCAGATGGCCGGTCTTTCCATGCAGGGGATGGAAGACACAACCCAATTTATTGATTCCTTCACCGGGAGTCACCGATTCATCCTGGATTATCTCCTTGAAGAGGTGTTGCAGAAGCAACCTCCCGGGATCCAGGAATTTTTGTTAAAAACCGCAATTCTGGGCCGGCTTACTGGCCCTTTATGTGACGCCCTTCTCTTCGACGATGGGGATGCTGGTCCACATGGAACCGGGCGGGAGGTTTTAGCCTCCCTGGAGGCGGCTAATCTCTTTATCACTCCCCTGGATCATCAGCGCAGGTGGTACCGCTATCATCCTCTCTTTGCCGACCTTCTTCAGGGACGGCTGCACCAGGCCCTGGGATGGCGGGATGGGTTTGTCCACCTCACCCTGGCTGAATTACATCGGCGTGCCAGCCGTTGGTTTGAAGAAAGCGGCTACTTGATGGAGGCATTTCAGCACGCTGCGGCATCCGGAGATTTTGACCGCACAGCGGATTTGGTGGAGGGGGATGGCCTGCCCCTGCACTTTCGGGGGAATGCCCGTTCGGTTTTGGAATGGCTTGCATCCTTGCCGGAAGAACGGATGGATTCCAGGCCGGCTTTGTGGGTGATGTTTGCTTCTGCCCTTTCCATGACGGGGCAACTGGTTGAGGTGGAAGGAAAGCTTCAGGCTGCAGAATCGGTGCTGGGAGAGGGGAGCATGGATCCGAAAATCCGGAACCTGGTCGGGCACATCGCTGCCATCCGGGCTCTCCTAGCGGCCGCGCGGCATCAGGTGCCGGAGATTATAGCCCAATCCAAGCTGGCTCTGGAAAACCTTCATCCGGACAATTTGGCCGTCCGGACAGCAACCATCTGGAAGATGGGAATTGCCTATGCCTTTCAGGGAGATCGTGCTCGCGCCCGGGAAGCATACCAGGATGCCATTGAGATCAGCGAGCAGACCGGCAACACCGTGATTCAGATCTCAGCGGAGATTGGACTGGCTGATGTCCTTTGCATGAACCACCGGTTGCATCAAGCGGTTGAGACCTATCAGCATGTCCTAGAAATTGCCGGGGATCTTTATCTTCCCGGAACCTCTATGGCCCATCTCGGGTTGGCGCGCATCTACTACGCCTGGAATGATCTGGAAGCCGCCAAGGAGCACGCTTTGGTGAGCCTGGATTACTTCCGGAAACTTGAAACAAGTGCCTATCTGAAGGCCTGTGAAACCATTTGGGCCCGGCTGCTTCTGGCCGAGGGGGATGCGCCTGAAGCTGCCGGGATCCTGGCCGAAGCTGGCACGAAGATATCTGAGTCGTCTTCTCTATACCTTTGGGAAGGGTTTGTGACCGTGCAGGTGCGGGTTTTTCTGGAAATGGGGGATCTTAACAGAGCCGAGGGAATTGCCGCGACGGAGGGACAACCAACTGATCTGGCAAGGGTTCTTCTGGCCAGGGGGAATCCCGCTGGAGCATTGTCCTTGTTGACCCCTTTCCGGAAGGCAATGCGGGAACGCGGCTGGGTTGATTTTCATTTTTCTTGTCTATTGCTTCATGCTTTGGCATATCAGGCCCTGGAGGAAACCAACCAGGCTTTGGAGTCCCTCCGCTCCGCCCTGCATCATGCTGCAAGAGAGGGCCTTGTCCGGCCCTTCCTGGATGAGGGTGCGCCGATGGGCGCTTTGTGTTCGGCGGCGTCGAAGGAGGGCATCTTGCCACAGTTTGTTGGGGCATTGCTGACAGCTTTCGAAGCGGAAGGCATCTGGATGGAACCGCAGACGGGCCGTACCCAGGGCGGGGATTTGATTGATCCCTTGAGCGAGCGCGAATTGGAAGTGCTTGCGCTAATCGCTCAGGGATTCACCAATCAGGAGATTGGAGATCATTTGTTTATCGCCCTGAGTACGGTCAAGGGGCATAACCGCCGCATTTATGGGAAATTGAATGTAAAGAACCGTACCGAAGCTGTTGCCCGGGCTCGAGATTTGGGCATCATCCAGACCTAATTCTGCCGACAATTTTAACGTGTCAATACTTGCCCAATCCGGAGGACCTGCGGGGGAATGACGCATCGCCAGTCAGTCCGTCCGTTAGGACCAATACTATCTGGCAAATGTGAAACAATACCTCGATAAATACTTTCGTGTCTATTCCAGCGCGGACGCATCTCGTATACTGCTCCTGTACCGTGAACGATAGTTTTATCTCTGTTGATTCATGATTTACTCAGGACAGGTTTGGCGTTATGCCCGATGAACAATCATCCCCCCAACAATCACAAGAACCGAAGATCTATGTCATCCGAATCCAGGGCCATCTTGGTTCAGATTGGGAGGAATATTTTGAGGGAATGACAGTGCGCCCGGAAGACAATGGAGATACCCTTCTCACCGGACCCATTGTTGACCAGGCGGCCCTGTATGGTTTGCTGTCCAGACTTCGGGATCTGGGATTGTGCTTGCAATCCATCAACTGCCTGGATACAGATCAGGCAGAGAGGAACTGAGAACCACTTAATGCTCGAAATCAAAAGAAACAAAGGAGACTGAAATGAAAAAACAGCGCAGTTCTGCTATTCTGGCAGGGGCGCTATTGATCCTGGCGATTGTGGTCGGTGTGCTTCTGGTGGTTCTTTCCGAACCCCTTTTGGAACCGGAAAATCGCTTTGCCCGCATCATGGCGAAAGAAAACCTGTTCTTGCTTTGCGCTTTGTTGCAGTTCATCATGGCGGGAGCCTGCGCAGGGATTGCCCTGGTTCTGTACCCCATCATTCGGAAAAGCCATCCCATCCTGGCGATTGGATCGGTGGGCTTTCGTTTGATGGAGGCTATCCTTTTCACTGTGGGAACGGCCGCCCTGTTGATGGTCCTTACATTGGGCCGCATGGGGGCAGGGGATGAGGCCCTGATAGGAATCCTGGCGGAGCTTGCCCTTGCCTTTAGGGGTTGGCTTTCATCTGTTCTCGGTGCGGTTGCCTTCTGCTTGGGGGCGATGATGTATTATGCAGCCTTCTTCCTGTCCCAGCATCTCCCCCGATGGCTTTCAGCCTGGGGCTTCATCGCTGCGGCGCTCCACCTCCTATCTGCGTTGTTGGTGATGTTCGGGATGGAACCCTTCTCGGCGCCCACACTGATCCTCAACCTCCCAATTTTTCTGAATGAGTTGGTGCTGGCATCCTGGTTGATCATCAAGGGGTTCAACCCGGCTTCCGCAGATCAAACAACGTGATTAAGACTTAATCATCCAATAGCTCGAAAGGCTCATCATGTCTGAAAATAAACCAAAATCCTTCTTCTTAGGCCTGATATTCTTGCTACAAGCAGTATCTTCCCTGATTTCCAATGCCCTCCTGCTGGACCCCTTGCTTGTCACCGGGGATATAGTGGCCACGATGGAGAACTTCCTTGCTAGCAGTTTTTCTTTGCGCAGCGGTGTCCTTGGGGAATTGATCACTGCGATGGGAATTGTCGCTCTGGGCGCGTTGCTGTTCTCTCTCCTGCGGCGGGAAAACCATGGATTGGCCTCAGTTGCGCTGGGATTATATGTCCTGGAAGCTGGGCTGCTGGCCCTCAGCCAGGTGGCTGCCCTGTCCTTCCTGCATGTCAGTCGGGTATCCGCCCTGGCTGGTCACCCTCCGCACTTTCAGGCGGTTGGGACCCTGGCGCTGTCAGTGATGGAGACAGCATCCAGTGTGCACATGCTGCCGTTTTGCGTTGGCGCGCTTCTGTTTTATTTCTTGCTGTTTCAGTCGAAGCCTGTTCCCGGCTGGCTTTCCCTGTGGGGGTTGATCACTACGGTTCCTATGCTGGTTGGCACGGTGTTCATCCTTTTTGGCTTTGAAGCGCCCATTGCGCTGTATGTTCCCTACATCCCCTTTGAATTTTTCACAGGCGTCTGGTTGATGATCAAGGGGTATCATCGGAAGGAAGATAAACAATGAAAGCCTTTGTCATTTCAGAATATGGTCCACCGGATGTACTGACTTTGCAGGAAGTGCGCGATCCAATCCCCGGGCCAAAAGAGATCCTGATAAGAAATCGCGCCACGGCCGTGACGACCGGGGATGTCAATATTCGCGGGGCGGTCTTTATCCCTCCGGGACTAAAATTTTTACAGCGGTTGATGTTTGGTTTGGGGAAACCCAAG
>DAOTUG010000115.1:0-2884 GCA_034437335.1 Anaerolineaceae bacterium
ACCCCCTGGAACCGGAACATGTCCAGACCATCACACGGTTGATGGATGTGGACATCAAAACCGGCGAAGACAAACCAACCCAGTCCACAGCCACCCCTGACAATCAAAAAACCGACAAACCGATGGAGCTCTGGGACCAATTAGCCAAAACAACACGGGATTCCTTTCTGGCAGAAGAAAACATCTTTAGACAGCAGGGACAAAATATCCCCACGCAGAAAATTCATGCAGCCCTTGCCAGCCTGTTCCAGCACGTCCTTAAAGACTCCAGGCTGGTGTTTTACCTGGAAAACGGCGATTGGTTTGATCAACCTTCAAAGGACCTGTTGATCAGCTTGATTAAGTCGCTTCCCCCAGAAAAAACCCTCCTGATCATCAATCAGCGGCAGTCTCCAACCAGGGATGTGGCCAGGGCGGCCCATTCTATCCATCTGGGTCCATTGCCTCCTGCGGGCGCCCTGAAATTGACCGCACATATCCTGTTGGATAATCTATCCAGCACCATTTATGACCAGACCCATGGGATTCCCCTATTTATCCGGGAGATTTCAGAATATATTCAGAGGAACCTGAGCCTGACATCCGAAACACTGGCCAAAATGCTCCATTCCTCCAACTTCATGCAGCAGCTCGTTCTCAGCCGCCTGGAAATCCTGCCGGAGGAGCAGCGGGAGATCGTTCGACTGGCCTCTGTAATCGGTCTTCAATTCCGGTTTGGAGAAATCCGAGCGCTGTCCGGATCGGAAATTGATCCGGTGACCCTCAGCAATCAACTCCGCTCTCTGGTTTCTGCGGGTTTGATTGACTTAATTGAATCCGGCGCAGATGCTCGATACGCCTTTCAGCAGCCCCATGTTCAGGAAGCGATCTATCAGAGCCTTCCGTATGATCGGCGTCGAGAGCTGCACCAGGAACTGGGTCATTATCTTGCCAGAGGCCTCGATTCCCGCCGCGCCGCCCAGAACCGAATTGCCTCCTTTCTGGGAAGCGAGGAGGAAACAGATCCTGTCTCCAATCTTGAGAAGATCGCCCACCACTTCGAATTGGGAGAAGATATTCTCAACGCAGCCAGGATGCGGCTCGATTCCGCTCTGCAAGCCAGAGAACATGGGCAAATTTCCCGCGCCCGAGAGAATCTTCGCAAAGGATTGGTGAAAATCACACCGCCTCTCACCCCAGAAAAGAATCGGTTACAGCAAAAATTGCTGCATGTGGAAATGGACCTGTGGATGCTTCAAGGGAAATACCGCGAGGCAATCCAGACCCTCACACAGATCAAAGCGCTGACGGAAAGCGCCGGGCCCCCCCTTTCCGGTGGGCTGATATTGAAAGAAGTCCTTTGCCGGGCAGCCCTGGATCGGTCCATGGAGACCCTCGATGTGGCATTGAGCAACCTGACACAACAGGAACTCCCGCGATTGTCAGGAGTGATAGCGCTTTGGATTAAATATCGAGATAATCCCATCCCTGCAAAACAGGATCCGGAGATCACCAAGGAGATCGAGAACAATGACCTGATCCATGAGTTCAAGGGAGTTTTATCTGAACTGCGCGAAGCGTATGAAACATCCCTGACCTATTATGAAGCGGCTGGGGCTGATGCGAAGACCGCCATTGTGCTCGTTCACCTGGGGGATGAAGCCCTTGCCACCGGAGAATATGCCCAAGCGCGGAAGAGATATGCGCTGGCCCACACCCTCTTTGAGAACCTGAACGAATCCTGCGGGGTTGCGCTCTGCACCTATCGCTTGGCCGAACTGGCCCATCAAGAAGGCCAATCAGACACCTTCAGAAATCACCTGACAGATTTTGAGAAAACCCTGGCAAACTGCCCCTCAGAAATTTTCCGCGAGGGCGCAGCAATCCTTAACCAACTCCGCCAAGATTCCACCCCGGACTCCCCGATGCAATTTCCAACTTGGCATTGGCACCACTTTACTGATAGAATCACCATAGACCTTTTCCTCTCAAATGGATTATTGCTGAATAATTGACAGGACAGAAGTGATTTCAATGAATGCAGAAACCCTGAAAAAGATCCATCTTTTTCGAAACCTTCCCGATGCTGCGCTGGAACGGATCCACCAGAAACTGAACAGCCGAGAACTTAAAAAAGACGCCATCCTCTTCAAGATGGGAGAAACGGGCGATGAATTGATCCTGGTTAAGTCCGGCCAGATAGCCATTTTCACACCGGATATTAAAGGCGCACAGCACATCATCCGCATTTTTCATCCCGGTGAGTCCCTGGGAGAAATGGCCTTGATTGATGAGAAACCCCGCTCCCTTAGCGCCAAGGCGGTTGTTGACTCTGAGATTCTGACACTCAGCAAAAACGCTTTCATGGAACTCCTGCAAGGTGAGAATGTGGAAATTGGTCTGGAGATCATGCGGGAACTGAGTGCCCGGGTGCGGTATACGACAGACTTTCTGAATGAAGTCAAGGACTGGGTTCAGATAATCGCGGAAGGGCAGTATGAGAGTGCCCTCCAAAAAGCCCAGGAGAAATCAGAGGATAGTGATCAGATGATGGCTACCCTGGCTGCAGAATTCACCCATATGGCTTCCCAGGTCCAACGACGAGAGGAAGCCTTGAAGCAGCAGGTCGCCCGATTGAAAATTGAGGTTGATGAGAAGAAACGAAAAGAAGATTTTGAGGATATTGTCCAGTCGGAGTATTATCAGGAGCTGAAAGCAAAAATGGACGAGATCCGCGGCCGGAGAAAATAACCAAAACATAACAAACTTTACTGTTATCTGGTAGACATACATTGTCATACAATAACAGAAATTTCGACCCTATTTCATGATTTCCCGGGACTAAGTAATTAAAGGCCTTATCAGGTAGCTCTCCATTTATCGAGGATTATTTAATGATTAAACG
>DAOTUG010000116.1:0-4743 GCA_034437335.1 Anaerolineaceae bacterium
GCAAAGGATACACAACAAGGCGTCCAAGAACAAGCGCCTTCAAGTCCTGAGGAGAAAAAACACCGCGAATGGGCGACTGAGGAGGATTTTGAGGACATTCAAAAGGCCTTCGACAGGCTGGCGAAACGGCTGAAGAAACCAGATATCGGCCGGACCGACACACGCTTTCCCATCTATACAGTTCTTTCGTCCCGTAAACAGCTTGAGACGCTTTACGGCCCCAACACGGCTGCTATCATTGACAACCTGCTGAAGGAGCTCGTGAACCACATCCGCCAACTCCCAGAATGGGGCGCGCTGCTTTTTTATCCTGATGACCCTTCTCAAATGTCGCACCTGGGCCTCAAACCCATCGCGGCAACCGACGCTTGGCAGATCAAGCTGGCCCTGGCAGATCTGGATGAAGCTCTGGCCAACCATGGTGAAATGGTCGGAGCTGTTCTGATCGTCGGCGGACCGGACATCATCCCCTTCCATCATCTGCCCAATCCGACAAACGACAGCGACGTGGACGTCCCCTCAGATAATCCCTATGCAACAATTGACGAAAACTACTTCATTCCCCAATGGCCCGTTGGCCGTTTGCCGGGAGAAACCAACCCCGATGCCGGGCATTTACTAGCCCAGATTCGCCGTCTGATCTATCGGTATGAGCAAAAGACCCAGAAATTCATCTCAGGCGGTTTGACCTTTTCCGGGATTATCCAATGGATCATGCAGTTGTTTTCCAATCTCGGAATCCGAACAAACAAGCATCGCAGCGTCGGTTACGCAGCGGAAATCTGGCAGGAACCCTCTGCAGCAGTCTATGCCACGCTGGATAGACCGAAAAACCTCTGGCTCTCCCCCCCGGATTCCGCCACCTCCATAGACATGGCCGGATCTTCGCCATTCTATTCGGGATATTTCAATCTCCATGGCGTGCAGGACGGCCCCAATTGGTACGGCCAAAAGGATTTCACATCTGAAACAGGTGGGCCAGATTATCCCATTGCACTGACACCAACCCAATTCAGTGAGGCCGTCCCTGCACCGGAGATTCTCCTGACCGAAGCATGCTATGGGGCAAATATCCTCAATAAACGGCTGCAGGAAGCCATGTCCTTGAAATGCCTGGATTCTGGAACCCGGGCTTTCATTGGTTCAACCTGCATTGCCTATGGCAGTGTCACACTCCCACTGATTGCGGCAGATTTCCTGGCGCAAAATTTCTGGGCTCAGATCAAGGAGGGATATGCTGTTGGATATGCCTTGATGCGGGCCAAACTCAACCTTGCCCAGCAAATGACCCGTTTACAGGGCTTCCTGGATGGGGAAGACCAGAAAACGCTACTTTCCTTCGTTCTCTATGGTGATCCCCTGGCCAGTTTTGATGGATGCCAACCCATGCCAAAACCTCTCTTCCGCTCAAAGGTGCATCCAATGGTCAAGACAGTCAGCGATTCCGAACTTGGCCTGAGCCCGGACAGCGGAATAATGCCAGGCGTGGTCAGGACAAAGGTCAAACGCATCGTAGAAAAATATCTGCCGGGCCTCGACAATGCAGAAATGAGCGTCAACTCAGGACGGCCTCCATCCATTGGAGGCGCAAAAACCAAACAGGATGATACGCGCTACATTGTCACCCTCAAAAAGACCATCCGCCCCCTCCATGACCCCACCCATCTGCATATTGCCAGAATGACCTTCAATCAGAAAGGACAATTGATCAAACTGACCAGTTCACGATAAAAATTCTGTGGCTTTTTCTCCCCCAATCTCCTGAAAAATCTCTCAAAAAAGCCACATACGATCCCAGATGCCCCTGACCAGCAGGGGCATCTGGCTTTTACTTGACCTGATTACACGATGTGTTAAAATGAAAACAATCCAGAAGACATCTTCGAGCCCTCGCATCTACAGCACGAAAGCCATGGTGCGCTGGCCGATAGGGTGAGAAGGGAAACGTTCTCGCCTCCCGGATTGGAAAGGAGATGCATCCATTTTTCGCCGATGTACGGCGATAAACCTTTCGCGCTCCTTTCCATTTTTGAAAAGGAGCATTTTTTGTCTGACACACCAGCAACCAGAAAAAAACCCTATTTCTCCACACGGGATTTGTTAATCATGGCGGTTCTGGCAGCCTTAGGGGGGGTCGCCAGCACCTATATCAACGCTGTCAGCGATGCCATGCATGCCATCCTCGGCTTTCCCGGAGCTACCCAATGGGCAGCGGGCCTGCATGTGCTGTGGATCGTTCTGGCCATGGGCATCACCGGCCGGACAGGAACCGGAACCATCACCGGAATCCTGAAGGGAACAGTTGAATTGATGAGTGGAAACACCCATGGCGTCATTGTCCTGCTGGTCAATTTGGTTGCGGGTTTGCTGGTGGATTTTGGATTTCTGATTTTTCGAGGCAAAGGCTCTCTTTTGTCCTATCTGATTGCCGGTGGTCTGGCAACCGCGTCCAATGTGCTTGTTTTCCAGTTGTTTGCTACCCTTCCCCAAAACATTCTGGCTGCAACAGCCATCGCGATTTTGTTTGGGGTTGCCCTCGTTTCCGGTCTGGTGTTTGCTGGGATCATTCCCCGGCTGCTGATCTCCCTGCTCACAAAGGCCGGCGTCGTTAAAAAACCAGATCAACCGATCAAAGCAAAGCAGATCGGGTGGGCCATTGTGGGGGGGGTCGTGATCCTGTCAATTTTTTTAGGGCTTTATCTGAAGATATCCCTGCAAGGCCCCGAAAAGATCCAGATTGACGGGGCTGTGTCCCAACCGTATGCCTTCCCCATGTCGGAATTTGACATCGAAGAAGAAACCCGGCAAATGGCGTATCGCGGCGTGATGACCGAATATACAGGCTTTCCTCTGGCGGAGATTGTGAATCATGCGCGGCCGCTCCCGAATGCCGATACCCTTCTCATTCAAGCTGCTGATGGTTATGCCTTTCTTCTCAGCTTTGTCGAATTGGAGACAAACCCGAATATCCTTCTGGTCGTACAGGGCCAGGGGAAGAACGCATCCTTTGATATTGTTGGGCCCACATCAAGCAAAGCCTGGGTGCGAAACGTGACCCAACTGACTGTGATTGCTGCTGAACACTTGCAGATTAAAAATCCCGCCTTCTGGGAGGCACAATTTGATCCCGACGCATGGCTGGAATCCATGGACAGCACCCAGATCAACCTTCCGCAGGGAGCAAGGAAATTGCAGGGCGTCCCCGTCTGGAAAATTGTTCAAGCCAACAGCGGTGCTGATCAGGCCATTACACAGGTTCAATTTGTTAATGATACCGACTCGCTGACCCTGGAATGGTCTGAATTGGATGCAAATGTCAATGTCCGCATTTTCACAGTCATTGATCAAGAGGGCATATCTTACGCCCTGGCGAGAATGTCCGGAGAAGTGCTTCTCTTTCCCGTCAAAGAAATAGTGATTGAATAGTATGGCTTTGGTTCAGGTGCGTTCCTTTTCCTACACATACCCAGGAGAAAAGAAGAGGGCAATAAATGATCTCTCTTTCAACATCGAAGAGGATGCCTTCGTCGTCCTGACGGGAAGATCGGGCAGCGGGAAATCCACCCTCGGAAAAGCCCTGGCTGGGTTTCTATTCCACGAACAAAACGAAACCCATTCCGGAGAAATCTTTGTCAGGGGCGCTGACATGACGGCCATCCCTCTGTATGAAGCCAGCGAGCGGGTGGCATACGTCCAGCAAAATCCTGAGGATCAATTTTGCACTCTCTCCGTGGTGGATGAAATCGCGTTTGGGTTGGAAAACGCCTGCATGGAACCCCGGCAAATACAGGAAAGGGTGGCATGGACCCTTGAGGTGGTTCAGGGATCACACTTGAAGGGGCGGGACCTGGCAAGCCTTTCCGGCGGCGAGAAGCAGAAGGTCGCCATTGCCGCGATGCTGGCCCTTCAACCGGATGTTCTCATCCTGGACGAACCCACTGCAAATCTGGATCCTGCCGCCACTCAGCAGGTTTTTGACACATTGAACCACATTCGCAGGTCCCACAATCTGACAGTGATCATTATTGAACATAAACTGGAAAACCTCCGGCAGTTTAATCCGGATTTGTTGGTGCTGGAATCAGGACGGCTGCTCACTGTGACGACAATCGAGTCGTTTGAGAAACGCCTTGCCCGGGTGGCAATCCATTTGCCTCTCCAGCCGCAGAGTCCCTCTCCGGATACGTCCCAACCCGCCATTCAGGTTACCGGGCTGGAGGTGGTTCTTCAAGGAAAAACCATCCTTCCACAAATTGACCTTCAGGTACCCAAGGGCGAATTTCTTGCCCTGATGGGGCCCAACGGGAGTGGTAAATCCACCCTTGTTGAAACCTTAATCGGACTCCATCAACCTGTCAGGGGCGTGGTGAAATTGCTCGGACAAGATTCAAGAGAGACGAACACCGCAGTCCTTGTGAAGGAAACCGGTTTTCTTTTTCAAAATCCGGATCATCAGATCTTCACCCAGTCCATTTGGGAAGAGGCGACCCTACTTCTGAAAAATCTTGAGAGATTCAATCATCAGGCTACAGAAAGAGCCCGGGAATGGCTGGGTTCCATTGGCCTGCTGGAGAAGCAGGAACATTATCCGCAAGCGCTAAGCTATGGAGAAAAACGCCGTTTGAACATCGTCTCCATCCTGCTGCATGGGCCCCGCCTTCTGTTGATTGATGAGTTTCTCATCGGGCAAGATATGGCCAACGCCCAGGCCTGGATGACGTTCTTACGCCGCTACACCAGAAC
>DAOTUG010000117.1:0-9148 GCA_034437335.1 Anaerolineaceae bacterium
GATTCTTTACAAGAATTTGCCTCGTTTTTGGAATCCCACACAAGGGACGAGGCGGTCCCCATCACCCTTGAAAATTAGGAAATGTTAATCGTCCAACTGTCAGAAGATAATCCCTGTTAAAGGAGAAAAAAATGTTTAAAAAACCCTGGTGGTTGTTTTGGACAAGTCTTGTGCTATTCATCTGTTTTTTTGCGGTGGAAACTGTTGCTGTCCAAGCCTGGGAGGAGGAAAGGCCTTCCTCATTCTGGGGAAATGGCGTATTGAATCCCATGCAGATGTCTGGTGATGATTACAAGAACCGGATCGCCATTCCAGATATGCCGATTGTGGGGCCTGATTTCCCTGTTGGTGTTGAAGATAATACCCAATGGAACCCTGATGTTGCCTATAATCCTAATCATGACGAATATTTGGTGGTTTGGGAGAATCTCTGGGGTGGCGGAAACACGGATATCTATGCTGCCCGACTCAACGGAGAGGGTGATGTCTTGCTCACCTTTGCTGTGACCTTTGGGACAAACAAGCGATTGGATCCGAGTGTGGCCTACGACCCGGATCTGGAGCGATATCTGGTAGCCTGGGAATATGATGTGAATGGGGACTTCAGCAACCTGGATATTTGGGGCCGGTTCATTCCCTGGTATGGCCCTGATCCCTCGCTGGTAGAATTCCCAATTTCCATCTGGACAAGTCACCAATGGAATCCAGAATTGGTGTATAACAAAAACCCTGCCTGGCCGGAATTCCTGATCGTATGGGAAAATGTACCTTCAATTGTTCCCTCGTATGTGTCGGGCCGAAGGATTTTTTCTGATGGCAGCGGTTTTCCGCCCGGGGATGGCTTCACCATTGCCAGCGATTTGGCAGATATCCGCGTTTCTCCTTCTGTTGCTTACAATTTGGCGAGAAATGAATACCTCGTGACCTATGACAACAGCACGGATATTATGGCGACGCGGCTGGCTGCAAACGGGGCTCTACTGGGGGGGGGTGAATTCACAGTCGCTGGATGGCCGGATGGGGAATATGCCCCCTCTGTTGCAGCCTGCGCCCGTGATGATCAATACTTTGTCAGTTGGACCTCCTGGAATGGCAGCATTTCGCAAATCTATGGACGGTTTGTCACCGGTGCAGGGTCCCCAAGTACTGTGCACCACATTGGCACCAACGTGATCAATGAACGCAATTCATCATTGGCCTGCGCCAATGAGGCCGGACACTTTCTGGTTGTGTGGGAATCGCAATACAGTAATACATCAGGACCGTATGGTGTTTGGGGTCGTTTAATCTACCCGGACCACAGCATGAGCACCACGGATTTTGCCATCATCAGCGCAGTTGCCGGAGGCTACGGCCGGTATCAGCCGGCGGTTGTAGCCGGAACTTCTGAGTACTTTGTCGTTTGGGAGCATCAGCGGTATGGGACATCCTTTAAGGACATTTTTGGTGCATTTATCTGGCGGGATTTGGTTTACCTGCCGTCCATCCTGCACTAAATTTCCTTGCTTGTATCAAAGCTACCGCTCCTGGCGTTGCGATAGGTGCGGTAGCTTTTTTTGTCGAGGGTTTGTTGTTTTCAAGGAACCTCTTCTGGATTCACTTCACAGTCTTCTCGGGCGGAAATTTGTGCAGCGAGGGTGAATTGCAGTACTGCCTTTCCCGTGGGACCGTCTAACTTTGGATCTCCGCCCTTGCGGATGACCTCAACCAGTTGCCGGGTTGCATTGATAAAACTATCCGCCCATCCTGTACCTTCGACCGGGATCACCTGGGTCTTATTATCCCGATACATCATCAGGGGCGGCAAGTCAAGAACCTTTGTTGTGTAGCGATTGATGAACAGAATTCCTTTTTCCCCGACAATTTCAATCCGGTCATCATCCGAATAGTATTTGGAGTCCATCTGGATGTTCGGGGTGTGCGCTATGTCAAAGACCCCATAGGCCCGCTTTCCCTTGAATTGAATCATGATGGTGGCTGGGGCATCAATGAACACACCCGGAGCAACAGGGGTCCGATCAATCCAGGCCCTCACCCGGCGAGCTTGTCCCATCAGATCATACGCCAGGGAAAACAAGTGATATCCGTGATCAAAGACCAATTCTCCACCACCACTTTTTTTCTCATTAAAGCGCCAGATCCAGGCGTCCAGGGGAATTTTCCAGCCATTCGGGGAGGATCCGGTATTGATATGCATCCGCAGCATAACTGGGTTTCCTATCTCTCCAGCTTCGAGCATCGCCCTGGCTTTTTTTGCGGGTTCGTAATGGACGAAATTTTCATACACTCGCAATAAAACCCCCGCTTTTTCCGCCGAGAAAATCATCTCATCCGCCTCAGCCGCATTGAGGGCCATTGGTTTCTGAACGGAAATGTGTTTTCCAGCTTCTGCAGCTTGCACAGTCATGGGGCAGTGCAGATGGTGGGGGATCAGCAGCTCCACCAGGTCCACTTCAGGGTCCTGCAGGAGCTGCTCATAAGCTGTGTATGTTTTCCCGGCACGCCACGCGCGAGCCTTTTCTTTAGCCCGTTTACGATTCACGTCACACACGGCTACGATCTTTGCATGGGGATTGTTCTCGTATCCCAAGGCGTGAAGGTCAGAAATCCGACCACAACCGACAATTCCAACTCCGATAGCGCTCATGCAAGTTCCTCACTGTGCTGTTCGCGTTGATGTAATTTTCGTTGCACTTCTTTGTGTTTCTTTCGTGTGATCGGATACCAGATCAACAGCGGCAGGGTGATCACTATCACCATCCCCGGAATGGGCCCAAAGAACAGGCGGATTCCAAACAACGATTGGGCGGATTGGGCCATGTTTGGCCGATAGCCAAACCCAGTCAGAACCCAGCCCACACCCGCAATGGCCAGGGCCTCAGACAGTTTCGTCGCCAGACCCCAGATGCCGTAATACATGCCGCTGCGGAATTCCCCTGTCTCCAAGCGATCATAATCCACCACATCCGCAACCATTGCCCAGGGGAAGATCCATTGTGCTCCAAATCCGACGCCTGCAAGCCCAGCAAGAATGTAAATCAGAGGAGTTTTCTCATGCGGCATAAAATACGAGGCCCCAATCGCCACCGCCCCAATCGCCATTCCCAGGGCATAGGCTGGCCCTTTGTCCATTTTCTCACTCAACTTTTTCCAGATTGGCAGAGAGATGGTGACAAATATCAACATAAGACCCATCACGAGAGGAACCTCATCCTTCATCAATAACTGATATTCCAGAAAATAGGCCATCAGCGTTTTCACCAGGGCAAAGGAGATGTTAATGATTAAATATGCGGCGCATAGACGAAGGAAGGGTTTGTTTTGCAAGGTAGCCTTGATGCTTTTCCACACATTGATCTGAGCTTGTGTCTGAAGGACTTTTTTCCTTTCCCGCAATCCCGCTGCTGAGATGAGCAGCACCGCAGCACAGATGGCGCCGTATAATATGCCAACAAACCCCCACCCCGTTCTTTCCAGGGCGAAGAAACCCACGATGACCGGCGTCAGGGCCACGCCGACCAGGTAAGCCGGCACTGCCATGACCATCCTGAAGGTTGTCAAGGCGCTTCGTTCATCATAATCATCGGTCAGTTCCGAGGTCAGGGCATAGTACGGTACATTCGTCAGAGTCCAGAGGGTGTCAAACAGAATGAAAGTCAGTGCTATCCAAAGGAATGTCATCGTCCGTGAGAGCCCCTGAGGGATGTTCCAGAGTAGGATGATGCTGATACCCAGAGGGATCGCGCCGAAAAACATAAAGACCCTTCGGCGTCCAATCTTCGCATTGGTGCGATCGGCCATCCAACCAAAGAGGGGGTCATTGATTCCATCCCAGAATTTTCCAATCAGGAGGGCATTTCCAGCCAGGGCAGGCAAGATCATTGCACCATCTGTATAGAACTTCATCAAGAAAAACTGAATGGCTGAATTGATGATCGCATTTCCAATATCGCCAATCCCATAGAATAACTTGGTCAGAAAGGAAAGCCCACCGGTTTCTTTCTTGGTTGTCCCTTGCTTCTTCTCGAGTGTGTTTGTGGTTCCCATGACGGATTTATCTCCATTGTTTGAGGGCGTTTTTCAACGGTGTTTCGGGTAGTTTAGGAAAGTTGAGGGCCTGAAAAATTCCTGGATAGGCGAGGGATTCCGATACAATTTCTGAGGGGAGCGCATTCAGAATGTCAACCATTCCAAGGTGGGTTTTGCTGGACACAGTTTCCAGGGTCTGCCGGGACTGTCGTTGAGAGGTTTGCCGATGGGGCGGATATCCAACTCCAGATTCGACGCTGAAGAGTGCATCAAAGATCATCTTCAAATTCACATCCGAAGCCCAGCCATACCCCTGGTTGAGCATCAGGGAGATGCAATTTCCTCCATTGATCTGCGTGAACAGCCAGGCATCCAGTGGGGTGAGGATGTGGCCGCAGAAGACCCCCGGATACTGCATAGCAGCATTCAGATAACCCTGCCCGGTTCCACAGCCCCCAACAACGAAATCTGCTGCGCCCAGGTTGAGAAAAAGGGCCGTTAGGAATCCGGTGTGGATATAGGTCAATTCCGGTTGAGCACCGATCTCCGTCATGCCGGCATTGATGATGGTATGCCCCCGCCCTTTCAGAGCGGCAAGGATGTCTTCATTTCTGTGGGCTGCACTGGTTTCATTGATCACGACAATGTTCATGCGTTTTTCCTTTCTTTTAGAAGTTGTTGAGTTGCTGACACAATGTCCGGGATGGCCAATCCATAGGCATCCATCAGGGAGACCGGGTCGGGAGCTGTGCGCGCAAAGATATCCCGAACGCCAATTCGACGCATTGGAGTGGGTTGATTTTCTGCCAGAGTTTCTGCTACTGCGCCGCCCAATCCTCCAATGATCGAATGCTCCTCGGCTGTGATCACGGCGCCTGTTTCTGCTGCCGCCTGGCAGATCAGATCTGTATCAAGGGGTTTTATTGTGTGAATTTCGATTACCCGAGCGTGAATATTCAGCGTCTCCAGACGGTCTGCTGCCCTTAAACACCGACCGACCATGGAACCGCAGGCAATGAGCGTGACATCGTCCCCTGCCTTTTGCTGGATACCGCGTCCAATCTCAAGGGGTTGGTCAGGTTTCGGCACGGGAATTGTCTTCGAGCGGTTAATCCGGAGCGTGATGGGGCCGTCCCACGCCGCCATCAATGGGACGAATGCTGCCGCCTCATCCGCATCGGCCGGCACGATGAGGCTCATCTCGGGCAGGGCTCTGAGCATGGCGATGTCGGTGAGGGAATGGTGGGTCGGGCCGTCCTTGTAATCCGATAGCCCGGCATAACTGGCGGCAATTTTGACATTGGTTTTTGCATAACACACGTTGGTTCGGATCGCTTCAATGGCCCTCAGGGAAAGCAGGGCGGAAAAACCGTTGATGAAGGGGAGATACCCTCCCAGAGCAAACCCAACCCCCACGTCAACCATGCAGGGTTCAGCAATTCCAATGTTGTAAAAACGGTCTGGATAGCGTTTCGCGAACAATCCGGAAAGGGTTGATGAAGCAGTATCTACATCCAAGACAATCACATTCGGGTTTTCATCCCCATAGTCAGCCAGGGCCTGTGCATAGCCAGCACGCATTTGACGGTCAGCCATTGTTTTCCTCCTGTTGCAGTTCTCTGAGTGATTGAGTCAATTGGGGCGCGTTCGGGGCAACACCGTGCCAGCCAGATTGATTTTCCATAAAGCTGACTCCTTTGCCCTTAGTTGTCCTGGCAATCAACACAGTGGGGGCTTCGTGAATCTCCCTGGCCATTTCCAGGGCATCATATATTTCCCGAACATTGTGTCCATTGAGGGTGATTGCATGCCAACCGAAATCACGCCATTTATCCGCGAGGGGTGCAAGGGGCATGATCTCATGCACCGGGCCATCCAACTGAACATCGTTGTAATCCACAATGGCTGTCAGATTCGAGAGGCGAAACTTTGCGGCTGTTGCCGCGCCTTCCCAGACAATGCCGGCCTGACATTCGCCGTCCCCCAGAAGGGTATAGGTTTGGTATGTGAACCCACCTTGCCGGGCAGCCAGAGCCAACCCTGCTCCCACGGCAACGCCATGGCCCAAAATGCCGCTGTTCATGTCAACTCCGGGTGTTTTCAAACGGTCTGGATGCCCCTGGAGGTGATTCTCAAGACTTCCCCATCCTTCCAGATCTTTCAGAGGGAAAAATCCCCGCCTGGCCAGGGCGGCATAGAGAAGGGCTGAAGCATGGCCTTTGCTGAGAATAAAGCGGTCCCGCGCCTTCCAGTCCGGATTCTCCGGATCAATTTTCAAGACCTTGAAATACAGGACCGCCATGATCTCGGCTGCAGAAAGTGAACCACCGGGGTGTCCAGCCTGACGCCTGTAAATCATCTCCAGGCTGTCAATTCGCAATCTCCGGGCCATCTCCTCCAGTTTCAGAACGTCCTTTTCAAGCAATGTCTGCATCGTTATAGTCCTATCTTATGTCGTAAGGTTTGTGTATCCTGAACCCAATTGCCAACGTTCCAACGGCCAAAGACACCCAGTCCGCCCAGGGGATTCGTTCCGTAATAAACAGGAAGATGGATAAGGGACATGCCTTTGTGGGCAAAGGCGCGATCCAGCGCGTCCTGCAGGGCGTCTGGGCTTCTTCCTCCATCCAATCCTAAAACACCGGGAACACTTCGAGCCCATTGCAGGTACTCTATCGGTTTCTCATGCCAGGTGGCAAAGGCTTGATCGTATTGCGCTTCCTGCAATCCTGAAATGGCTGCCATACGGTTGTTATCCATGAGGAGAATGCAGCCGGTTGCGCCATGTTCCGCGCCGTCAATCAGGATCTGCGGATTCATGGTGAAGGAACCATCTCCGGTGAAGGCCAGAAAGAAGGGGGAGTCTTTCAATGCAGCAGAAGCCAGAATGGCTGAGACAGCAAAGCCCATGTAACTCGCTCCCGTTTCAGTAAAGGTTCGCCCAGGCACTTCATCGGTGGCAACCTGAAAACCGTTGGCCTGGACATCTCCCGCATCAAAAAAGGATATCACCGGTTTGTCTTCCACCCAATCCAGGGCGATTTTGATGGCTGCGGGTTGCGTCAAAACCCTTTCTCCCCAAAAATCATCAAGGAGGGTGGGGTGAGTATAGCGTTCCTGTTTGAATGCCTCCCAGGCAGCTTTTTTCTTCTGGCACTGGTCAAGCCACTCCGAAGACGAAGCGCCGGTTTTGGATTGTCTTTCAGAAAGAACCTGGTTCAATTCCTCGAGGGTTTTTTCAGCATCGCCGATCAGGGCAAGGGTGTTCTGATAGTGGGTGGCGTCTGACAAATCGGCGTTAATATTGATCACGCGTTTGACATGCGGATAGCCGGTGCGGGAACTGTCGGATTGGCAGACCGCCCGGGTTCCCACCGCGATCAACAGGTCAGCATTCTCCATGGCGAAATTACCGCAAAGACTGCCTTTTGATCCTCCTACGCCCATGCAGCGGGGGTTGCTATAGGGTACAGCCCCGGTTGCCAGGGGGGTGTGAACGGCAACGGCATTTGCATGACGCAGCAAAACCTGCAGGGGCTTTGCTGCATTTCGGCCGCCGCCGCCGATTTTCACAACCACACGCTGCGCTTCCCGGATCCAGTCCGCAGCCAGGCCATAATTCCCGGCCGCCGGGCCCATGGAGCAAGGGATCCCGGAAGGGAGTTCCCGCAGGTTGAAATTGGCAACCGGAAGGGGCTGGGTGTTCATTGGCATCAAGAGGAAAAAAGGGCCCGGTTTGACCGGGTGGCTGACCGTGTTCAACCCCCTCCTGAGGGCTGTTGAGAGAGACAGCGGCGTATGCAAGCTGTAAGCAGATCCCATGGTATCCATCATCCGCAGGAAAAGGGTTTGTTGGTGTTTGGGAATCTGCTGCATGTTGAAACCTTCATCCTCTGTGGTTTCATCACCCATCAAATACCAGACGCCCAGACTATTGGATGCAGGAACAAGGGAAGCGGCCAGAGCCTGCATGGCACCCGGCCCGATGGAAGTTACCACTGCGGCCTTCTCTCCACTGATCCAATTGAGTGCCGCGGCTGCATGGGAAGCCTCAATCTCGCTTCGGACCCCGAAGACCCGTAAGAGTCCGGCTTCCTGATACACCCGCAAAACTTCACCCAATTCTGTTGAACCGTGGCCGAAGACAGCAAAGAATGTGCGCACATCCTGCTTCAACAGGCCCAGGATGATCAATTCGGACAGTGTACTGTCCATTTGATCAGGCAAATCACCAGCCGCAACGGCTGCATCAATGGAACCATGGGATGCAATAGCCCGGGCGTGCTGGCGCTGGTTTTGATAAAGGCGGGGTTGTTGTGTTGTTTGGTCCATGCAAAGCCTCTCTTCGATACTCAGTGATTGAATTTCAGGCGTTCTGTCAGTTGGCCTGCGATCTTTACCACCTGAAGGGCCAACCCTTCCAGACGGGATGGGCTCATCCTGGCTGCCGGCCCGGAGATCCCCACCGCTCCCAAGATTTTGTCCCGAAAATCAAACACCGGCACGGCAATACACCGCACCCCCAGATCATACTCTTCCGTGTCCACGGCATATCCTTGCTTGCGGATGGTGGCCAATTCTGCTTTGAGGGTATTGATCTCTGTGATGGTGTTGTGGGTTCGGGAATCCAGGTCTTCCGGGAGGGGATATTCGCCGAAGGCTAACAGCGTTTTTCCAAGTGCTGTACAATGCAGAGGGGCCATATGGCCAACATCTGCGTTCACCCGCAGGGTGGCCGGGGATTCGACCTGGTCAATATACAGCGCTTTTCCCTGGGCGTAAATCGCCAGATGGGCGCATTCCCCGGTTGCGTCCACCAACCGCCTCAGGAAGGGCTTGGCGGTCTCCCGGAGGGGCATCCGGTTGATGACACTCCGGCTGAGCTTGACGACCATGGGGCCTAACTGGTACCGCCTGCCGTCTGAAGCTTTTTCCACATAGCCATATTTGGCCAGGGTCTGGACCATGCGGGATGCTGTGGCTTTGTTCACCCCCAGATGGTCCGCCAGATCTGTCACGCCGATTCCATTATGCATTTCTGCCATGATCTCCATTATGCGGAGGCCTCTGGCCAGGGATTGAATTTCG
Source organism: Anaerolineaceae bacterium (assembly GCA_034437335.1). Classification (GTDB taxonomy): domain Bacteria; phylum Chloroflexota; class Anaerolineae; order Anaerolineales; family Anaerolineaceae; genus Brevifilum. The sequence continues at coordinate 9,118 of DAOTUG010000117.1, forward strand.
CTCATGAGTGCTTGCTTCCCTCGATTCGCCT
>DAOTUG010000118.1:0-9919 GCA_034437335.1 Anaerolineaceae bacterium
TTCTCCTTTGCTTAATGGTTCTATTTTATCTTAATTTCAGCTTGATTGGTCGGAAGTTGAAATGGAATGGGTTCGGGTATAATCGAGGTTATGACGAATGACACAGAAGACCGCTTCATTGATGGCGAAGAACGTCCCGAAGATCAGATTGATCGAGCATTGCGACCGGGATGCCTTTCGGAGATGATTGGTCAGGAACAAATCAAAGAAAATTTGCTCATTCTGATCGAAGCCGCGAAACTCCGCTCGGAGGCCCTGGACCATGTTTTGTTTTACGGCCCTCCCGGGTTGGGCAAGACCACCCTGGCGCACATTTTGGCCAATGAAATGGCCGTGAATATTAAGGTTACCTCCGGCCCCGCCATCGAAAGACCCGGGGATCTGGCCGCGATTCTCACGAATCTCAGGGCGGGGGACATCCTTTTTGTGGATGAGATTCATCGCTTGGGTCGGGCGGTTGAGGAAGTGTTGTATCCAGCCATGGAGGATTTTTCTCTGGATATCGTCATCGGGAAGGGGCCTGCTGCCCGTTCTATCCGGTTGAAATTGCCGCATTTCACAGTTGTCGGCGCAACCACCCGTCTGGCTCTGGTCACGGCCCCCCTTCGGGCACGATTTGGGGCGGTGTACCGTCTGGACTATTATGGGATATCCGCCCTGGAGATGATCGTCAAACGCGGGGCGGGATTGCTCAAGGTGGATTATGATGCGGTGGGGGTGCGGGAAATTGCCAGACGGGCTCGAGGTACGCCCCGGGTCGCACTGCGGATGCTGCGCAGAGTTCGCGATTATGCCCAGGTGCGGGCAGAAGGTAAGATCACCGGGCCGGTTTCTGAGGCGGCTCTCAAATTGATGAACATTGACGCCCTTGGTCTGGATGATCTGGACCGGCGTGTCTTGTTGACCGTGATTAAGAAATATCGCGGTGGTCCGGTGGGCTTGAACACCATTGCAGCCTCCATCAGTGAAGAGCCAGACACGATCATGGATGTTGTTGAACCTTATCTTTTGCAACTTGGTTTTTTAGAACGCACCTCCCAGGGGCGTATGGCCACCCGAAACGCGTATGAGCATCTGGATCTGGACTTTCCGAAGGACGATACGCCCCAACCCGGGTTGTTCCAGTAGGGGGGATTATCATGCAAACCGCAGATTTTGACTATCATTTACCTCAGGAACAAATTGCCCAAAGCCCTGTATCCCCGCGCCATGCATCACGTCTCCTGATTTTGAACCGGGAGAAAAGATCTGTTACCCATGATCATTTCTGGCACATTGACCGGTATTTGCAGCCAGGGGATGTGCTGGTGATCAATGAGACTCGGGTGATCCCTGCCCGGATTTATGCACACAAACGTCCGGGCGGAGGAAAAGCTGAGCTGCTGTTATTAAGAAAACAGGACGCTTGCACCTGGACAGCCCTTGGCGGCGGTAAGGGATTGCGGGTTGGCCGCATTCTGGAGATTGATCAGGGGCCTACGGCAGAAATTGTTGAAGTCCTGGAAGGGCCAAAGCGCCTTGTGCGCTTTGCAACGCCCATTGAACCATATTTCGACAACATTGGACATGTGCCCCTTCCGCCGTATATCCATGAAAAACTTGCTGATCCAGAAAGATACCAGACAGTCTATGCCCAGGAACCCGGTTCGGCCGCCGCCCCCACGGCAGGTTTGCATTTCACCCCGGAACTGATGGAAAAACTCCAAGGGCGCGGGATCAGCTTTGTTCGGATTCTGCTGCATGTGGGTTTGGATACCTTTGCTCCTGTGACAGAGGAGGATCCCCGCACTCACAAGATTCACACAGAATGGTGTGAGCTTTCCCAGGCTGCTGCACAACAGATCACCTCAGCCAAGAAAAAGGGGGGACGGATCATCGCTGTTGGGACCACCAGCGTGCGTACCCTGGAAACAGCAGCCAGGCAGGCCGCCACTGGGGCGGTTGTGGCACCCTATTCAGGAACCACGGATTTATTCATCCTTCCCGGATACCGATTTAAAGCCGTTGACGGCCTCGTGACCAATTTCCATCTGCCAAAGTCTACGCTCCTGATGCTGGTGAGCGCGTTTGCCAGCCGAGAATTGATCCTCAGCACCTATCAAGAGGCTGTCAGCGAAGGGTATCGCTTTTTTTCCTTTGGGGATGCGATGCTGATTGTGTAAACGATGCCTTAACGTCTGTCCTTTGGTTCCAAAATTGCATATAATACAGGTAGAGCGTGCCCGTGATTTTTTATATATTTCTTATAAAAAATAGTTACTAACCGCAACATAAAGTGCTATAATTCAAATGTTCTAATAATAGAAATATTTAAAAGATGAGCATTAACTAAGGAACCTCGATATTATGATGCGATTTGATCGTTTTACAGAACGCGCCCAGGAAGCCGCGCAGCGCGCGGCTGAAATTATTCAGCGATATGGGCATAACCAGATTGATACAGAGCACATTCTGCTGGCATTGATTGAACAGCCCCAGGGTGTGATTTCCCAATTGTTAGAGATCCTGAAAGTTGACAGCGAGAATTTGAAAGAACGGCTGGATTATATCCTCCGGACGAGTCCCAAGGCGAATATCTTTGGAGGCGGTTCCGGACAGATCTTCATCACCCCTCGGGTGAAGCGGATCATTGACCTGGCCAATCAGGAAGCCAATCGGTTGAAAGATGAATATATTTCAACGGAGCATATTTTCCTGGCGGTGTTGAGTGAGCGCAATACGCCTGCCGCCCGTTTGTTGGAGGACGTGGGCATCACACGCCAGCGAGTGCTGGATGCAGTGGATGAGTTGCGCGGCGGTCAGCGTGTGACGGATCCGAAGGCTGAAACGCGCTATCGGACCCTGGAGAAGTACTCCCGGGATCTGACCACCATGGCCCGTGAGGGCAAACTGGATCCCGTCATCGGCCGGGATGTGGAAATCCTGCGGCTGATTCAGATCCTTTGCCGCCGCACCAAGAACAATCCGGTGTTGATTGGCGAGGCGGGCGTTGGGAAGACAGCCATTGTCGAAGGCCTCAGCCAGAAAATCGCCACAAACGATGTTCCGGAAATTCTGATGGGCAAGCGAGTCGTTTCCCTTGATTTGGGTGCGATGATTGCTGGCTCCCGTTTCCGTGGGGAATTTGAAGAGCGATTGAAGGCTGCCATTGAGGAAATTCAACGATCTGAGGGGGAGATCATCCTGTTCATTGATGAGCTGCACACGGTTGTCGGTGCAGGGGCTGCCCAGGGCGCCATGGATGCATCCAATATGCTCAAGCCGGCCCTGGCTCGGGGCGAATTGCAGTGCATTGGCGCCACGACCCTGGACGAATATCACAAGCACATTGAAAAGGATGCCGCTCTGGAGCGCCGTTTTGCTCCGGTGTATGTTGAAGAGCCCACGGTGGAAGATACGATTGATATGCTGCGGGGCCTGCGAGATCGGTATGAGGCCCACCACAAAGTGACTTTCTCCGATGCGGCCCTCATCCAGGCGGCGAAGCTTTCTGCACGCTATGTGACGGACCGCAGGCTGCCGGATAAGGCCATTGACCTGATTGATGAAGCGGCCGCCAAACTTCGTGTAGCCCTTTATTCGCTGCCCGACGATCTAAAGGATCTCAAGACCGAGATTGACCGGCTGCTCAAGGAAGAGGAGCAGGCCGGGATCGAACGGGATTATGAGCGCGCTGCCCGGATGAAATCGGAGCGGCTGCGCGTTGAGGACAAGTTCAACCAATTGCGGGACGCCTGGGAACAGGACCACAAGTTGGATGAGGTGGTGGATGTCAATGATATCGCCGAAGTCATCAATCAGTGGACGGGTATTCCCGTCTCCCAGATGATGGAAGACGAAAAGGACAAACTGCTGCAGATGGAAGACCGGATTCACGAACGCATTGTGGGGCAGTCGCAGGCCATCGAAGCGATTGCTGATGCCATTCGCAGGGCTCGGTCCGGGTTGAAAGACCCCCGTCGTCCCATTGGCTCCTTCATTTTCATTGGCCCTTCGGGTGTTGGTAAGACAGAATTGGCCAAAGCCCTGGCGGAATTCATGTTTGATGATGAAGAGGCCCTGGTGCGGATTGACATGAGCGAATACCGCGAACAGCATACCGTCTCTCGGCTGTTCGGCGCCCCTCCTGGCTATGTAGGCTATGAGGAAGGCGGTCAGTTGACCGAGGCAGTCCGACGCCGTCCCTATCGGGTGATCCTGTTTGATGAGGTTGAAAAGGCCCACCCGGAGGTCTGGAATGCCATGCTTCAGATTCTGGATGATGGGCGATTGACGGATGGCCAGGGCCGTGTGGTTGATTTCCGGAACACGGTTCTCATCATGACGAGCAACCTGGGTACGGAATATGTCAACAAGAGCGGCACGTTGGGCTTCCTTGGTTCCATGGGGGAGGCCGATGAAGCCAACCGTGAAAAGATTGAAAAGGCCCTCAAGGGCGCGTTCCGGCCGGAATTCCTGAACCGGATTGATGAGATCATCGTCTTTTCATCCCTCTCAAAAGAGGATATGCAGCGGATTGTCGGCCTTCAGATGCAGGATATTCGCTCCCGGTTGGAAGAACATGGTTTGCGAGTGGAGTTGACTCAGGAAGCTATTGTTTGGCTGGCGAGTGAAGGGTACGATCCTGCCTTTGGCGCCCGGCCCTTGAAACGGGCTTTGCAGAAGCATGTGGAAAGTCCTCTTTCGATCAGCTTGCTTTCCGGCGAATTTACTGAGGGTGATACCGTTTTGGTGGATGTGGAAGATGAGAAAATCGTCTTCAAACACAAAGAAGCCATTGAGGTTGCCAACCTGGACCAGGCGGAAGTCGCCGGCTGATTGTTGTATCCCTGACAAGAACAAATCCGGAGGGTGTTAACCAATTCCCTCCGGATGATTATTTTAATCCCTGTGTTTATTACGCTACACTCTATTTGTCTTTCCCTCCTGTGGATTTCCTTCTCAGGACGACGAGGGTGATATCATCCAGGCGCGGGGCTTCTCCGGTGAACTGCTGCACTTCTGCAAGGATAGCGTTGCGCAGGGCCTCTGTGTTGCGCTGGTGGTTATTCGTCAGACAGTTTATCAGCCGGTCTACCCCGAAAAATTCCCCAGAGCGGTTCTGAGCTTCGGTGATTCCATCAGTGTAAAGGACCAGGGTATTCCCTTCCTCCATGCGTTGGGATTTCTCTTCCCAGGTATTGCCTTCAAAGATCCCGACCAGAGTCCCGGTTTTTTCCAGGGGGTGCAGAGCAATTTCCCCCCCGGAATTCTGGATCAGGAAGGGGGGATTGTGGCCTGCATTCACATAGGTGAAAGCGGCCTCATCAGGATCTAGAATTCCGAAGACCAAGGTCAGGAAAATTCCCCGGGGCGTATCCGTCAGGATTCGGCGATTGACCTCACTGAGCACTGTTTCAGGGGGATGACCAGCTTCCATGCTATAGGTGCGGATGAGGGTGCGGCTCATAGCCATGTAGAGAGCTGCTCCGGCCCCTTTGTCTCCCACATCCGCGATGACAATGCCCAGGCGTTCCTCCGGCAGGGGGATGAAATCAAAGAAATCTCCGGAGGTTTCCCGCGCGGGCAGAAGAACGCCTGATATCTCGAAACCCGGGACGTCCGGGGCTCGGGTGGGAATGAAGGAGTTCTGGACCCTTCCAGCCTCAGCCAGTTCCTGAGTGATCTTTTTATGCGCAATGGCCTGGGCCCGGGAGATTTGCTTGACCTGACGGAGTTTTTCAATCGCCACCTCTGGATAATGGTCAACTTCCAGATCCTTGAACAGGCTCAGGGCTTCCCGAAAGAGATTTTGAGCCTGGTCAATGTCTTCGGGCTCATTGCGTTGGAGGGTCATGATTCCCATTTCCAGCCCGATTCGAGCCTGCCACCAGCGGCCCTCCATGCGTTCCAGCATCCTGACACTGTTCTCCAGATGCTCAAGGGCCTGATTGAGGTTGCCTCGGGCTTTTTCCAGCCGTGCCTGGGCGAGGACGATATGCACCCGGTCTTGCATGGCAGGCTGCGTCCGATAGAGGGCAGTTGCACCTTCGAAGGCTTGGGCAGATTGTTCAAGGTTGCCTTTCAGGGCCTGGATATTGCTGAGCAGGCACAGGGAAGGAACGGTTGAGGGCTGTTGGCTGTCCCCGGACGAATCCTTGACTGCGCTCATCATGCTCAGGGCAATGTCCAGATTGGTTTTGTTGCGGTCCTGCTCTTCGAGCAGGTGGGGTTCAATGATGATCTCAGCCAGAAGCCGGTTGGCCTGCAGGATGCGTTCCCGGTCGTTGATTTGACGGCTGCGGTCAATTAACTCTGTGAAGCGGTCAATTGCCAATGTGAAATCCCCTTTGAGACGGGCGTAGGTTGCTTCCAGCAAGAGGAGGTTCAGCGCGTCCTCGTTCAGATAGGCCTCATTCCTGCGGATCTGCTGGCGCATCGTCGTCATGCGCTCCCTGGCATCGTCAAAATCAGCCAGCCACAGCGAGGCGTTGGCGATGGTTTGATTGATGATCATCTCATCTGCAACCCCGCCGGTTTTGTGACCCAGGGAGATCGCCCTGATGCGGTAATCTCGGGCCAGACGAATTTCCCCCAGGGTGTCAATGACGGCGGCCAGATTGATATAGGCCCGGCTTGCAGGGCCGAAAAGGTTGTTGGCCTCGCTGATTTTCACAGCCATCTCCAGGGCGGCAATTGCCTGCTGGGGTTTGATGGTTGGCAGGATGCCGATGGTCGCCAGGGCTTCGGCCTGAACGTCGTAGGCCTTCAAATGCCTGGCCATTTCCAGAGCCTGTTCGCAATAGGATTTTGCTTTTTCCGGCTGGTTGTTGAATAAATAGGCCCGACCGGTTTCATGGACCAGATAGGCAATATCCGGGCTTTCCGGGGATCCTTCAACGGCTGATAAACCTTTCAGACAGATTTCCAGACTGCGTTTTGGATCGTAACCCCACCAGGCTGAACGGGCTGCCCAAGCATAGACCCTGGCCAGGCGGTTGGCGTTTCCCAGGTTTTTGTGATGCGTAATGGCCTGGTTCCAGGCGCGGATCGCCTCACGATGTTTGGATTGCTGGGCCAGGGTTTCTCCCAGGTCGGTGTAGAGGTGGGCCAGCCGTTCCGGTTTCTCGGTGATCTCCAGGGCTTGAGAAAAATACGCTTCCGCTTCCGCATTGGCAAAGGCTTCCATGGCAACATGACCGGCCAGATCCAGATAATGATATGCTTTCTCGCGGTCGTTCCCCTGCAGGAAATGATGGGCCAGTTGGGAGGCGAGGCGTTTCTTTTGGTCAGGATACAGGGTTTCCAAAGCTTTACCCACCATCTGGTGAAGGTTCTGGCGGTCCTCTTCAAAGATGGCGTGGTAAGCTGCCTCGTGGATCAGGATATGTTGAAATGAGTAGGTCAGTTCGGGCTTTACCCGGGCCACTTTGATCATCCCGACGGATTCGAGGGTACTCAGTTGTTCCAGCAGATTGACTTTGGGGGCCCAATCCTGCAACACATCCTCGATCACCCTTTCCGGGAAGGTGCGTCCGATCACGCTGGCCACCCGCAGGGTCAGTCGGGCGTCACTCGGCAGGCGGTCAATCCGCGCTGCCAGAAGGCCCTGCAAGCTGTCCGGGATCCCTTTGGGGTCAATTTTGGGTGCAACTACCCATTGGTCCTTCGACCGGGTCAGGAACCCTTCATTGACCAGCATGCGGATGAGCTCTTCGATAAAATATGGATTCCCTTCGGATTTATCCAGCACCATGGTGGCGATTTTGGATGGCAATGCGTCCATGGTAGTTAGCTGATTGATGAGGCTTTGGCTTTCTTCTTCATCCAGGTTGTCAAGAGCCAGTTCTGTCAATCTGGGTCCGATTTCCTCCCGGGCTGCGGTGACAAGGCGCCAGCCGCTTGAATCCCGATCGTAGCGGGAGACCAGACAGAACAGAATTGGGCTGCTAGCTGCCAAGGGAAGCATATCCATCAGAAGATCAATTGAAGAATCATCCGCCCAGTGAAGATCTTCCAGCACGATGATCAGAGGCTGTTCCTGGGCTAGATAGCGTAAAAATGTTCTGATTGCATGGCTGTATTGCTTGCGTAAATCCTGAGCGTTCAACTGGTGGATCTGCGCTTCATCGGCATCCGAAAGGGGAACTTCCAGCAAATGTCCCAGATAGCGATGCAGGGATTCTGTGTTGGTTTCAAGCATGTCATTCAACGTGGCTTCCAGAACCCGGGCTATCTCCTCTTTGGGGCAGGTGTTGGAAAGGCCGAGAGAAGCCCGCAGCAGGTCCTTGAGAAGATGATAGGCCAATTCCCTTCCAAAAGAAAATCCATGAGCCTCAATCCAGCGGAGACGTGTTGGCTGATGGAGGGTCTTTAACTTGCGCTTCCACTCCAGCACAAGGCGGGATTTACCAATTCCGGGATCCCCCAGAATCAGGCCAACGCGGCCCAGACCGGCCAGGACGGTTTCACTCAGTTCTAAAAGCAGATCCAGCTCTCTTTTCCGTCCAACCAGAGCCGAACTGGAAGGCCCAGCCATCCGCTGCATGGTATAGGGCTGGTTTGTAAGGGCTTCCACCTTCCAGAGGTTCAGGTCGGCCTCTAAATCGCTGCAGTGGATCTCCTCAATTTTTGTGCATCTGGCGAAGGGCTTAATGAAGCGGTAGGTATCCTCAAAGAGGATGATCTCACAGGGTGGAATGGCCGCCCGGATCGCCAGGTCCATGCATTCCAGGGTGTTATTCAGGGATTGAAAATCGAACTTCAGGTTGGATTTGATGTCCCCGATCAGGACCGGTCCGGTATTGAGCACCAGATTGAGGAGCAGGGGAACCCCAAAACGCTTCTTCACCGTTTCACTGATGTGAGTCACTTCTTCACGAATGGCTGCTGCAGCGTGGATGGCGCGCAGGGGATCATCCTCGTGGGTGATGGGCGCACCGAAAAAGGCCAAAACCGTAAACTGCCAGAGTTTGGCCACGCTGCCCTCATATTCGAACACAACCCGGGCTACCAGATCAAGGGCCTGGTTGAGAATGGGGGTTCGCTCTTCTTCAGGAACTGCGGCTTTGAAGGCTTTCTGGTTAGCGACGCTGAACAGAATCGCGGTGACCGTTCGGCGTTCTTTGGCCAGATAGGGTGCGGTGCGGACTTTTTCCACCAGCTTTGAAGGCGCATTGGCCACCAGCCGTGAGAAGTACAGATCTTCCAGGGTGGGATTGGTGGAAACCGGGCGCCCGCAAACTTTACAAATCCGGCTGGCGGTGGTTAATTCTGCCTGGCATGTTGGACATTTCATTTTGGTCCTTGACGTGCTGTATGAGATAGATTGCCATAATTTTAGCATATCCGATGTATGGATTGTTCTCTTGTACGGAATATTCCAGGGCAATCGCATTTGAGAAATTCTTCGCCTTGAATGCAATTGCGACATCCTGGATCATCGTTGCGGATGAATCAATCGCAACACCGCTTTCCAGGAAAACCCCACCCACCCGCAAGCTGAGCGCCCGCACAAGCTGTGCGCCCTCAAGGCGCTTCAGCGCAGTGCAAAGGACCAGGAGGCCCGTGCTGCCCCATCAGCGTAGTGCAAAGGGCCAGGAGGCCCGTGCTCGCCGCGCTTGCAGGCATCTGACGCAGTCATCTGCGCAAGCCCAACATGCCTTGGGCCGCCATCCTCCCGGCAGCCCTTTTTTGTTTCCCTTCGCCTTTGCCGCTTCCGGCAAAAATCACCCCCGCTTAGCCGCTTTTAGCGGCTTGAACCCCCGCCCCTAATCGCTTATCCTCATATCACACGAGTACATCAGTGCCAGGGTGCACTAAAAACATGTAGAATTAGGCAGCTAATGGCAAGGATGTTATTTGGTCAAAGCTATCATCATCTGAAAGCCAGGCTGCTCTGGCTTTGGCAGTTGTGATGGCGCCTTGAAGCGTCCACCGG
>DAOTUG010000119.1:0-2587 GCA_034437335.1 Anaerolineaceae bacterium
CTTACGGCGTTCTTTGGTTTTTTCCATTAATTTCGATAGCCTAACTTTCTTACCAAATGCAAACCTCGTTGTGTGGTTTTTATGGGACTGACGTTTCAATCTGCAAAAGGTTTCCAAGGATTGCGATGATTACAGGCTCATCCGATTCCCTTATTGGATTTGACAGAGTGAGGAGGTTTTTTATCACCCCCCGCATCACCTCATCCGGTGAGGCGTCCCAATGTGTCCAGATATGTCCGGGCCAGCTCTTCCTGGCCGAAGGGGGCCAGAGCGGAAAGGGCGTTTTGCGCCATGGCCTGGCGCAGCCCAGCATCCTGCAGAAGGAGCTGCCCTTTCTCGACCGCCCGGCTGACCTGTCCGGAACCATACAGAAAGCCCGATTGGCCATCGTCAATGATTTCCAGAACAGGACCGACTCTGGTAGAGACGACCGGCAGGCCGCAGCGCATGGCCTCATGGACCACCAGGCAAAAGGACTCATATCGGGAGGATGAGAGCAAAAAGCCGCCGCTTTCCGCTGCGCCGCGATAGATCGTTCCCATCTGGCGGGAATCCACGTTGTGCAGCCATTTGAAGCGTTCAAGGCCCCCGGCAGAATTGATGTGTTGCAACAATTCTTGAATGTCCTTTTCGTCATAAGTCCCGCCGGTGACCCAGCAGACATGCAGGTCTTCTTGCCGTTGCAAGAGCTGGCTGGATATGGCCAGGGCCTCCTTCCAGTTTTTTTCTTTAAATAATTTTCCCACCCACAGGAGTGTTGGCCCCGCAAAGGGGAAAACGGGGCCCTGTGTTGTGAAGATCCCTTCCGGCACAATATTGGGTACCACGCAGATTCCCCCCGGGGATACATCAGGGAACAAATCCATCAATGTGGTGCGGATGAAATCCGAGGGGACCAACACCCTGTCGGCTGTTGCGAAATCCGCCATGGTATTTTTCCTGAGGTTGGCAAGAATCGAGGTGTGGATCTCATAGATCAGGGGGCCCGAAAACGCCTTTTTGATCTCCGCGAGCGCAGAGGGCGCATCAATGTTGACGATGACGTCATAGGGCGTTTCCTCGATCAAGGCCTTCAACTGCGCTTCGAATGCGAATGGGAACAGGTACAGGTTCGAGAGGCCCATCTTCTGCAGCTCTTCTCCGCCGCCAACATCCTGCTGGAAGGCGGCATCCACCACCCAGCCATCCCGCATCAGGGCCGGCAATCTGTTCTTGATCACGGATGTCACGCCGCCTTTATTGCAGTACAGGTAGATGAAAAGCAGTCTCTTTTTCGCCATCAGTGCCCCAGTCTGAGATGGGCGGTGTCCAACACCAGGGAGAGGGTGTCCTCCACGCGCATTTGCCAGAACGAATTTTTGAGGAATGTGTCCAGCGCCTGCCAGTTCACTTCGGTTGGCGGTTGTTCCACTGCGGCTCCGATTGTTTTCATAAAATCCTTATCCCGTTTATAAATGAAGGTTCGGGGAGAAGAAAGGAGATTGTCCATCCGGCAGGCCACAACAGGCAGCCCCAGGGCCAGATATTCATAGAGTTTGATGGGGTCCACTGCTCTGGCAAGCTGCGATTGCTTGAAGGGGATCAGCGCCGCCCGCCAGCGGGACGCAATTTCAAGGATTTCAGCGTGGCTCATTTCTCCCATCAGAGTCACGTTGGCGGGCAGGGAAAGGGTCTCCGGCGCGCCAAAGCCTATGATCTCAAACCGGGTTTGCGGCATCTTTTTGGCTGTTTTGATCAGCAGCGGCCAATTGAACCATTTTTCTGTCAGATGGCCAAAGTACCCGAGGACATTTTTCCCCGGATATCCTCTTTTTCTGGCTTCAAAGGATTCTCTGGCCTGCTCGTAGAAATCCCGCCGGAGTCCGTTGGGGATCACATGGGTGCGGCGGGGGTTGCTCCCCAGAGTCTCCATTTTGTTTTTCAGAAAAATGCTGACAGCGCTGACTGCGTCGGCATTCTGGCAGAGATACCTTTCATACCATCGGGAATACCACCGTCCGACGCCAGCCTGATGAAAGGCCTCCCAATCGTCCCGAACCTCATACAGGGTCTTCCAGCCAAATCCCCTGAAGAGTGAAATCTCGTTGACGGCATGCACATCCGGGATGCTGGCAATGAAGAGTCGGTCCGGGTTAGAGAATTGGACAGCCATTTGGGAGGCGTTTTGGTGTAAAAAATCATTGGGCAGTTGCAGCAAGAACCCGCCTGTGTAATCATCTGGGACCGGTCCGGGCCGGAAACGGTAAAAAACATAGATGGTTGGGATGTTCGCTTCAGCCAGCCTGGAGGCAAAGGCCATGGTCCGATTCAGCCGGTTCATATCGCCAATGCGTTTGGTGCCGGTGGACAGGAGCACCACCGGTTTGTCCTGATGGGCTTCGGCCAGGGCGAAAAACGCTTCCAAATCCCGATGAAAGCGACGTTCCTGTTGCCTGTGCTGACGGGGCGTGAAGCCCTCCTCGTACATCAACCCGGCGCCCCCCCTTCCGGTGCGTTTTCCCTGCACCCAGTGGTAGATCCTGCGCAGGATCCTGATGGGCATGGTCAGGGTATTTTTGCCTATCGGCGATATTCCCTTCTTGATCTC
>DAOTUG010000120.1:0-24602 GCA_034437335.1 Anaerolineaceae bacterium
TGGGGATCTATATGGAGAATTAGTATGAACCAATCCCGGGAATCAGAACCCATTTTAATAGTTGATCATATTGAAACCTACATCGGGCAATTTCACATCCTGGAAGGAGTCAGCCTGAAGGTGGCCCGAAATGAAATTACCGTGATGCTGGGACGGAACGGAGCTGGAAAAACCACCACAATCAAATCCATCCTGGGCTTAACCCCGCCCAGAGAAGGCAAGGTGGTCTTTGATGGGCGCGAGATTCAGGGCAAGCGCGCCTTCAACATTGCCAACCTGGGCATCGGTTATGTGCCCGAACATCGGGCCATTTTCCGCAATCTGTCCGTGATGGAAAACTTGAAACTGGCGGAAAGAAACCGTGGGGATCTGGACCGCAGCGCTGAGTTTATTTTTGATCTTTTTCCGGATCTCAAACGCCTCTACAAACTCCCCGGAAACCATCTTTCAGGCGGCCAGCAGCAAATGCTGGCAGTTGCCCGCGCCCTGGTCCCCGAGAACAAGCTGCTGTTGATTGACGAACCCAGCGAGGGCCTGGCGCCGATCCTGATTCAGGAGATGATGGAGGCCATCCGGAAATTGAGCCAGAACACCACGGTGCTTCTGGTGGAACAAAATTTCATCATGGCCAGTCAACTGGCCAAACATTATTACATCATTGACGACGGCAAGAGCGTCCACCACGGCCTGATGTCCGATTTGGTCAAAGACGAAGCGCTGGTGCAGGAATACCTCGGGGCCAGTGCCCACAGGCTTGTCAAAGGAGGCACTGAATGAAGAAAAATAACAGCAAACGCACAATCACCATTGGCATTTTCGTCCTGGTCCTCGTGATCGCCTTCATCCTCATCTGGCGTTTCCTGGGAACTGCAGCCTTTATCCGGACAAGTCTTTCAGGATTGACCCTTGGTTCTCTTTTTTTTATGGTGGCCGCGGGATTAACCCTAATATTCGGACTGATGGATGTGTTGAATTTCGCCCATGGGGCCATGTTCATGCTGGGCGCTTACATGGGCTGGCAGTTTTACACCAATCCCACCTTCATCTTTGGATTGGCTCCGCTTGTTTTCGCCTTTTCAACGGGGCTTCTGATCCTACCCATCATCAAACCCCACTTGGTTCGCTGGGACATTCCTGAAAAATGGCAAGGCGCCCTTCCAAAAATCGCCATAGCCCTGGGCATCCTCCTCCTGATCATCGGCATTCTGGGTGTAGATATCATGGGTCTGGCGCAAACCGCCATGGTGGCGATCACCACGACAACCCAGGATAATCCCCTCAGTGAGATCAGCCTGCAGGAGCCCATGGCCCGGTTCTGGATCCGCCCCGTGCTGCTGGCCCTGTCCGGCGCGCTGACAGCCGTCGGCCTGGCCAAGCCCGGTGATAAACGGGAGTTTGCAACCAGCGAAGGCCTGGTAAAAAACATCCTACTGGTCGGCCTTCTTCTGGTGGCGACAATCTTGCTAACGGCCTTTCGGGAACCCCTGCCGGAGATCGTGTTGTTGATGAATGGAAACCTCCGGTTTTTCCTGGCCATGGTTGTCGCAGTGGCCTTTGGTCTGATTTTCGGAATGGTGATTGAGATCACCCTCATTCGCCCACTTTACAAACGAGCGACCTTCATCGTCCTGATGACCCTCGGTTTGAGTTTTGTCATCCGGGAAGTGGTCCAGCTCCTGTGGTCCCCCTTGGCCTATCAGATGGTCAGGCCGCCCTTCTTCGCCCAACCGGGCAAAGCGGAAACCCTGTTGGAATGGCTCAGAAGCGGAAACGCAACCCTGAATGTCTTTGGCGTGACCTTCCCGACTTATCGTCTCTTCATCATCGTCCTTGGTATGGCCATGTTCTTTTTCATCACCATCCTGATGACCAAAACCCGCCTGGGGATGATCATTCGCGCCGGAGTGCAGGACCCTGAAATGGTGGAAGCCCTGGGGATCAACGTGAAGCGGGTGTTCACCTTTGTGTTTGCCCTTGGGGTGGCCATGGCCGCCCTGGGAGGAATCGGCGCAGCCCCCTTTATCCCCATTCAACCGCTGATGGGCGACCAATTCCAGATGCAGGGATTCATCACTGTGGTCCTGGGCGGCATGGGAAGTTATGTCGGAGCCTTCATTGGGGCCCTGACCCTCGGCCTTGCCAGAGCCTTTGGAGACTACTTTGCCCTTAAATTATCCCTATCCCCTGCCATCGCGGAAGCATCCACAGTGATCATCATGATCATTGTGTTGCTGATCCGGCCATCCGGTCTGTTTGGCAAGAAGGAGTAACCATGACAGAAAAAACACAGACAAAGCGCATTCCCTTCAAAAATATAGTCAAACGGGAAACCGGTTTCCTGATTTTTGTGGCGTTGTTGATCGCCTTCCCCTTTGTGGTCAACCTGATCACTGGATCGGGGCTCAACGAGGGCGTCACGAAATACTGGCAGGGGCAGCTCATCACGTTCTTGATCATGGCCGTCCTGGCCATGAGCTATGACCTGCTGATCGGTTACAGCGGCATCCTTTCCTTCGGTCATGCCGCCTTCTTTGGCGCCGGTGCATACACCACTGCCCTGCTTTTCACCCATTGGGCGCCTGGTTTCACCGCGAAATATCAGATCTTTCTGCCAGGCGGCGTGAATATCACCGGCATTGTGATCTTTGTGGGGATCATTCTTGCTGCCGCCGTCGTATCCCTACTGATTGGCCTGCTCTTCAGCGCGACGTCCATGCGCCTCAAGGGAGCCTATTTTGCCATGCTCACCCTGGCCCTGGCCGAAGCCCTGCACATTCTGGCCAAAGCCACTGACTTTGTTGAATGGACGGGAGCCGATGAGGGTTTGCACGGCGTTCCGGTGCCGGAATGGCTCAACCCCACTCAGTTCCGTCCGCGCTTCTATTTCATAGCCCTCGCTTTCCTGGTGATCAGTTATCTCATCATCCGGCGCTTCACTAAATCCCCGGTTGGCCGGGTGATCGTCGCCTCCCGAGAAAATGAGGACAGGATGCGCATGATCGGCTATAATCCGGTCATTTACCGCACGATCACCTTCCTGATCGCCGCGCTGTTTGCCGGTTTGGCTGGCGCGATGTACTCAATGTGGAACATGAGCGCGACCCCCTCCATGACCTCCGCAACCATCACCGTCAATGTCCTCATCATGGTCATTTTGGGTGGCATGGGAACCCTGATTGGCCCCATTGTCGGTGCTGGTCTGATGCAAGCCTTCAGTCAATTCCTGTATAACTGGTTTGGGGCGCGCTGGCCCCTGGTCTTTGGCCTGATCTTCATCCTGATCGTGTTGTTCTTCCCCTATGGGATTGTGGGCACATATCAGATGAAACGCCTGCAGATCAAGCAGGGTTGGGATCGCTTTGTCCAGTTGCTGTTTCCAGAGAAAAAGAGAAAATCTAAATCGTCTGAATGAAGAAAATCTATGGTGTGAAGAAAAGCGCTCTTCCCAACAGGAAGGGCGCTCTCTTCTTTAAATTTTAAACATCCCCCTTCTTGAGCACCAGTTCTGATCCCATCACTGATAGGAGTATTCCTTCCGGACCAAAATCCGCCCGGATCCGGACAATGTGATTGCCATCCGGCGTACCTGTGCAACGGGATTTCCAGAACTGTGACGATCGAAAGGCCATTCTATGGATCAATAAATAAAATGCGTCAGGATCTCCTCGGATGATTGATATGTCGGATTCCATGCGCCTGTGGTGAGATCCAACCGCAACAGTAATCTGATGAACACCTTAAGGCGATCCCTTCCGCAGACCGTCACATGACCAAAGAACAGATTTTTTCTCAACCAACAAAAAAACCCGTCCTCAGTCCTATGGATGCAGAAGAAGGACGCGAAACCAACAGTGCTGACGCAGTCTTGATCACTGCAGCAGGGGCAGTAGGACAATCATGGGGCTTATTGCCAAACCTCCGCTTTGATGCGCATCACATTTTCAACCCCATCCGTTATAATGAGATGCACCCTGATAACAAAGGATGAAGCATGGAAACACAATTGATTTTGGAACTCGTGGGGTACGGTGCATCGCTCCTGATCGCCATTTCCCTGATGATGAAATCCCTCATCCGTCTGCGGGTGCTGAATGCACTGGGAGCATTGGTGTTCGTGGTGTATGGTCTTCTGATCCGAGCCTATCCTGTGGCCGTCCTCAACGGGCTCATTGTAGGAGTTGATCTGTATTATCTGGCCCAGATGCTGCGCCGAAAGGACTACTTCACGTTGATGGAAGTGACCCCGGACAGCGCCTATTTGCATCATTTTCTCAACTTTCATAAGAACGACATCCGGCATTTCTTTCCGGGCTTTGATTTCACGCCCGAGGGGGGAGAAATCGTGTTTTTTGTCCTCAGGGACACGCTGCCGGCGGGAGTGGTCATCCTGCTGCCCGAGGAAGAAAAGGCCCGGGTGGTTCTTGACTATGCTCTGAAGGATTATCGGGATTTCAAAACCGGCGCTTTTCTCTATGAAGACAATGCCGACCTTCTCCTCAACCAGGGCATCGCCTGTCTGGAAGCTCGGAGCACGGTTTCGGAACACATCCGCTATTTACAGAGGATGGGGTTCATGCACACCCAAGATGAGACCTATGAGCGGAAATTACATCCCCATGTCATCCAAGAAAAGGACCTTTAGTCTCGAAGCAGCCCCATTTTGCTTAGAGAAATGTGATAAAAAAAGAAAGATGCTTGGACAAAGCGCGTGAATTTTCGTAAAAGCAACCTCAAAGATTTGATCCTGCGGCCTATCCTGGCCTGCGTCGTAGGCCTCGTCATCGGCGGCCTTCTGACCCTGCTGACAGGCAACAGCCCCCTGACAGCCCTGCATGTCTTGTTTAAGGCCGGGTTCAGTTGCCAGGGCAGGGGGAATTGTGCCATCCTCACCACCCTGCAATATGCCACCCCCCTGATTTTTTCCGGCCTATCGGCCGCCGTGGCATTCCGAGCAGGCATTTTCAGCATCGGCCAGGCCGGTCAAATGCTTCTTGGGGCGGCTGGAGCTAACTGGATTGCTGCCATGGAAGGTCTGAGGGCCCCATGGCACCCCTTTCTGGCGCTGTCCCTGGCTGCAGTCTTCGGATCAGCCTATGCCCTTTTTCCGGCCATCATGAAAATCTATTTAGGTATCAATGAAATCCTGTCTACGATCCTCCTGAACAGCATCGCTTACTATCTGGTCGGTGTGATTCCTTCCGGGTTTGGGTCGTGGATCCCTGAAAGCGCCCGTTTGACTCAACTGGCGCAGGGTACAAAGCTAAATAATGGCCTCTTCCTGGCTCTGACAATCTCAGGTTGTCTCACCCTCTTTTTGTGGCGTACTGCTCTGGGATATGAACTCCGGATGTCCGGGCAAAACCGAACCTTTTCCCGGGGCGGAGGCATCCGCCCGGACAGGATGGTGATTGTTGCCATGCTGCTCAGCGGCGCCCTGGCAGGGCTGGCGGGAGGCGTGGAGGTCCTGGGC
Organism: Anaerolineaceae bacterium; assembly: GCA_034437335.1. Taxonomy (GTDB): domain Bacteria; phylum Chloroflexota; class Anaerolineae; order Anaerolineales; family Anaerolineaceae; genus Brevifilum. Next base: position 5,471 of record DAOTUG010000120.1, read on the forward strand.
GTCCACTATCACTTTGTGCAGAATTTTTCCGGCTCTGATGTCTTTGACGGCGTCATGGTTGCCCTGATTGGCCTCTGCCACCCACTGGGAATTCTGTTTTCTTCTTTCCTGCTGGCTGGCGTCCGGCTGGCCGCTATGACGGGGCTTTCCATTCATCTCGGCATTCCCCGTTCCATTGGGGGAATGATGATCTCCGTGATGGTGATTGTGATGGGAGCTGATCAGTTTTTCATCTCGTTGTTACACACGGCAAAAAAAGGCCTGCGTCTTCTGACGCAGCAATTAACCAACAACCGGACTGGTTCACACCAGTCCGGTCGCGAGAACTGAAAAAAGGTCATCAAATCATTGAGAACTACGGGGCATCGGATTGGGCAATGACATGCATCGCTTCCAGGGCAATTTTTATCATCCGGGATTCACCTTCGTAATAATCATCCATACCCCAGTCCGGTTTGATCTCCTCATTAGTGCCATCGGAACAATACAGCGCGCCGGTGCGCAAGCCGCGATATTGACCCACAGTGAACAACGTGTCGCTTTCCATCTCGACGGAGAGCACGCCGGCCTTCTTTAATAAGTCCCTTTCCCAAGTTTCATGGGGGGAATAAAAAGCGTCCCCCGCAATCCCCACCCCCACGGTGTAGGGAATTTCCATCCGTTCCGCTGTCTTCACCAGGGTTTCCAGGACTGAATACGTCGGCACCGCCGGAAACTCAATGGGAAGATAGGCATGGGACGTGCCGCCGGCGCGGATGGTTCCGCTGCCGATGATGATGTCCCCAGGTTTTTGATGATCCTGAAACACCCCGCAGGAGCCCACCCGGATGAAGGTGTCCGCCCCCAAATGGGCCAATTCTTCCACACAGATGGCCACCACTGGGCCGCCCATCCCTGTGCCGCAGGATGTCATCCGGACGCCTTGATATGTTCCCGAATAGACCATGATCCCGCGTTCGTCACTCACCAGTTGGGAGTCTTCAAAATGTTTGGCAATCTCCTTTGCCCTGCGCTGATCGCCAGGACAAAAAACATACCGGGCAATGTCTTCCGGATTGGCTTTAATATGATATTCCATCGAATTCTCCTTTTCTTTTGGCCTGGTTAGTCATCGCTGGATTCGGGTTGGCTTTCAGCGACCAGATCCCGAGAGCTGAAGTATTTCCGTTTATTGATCAGGGTGGCCAGCTTCGTGCGCAGCGCAACAAGGACCAGGGCTAAAATGGTGGCGATGAACGGCAGCACCTGCACCAAACTGGGCGGTAAATCGGTCACATTCTGCAAACGGATGGCCGCTGCATCGGCAAAACCGAAAAAGAGACCTGAGAAATAGACCCCAATCGGATGGTTGAAGCCAAACAAAGCTGCAGAAATGCCCAACCAACCGCGGCCATTGCTCATATTGCGGGTGAAAAGGGTCAGGTGCCCAATGGAGAGGAATGCACCACCCAGAGCCGCCAGAGCGCCGCTGATCACCAGAGCAAAGATCTGCACCCGGTTGACGTTAATCCCCACTGTGCGGGCCGCTTCGATATTCTCGCCAACGGCCCGGACATGCCGGCCGAATTTTGTATGGAACAAAACAAAATAACCGAGGATGCAAAAAACAAATGCGGAATAAACAATGATGTTGTACCCGCTGAACAGGTCACCGAGGAGGGGGATCTCCTTGATCAGGGGCAGCTCCCATTCGGGAAGCTGGACAATGCTCGGGTCCGACCAGGTTCCCACCTGCCCGAACATGACCCGCATTAAGAATACGGTCAATTCGAGCAGCATCAGATTGATGGCGATGGCTAAGATCACCAGGTTGACCTTGTATTTAATATAGAGAAAGGAGAAAAATGCGCCCAGAATCCCACCGGAAAGCATAGCCGCAATCAGGGCCAGATAGGTGCTGGCCAGCGGCGGCAGGGGCAAAAAGGCATTGTTCTGAAGATAATAAGCGCTGATAATACCCAAAAAAGCGCCAAGAAGCATCTTCCCTTCCAGGGCCAGGTTGAGCACACCCGCCCGGTTGCATATTGCTCCGCCGAGGGCCGCAAGAATGATTGGCGTTCCCAGGCGAATTGCGCTTGAAAATAAGGGGATGCTGAAAAAACCAAGAATATCCTGCATCAGTCAATTCCTTCCTCTACTGCCTTCCTACCATTACGCTGAGCAATCTTCTCCCGAACCCAATTGATACCATTCAGGAAGAAGCGGTCTGTGGCGACAAACAGAATAATAAACGCGATGATCACACCGCCCAGTTCCCGGGGCACTCTGAGCTTTATTTGCAAGCCCAGTTGCGCCCCCAAACGCACCCCAGCAAATAGAATCGCCACAACCACAACCCCCAGAGGGTGAGTCTGTCCCAGGATTGCCACGCTGACCCCGTCGAAGCCCAATCCCACAGAATAACCGGTCATGATCCGGTGATTGACTCCAAGAACCTCAATGGCGCCAGCCAAACCGGCCAACGCGCCGCTGATGATCATCCCCCGCAGGGCTGCCTGTTCATTCTTGATCCCACCGTACTTGGCAAACCGGGGAGCATTCCCGGACATGCGCTGCTCATAGCCAGCGGACGTCCGCCACAACAGGAAGTAAATCACCACGGCCATCAGAATAGCAATCACAAAGCCAACCCCCCATCGAGATTTGGGTAAGAAGGAGGGCAGCCAGGCTGTCTCATGAATCGTGTGAGAGTGAGCAGCCGCGCCGGCATCCGCCCGGAGCGGAAAATTGACCACCCATTCTAAGAACAAAACCGCAATTTCGTTGAGCATGATGGTTGTGATCAGCTCGTTGACCCCCAACTTGACCTTGAGCAGGCCGGGGATGAAACCGTATAAACCGCCTATCACCACTGCAGCCAACATGATCACCAGGGGATGAATCCCATAGGGAAGTCGGAGCTGCCAACCCAGCCAGGCGGCCATCACCGCCCCCAACATCATCTGTCCCTCCTGTCCCAGGCTGAAGACTCCCGTGCGAAAGGCGACCAGCGCAGAAAGCCCCGTCAGAATCAAGGGCGTTGCCCGTTCCAGGGTGGTTACAAAGGTGCAGCGATCCAGGCTCTCGCAGCTAAATCCCGACTCAAACAGGACGCGGTAGGCATCCAGGGGTGATTTACCGGAAAGCAAAACCAGAATTGCCGCCACAAGTAAACCAGAAAGTATCGCCAGAATCGTCACAGAAAGGGAATTAACAAGTTTCTTTCGGCGTTCTTTATCCATAAGGGCCTCTTTTTAACCATTCTCCTGATCGGGTTCCGCAATCTGGGCGGCATCCTGGGATACATCATCCAGGGATCCGCCAGCCATCAGGATTCCCAACATCTCTTCTGTCACATCTTCAATATCAAAAACACCCAGAATCTGACCGCGATAAATGACAGCGACCCGATCACTGAGAGACATAATTTCATCCAATTCAACGGAAACAAGCAGGATGGCTGTGCCGTCGTCCCGTGCTTCAATGAGGGTTTTATGAACGAACTCAATGCTGCCCACATCCAGCCCCCGGGTCGGCTGATTGGCAATGATAAAGTTCGGATCACCGGAAAGCTCCCTGCCAACCACAATCTTCTGCATATTGCCGCCGGACAAAGTATCCACGCTCCCCCCGGGTTTTGCGCCGTGCACGGAATACTTTTCTATAATTTCCGCTGAAAAATCCAGGACGCGCCGCTTGCGAATAAACCCATACTGGTTAAATTCCGGCAAACGCTGACGGCTGAGAAGCACATTCTCATCCAGGGTGGTATCTAGGTTCAACCCCATTTGAATGCGATCCTCAGGGATATGGGCCATTCCCGCTCGCCGCCGCCTGTACACTGAAGACTGACTGACAACTTTCTCATTGAGTTTGATGACGCCACGTTCCAGGGGGCGGATGCCGGAAATTGCCTCAACCAGTTCCGTCTGGCCGTTTCCGCTCACGCCGGCAACCCCCAGAATCTCTCCAGTCCGAACTTGCATGGAAAGATTCAATACCGCTGGATAGCCTGTATCAGAGGCCACGGTGATATTCTCAGCAGTGAAAACGGGTTTTCCAGGCGTTGCAGGTTCTTTTTCCACCCGAAACAAAACTTCCCGACCAACCATCATCCGGGCCATTTCAGGAATATCAGTATCAGCCACATTCTTGGTCCCAACATTTCTTCCATCGCGCATCACGGTCACCCGTTCTGCGACATCCACCACCTCATACAGCTTATGGGTAATGAAGACGATCGTATGACCCTGTTCCTCGGAAAGACGGCGGACAACCTCCATCAATTCCTTAACCTCCTGGGGAGTCAAAACAGCCGTCGGCTCATCTAAAATCAGGATGCGCGTATTGCGCTGGAGGGTCTTAAGGATTTCAATCCGCTGCTGCATGCCCACCGGCAGATCTCCCACCTTGGCCCTGGGATCCACAGGCAGGCCAAACTTCTTGGCTAGATTCTCAACAATCTCATTTTCCTGTTTCTGTTTCAACCACCCAAGCTGGTTGGGTTCCATACCCAGCATGATGTTCTGGGCGACGGTGAAGGAGGGCACAAGCTTGAAATGCTGGTGAACCATGCCAATCCCCTGATGAATGGCATCGTCCGGATGGTTGATCCGGACAGGCTCACCATGAATGAAAATCTGCCCGGAATCGGGCTTGATAAGTCCATAAAGAATATTCATCAGGGTTGACTTGCCGGCGCCATTTTCACCAACCAGAGCGTGAATCTCTCCTTCCTTGACGGAAAAATTCACATCATCATTTGCCTGAACATCTGTGGATGGGAAATATTTGGAAATACCGCGTAATTCAACTGCATTTGCCATAGCTAATCCTTATACCAGCCCTGCAGGTTTCCCCACAGGGCTGGCAAATGGTACTGAAGAAAAAGGTTACTGCAAGGGAGCGCAAGCGTCCGTTGTCAGATCGGGATCAGTGAGAGCGTTGCAGACGACATAGTCGCCAGCCAGAATTTGCGCCCGGTAGTCATCAACCAAAGCTTCAACATCATCCAATTGCGCCACCATATCGGCGGGTCCATTGTCCCGGAAGGTTGTGGAACCCTCATCCCAGGAGAGACCGGCCGCGCCATCGGCCATACCCAGCTCATAGAAGCCGCCTTCGAAGTTGTCATTGACGACCATCTCAATGGACTTGAAGGTGGTAATATCCACTCGCTTGATCATGGATACAATCACATGACCGGGGGCAATGTTATCCTGGTTGGAGTCAACACCGATGGAGTAGAGCCCATATTCCTGGGAAGCAGCGAGAACACCCTCGCCGGAGCGACCGGCGATCTGGTAAACAATGTCAGCGCCCGCGTCGTATTGGGCAGCCGCAGTTTCTTTGCCGAGGGTGGGGTTGCTGAAGTCAAACCCGAGATAGCTCACCAACACTTCACAGTCGGGGCAAACTTCCAAAACGCCCTGCTTGTAGCCATAGAAGAACTGGTTCAAACTAGGGGCGTCGCCGCCGACAACAGCGCCGACGATTTTGGTCTGGGTCAGAGAACCGGCAACCAAGCCAGCCAGGAAGCTGGATTCATGCACATTGATCTGGTAGGAAACCAGGTTGGCGGGCAAATCCTCAGCGAAAACCTCGGAGGGTGAGGCAAATTTCTGTTCCGGAAATTCTTCGCAGATGGTCAGGAGTAACTGCGCATCGAAGGCCAGGGGCAGCAAAATATCATACCCTTCAGCGATAGCGCTGCGCAGAGCGGCCTCGTGCTCCGCAATACCCTGAGTCTCAATCACATCAGCGGAAACGGGAAGTTCCTCATTGGCCTGGTCAATCCCGCGGGCAGCAGAGTCAATGAATGAGCGGTCTCCAAGGGGGTTGGGGGTCAACAGGGCAGCGGTAACCATATCTTCATCACCGCCATCATCAGCAGGTCCGCACGCCGACAGCGCCAGCGTGAAAACCAAAATCATTGAAATTACGAACCAAAAACGGCTTTTCATTCTATCTTTTCTCCTTCTAAACCAAATAGATGCTTTGTCTTTTCCATGACAATCAATTGAACCAATCCTTCGAAGGCACCACCTCCTCATCCATCAGATTCGAGTCAGATGTATTCGGATTATTTTATCATAAGAATAAGATCCTATTTCAGAAAAGGGCAATCATCAATCAGCACCCGAACACAGGTTCAGACACAATCAAAAGAACAATTGCAGTGTATTTCATTCAATATCAAAGATGTCTAACAGTCTTTCATGGTACTTTCGCTCGCGATCCGATTTCTCCGGGGCCACCCTGGATGCCTCCTGGTAAAAATGAGGCAGGCCCCGCCCCATTTCCTGACCGCGGCGGGGATGCATATCAATGGCATAATCCGGAATTTCCGGCAGCGCATCGGTTTGCTTGATCCAGTTCAACAGTTCATCACTGGAACGGTCCTTTTCACTCTCGCAGAGATAACGGACTGCATGGATCGCAAACAGTGGCCGATCAAGGGCGCCGGGGGAAAAGCGGTTATGCATCGCATAGAGAGTGTTGATGAGCAGAGGCGCCTGGGGGTTACCCATCCCAATATCCTCCACCGAAATCACAATCAAACGGATCCAGAGCTTTTCTTCCAGCTCCGGACTGGTCTGGATCATTTCATAGGCCAACCGGGCAGCATTTTCTGTGTTGCCCCGTCGGATCTCTTTTTGCAGGGCGGAGATGACCTCATCAGCCGGCAAATCGTGCACAGTGCGAACTTTTTGCCAGGGATCAGGGGGAAGTGTGACAGACATGGGAACTCCTATTCCTTTTTTGCTTACGTTATTTCACAGCCATCCGGAGGAGCTCGGTAAACCGATCCAGATCCACCTCCAGGATGATATCCACATTGGGTTTTTGTTTCGACAGGCCCCACCAATCAATCACCGTCATCCCCCGGGTCAGAGTGCCGTGGGTTTCCACCTGCACATATTTTTTCTCAGATTTCTTGACAATCTCCGGCTCCATCAGCACAGCCATGGCCAGAGGATCGGCTGCATAACTCATCTCCCGGTTGAGGACTTCCTTTAAGAACGCCAGAGTCTTTTTTGTGACCTTCTTTAGAAATTGACTGCGCTTATTGTCATAGCTCAGAAGCTCCTTGAACTGGTCCAGGGGCATGCCATGGGCCATCGTCGCCTCCCAGGAGACCATGGTGAATTCGGGCCAGGTAGCAAATACCACCGCGGCCGCATCCGGATCAGCAAAGATATTGAATTCAGCGGGGAAATTGGTGGTGTTTCCCTGAGCATAAATCGCGCCGCCCATGATCACCAAGCGTTTGAAACGGGTCGGCAAATCCGGATCCAAATGAAGGGCCAGGGCCAGATTGGTCAGGGGACCAATGGCAATCAACTCCAGTTCACCGGGGTTCTCCATTGCCAGGCGAATCAGCGCCTTTGCGGCGTGCTCCTCTGCCAATTCCCTGTCGGAATCAGGAATGCCGCAGCCCCCAAGCCCATCCTCACCGTGCACCTGAGCTGCGTCCGCTCCGGCTTCTACCAGGGGTGCAGCAGCCCCAGGGAAAACCGGAATCGGTTCTGCATCCAGCACATCCAGAATTTTCAGAGCATTAACCGCTGTCAGGGCCGCACCCACATTGCCGGCAACAGTGGTGATCGCTTCAATTTTCACCTCCGGATGCATATAGGCCATCATGATCGCTTCGGCATCATCAATGCCAGGGTCGCAGTCAATCACTATTCTTCTCATTATTTTCCCTCGAGTTTCTTTAAATTGTCAGTCAAACGGGAATAATCCCGGTTCATCTGTTTGACGGCAGCCGGGTAATCCACCGTCAGCCATTCTTTTTCCCTCAACAACCACTCCCCATCCACCATCACATCGGTCACGTGCATTCCGCTGATAGCGTAAACGATGGCGGTGTACAGGTCCTGAGCTCCCTTCGGACCCCAACCGATATCCGTCAAATCCAGGGCGATCAAATCAGCCTGCTTCCCGGCTTCCAGAGAACCAATCCTGTCCTCCCACCCCAGCGCCCGGGCCCCGCCCATGGTAGCCAGCTCAACAATGGTTTCCGCCGGAATGGCGCCAGGTTCCTGCTCCCGGTAGATCATCAATTTTGCAGCCACATCCATTTCCCGGATCAGGTCATAGGAATTGGCGTTGGCGACATTGTCCGTCCCCAGCGCGGCATTCACGCCGGCAGCCAGCATGGCTTTCAGTGGCGCTGCAGGAAAGCCGCTGCGCATTGAAGAAGAAGGACAGATCACTGCAGTGAACTGGCTCTCCGCCAGGGTGGGAAAATCCGACTCGGGCACTGTGATGCTGTGAGCGGCCAACACGGGAAAATCAAGGATCCCCAAATCCTTCATGCGCTGCACAGCGGAGATGCCAAATTTGTCCTGACAGTAATCTTCTTCTTCGCTGCTGGTGGCAAAATGGATATGCAATCCGGTGTCAAAGCGTTCTGCCAGGGCCAGCTCCCGAAGGATAATTTCCTCGCTGTTGTCTACAAAAAAGGCATGGGGGCCAACCCAGCCCTTGATCCGGGGATGGTCTGAGAGTGACTCCAGGAAGGCTGTAGCAGCCGCCAGCTCCCGTTCTCGGGATTGGGGGTCGCCCAATTCAACAATGCCATAAGCCAAAGCGGCCCGTAAGCCGCTCTTGTCCACCACCGGGAAAATGTCCCTGGTGTAAAAATATTGGTCCGCAAAACAGGTCGTCCCGGTGCGGATCATCTCAGCACAGGTGACTTCCACGGCGGCGGGCACCATCCGGGCGTCCGCAGCAGCCTCAAGGCGCCTCAAGCAGTTGAGAAAGCCCTCCATGGTAAAAAGCGAAATGCCCTCCGCCAGACCACGGAAAAGAGTCATGGGCGAATGGGCATGCGCATTGATCAGGCCAGGCATCATCAGTCGGTTGGAAAAATCCACCACCTGATCCGCCTCCATTTCTGGCACCTCGCGGGGTTCTCCCACCCTCAGAATTCGCCCCGCATCATCCATCAGCAAATGACCTGGCTCATAAATGGTATGCTGGTCATCCATTGTCAGTAGTATGCCTGCTTTAATCAGTATTTTCATGGGGGATTGTGTTACCTTTTCTTCAACGGATAAAGTCAACCATCACGATTAACCATTCTAACCGAGAATCCGGGATTCTTGCAAGTTCTGTGACATTTTAACTTTGCCCTGACACGCGCCGCGATTCGCTTGACTGAAACTGCTTAATGGGATAAAATCACATATGTGAAATGCAATAAACATTTGTGAAGTCTGGAGAGGCTTTGGTGGACAATAAACGACAGGGAGAGCGCTTGCGATTACTGGCGGATGTCGCCGAAATGTATTTCCTGGAAGGGAAAAACCAGGCTGAAATCGCCCGGGAAATCGGTGTGACCCGGTCGAATATTTCCCGCATGTTGTCCGAAGCAAGAAAATCCGGAATTATCCAGATCCAAATCAACAGGCCCATCAATGAATCCCCGGCACTCGCCCAGCGACTGGTCGAGTGTTTTGATTTAACCCGTGCAAGGGTGGTGGACGTGAACCAGTCAGAAAACCTACTGGCGCAGTTAGGCAGGGTTGCTGGAAATGAACTGACCACCCATCTCAAACCAGGATGGATTTTGGGGACCTCCTGGGGGACTGCGATCAGCGCAACCGTGGAAAACTTAGAAGTACCCAATCCAATCGCAGGGATCAAAGTCGTCCAGCTCCTGGGGGCATTTGATGCGCGCATCAAGGATTACGACGGGCACGCCATTGTGCGCCGTTTGGAAGAGAAATTGAGCGCGGAAGGATTTTACATCAACGCCCCCTTTTTGGTGGAAAACACCGAGATTGCGCGATCCCTCTTGAGCAACCGCAGCGTATCCGAACCCCTGGCCATCGGGAAACAAGCGGATGTCGCCCTGCTGGGTGTGGGAAGTTCCAATCTCACCCACTGCAGCTACTATCTGGCAGATTACGTCACCCGCGCGGAAATCCTTGATATCCAGAAAACGGGCGCCATCGGCGATGTATGCGGTCACTTCTTTGACATCAGCGGTGCGCCAGCAGCCAAGGGTTTTCAGCAACGACTGATCGGGGTCAGCACCGAAGATTTATTGTCCATCCCGGTACGCATTGGCGTGGCCGGCGGTCCTGCGAAGGTTGACCCGATTTTGGGCGCTCTGCGGGGCGGTCTAATTAACGTCCTCGTGACCAACTCCGTCACCGCCCTGGCAGTGCTCCATAAAGGGGAAGCGTAACCCAACAGGAACTCCTTATTCATGTTTTGGAAGGAAAAAGAATGGCAACAGAAAAAATACGAGCAGAATACGATAATGAAAAAACTACAGATGTCTTGAAAAAAGCCGAATCCCTGGACCTGACCAGGGAGGACCTGATAGAAATGTACAGGACGATGATCCTTATTCGCCAATTCGAAGAGAAGGCGGATGAACTGTATGCCTTGGGCAAAGTCCACGGCACAATGCACCTTTCGGCCGGACAGGAAGGCGTTGCAGTGGGCACCGGCCGGGTCTTCACTGAGGAGGACTATCTTCTTAATCACCACCGCGGCCACGGGCACTTCATCGCCAGCGGAGCGGATGTAAACAAGATGATGGCGGAGTTCCTCGGCAAGGAAACCGGATATTGTCATGGACGCGGGGGATCCATGCACATCGCTGATGTGAACGCCAACAACCTGGGCGCCAACGGCATTGTGGGTGGCGGAATTGAACTCGCCGCCGGCGTCGGTCTCGCCATCCAAATGAAGAAAGAAGAACGGGTCGTCCTGGTGCTCTTCGGGGATGGCGCAGCCAACGAAGGCATCTTTCACGAATCCCTCAACATGTCGGCCATCTGGGACTTGCCAGTGGTCTATCTCTGCGAAAACAACCACTATGGCATGTCCGCAGAGGTTGAACGGGTGTCCTCCAAGGTGCCTTTCAAAGGCAGGGCCGAGGCCCACGGCATCCCCGGATATTTCATTGATGGGAATGATGTGTTGGCAGTGTATGAAGTCATGCGGGAAGCCCGGGACCACAGTCTGTCAGGGAAAGGGCCTGTCTTCGTAGAAACGGAAACATACCGCTATTTTGGTCATTCCAAGAGTGATAGAAATCTCTATCGTTCCAAAGATGAAATCCAGGAATGGAAGGATAAGGACCCGATTGGGCGTTTTGAAACCCTGCTCCTGGAAGCCGATGTTCTTGATGAAGAAAAAGCGAAGGAAATTTACACAGAAATGGAGCAGGTGATAGAGGAAGCCGTAGAATTTGCTGAGAATTCTCCAGATCCTGATCCGGAAAATGTAATGGAGTGGGTATATGCCTGAGATCACCTATCGAGAAGCAATTCATGATGCTATGGTTGAGGAAATGCGTCGGGATGACCGCGTATTTCTGATTGGAGAAGACATCGGGACTTACGGCGGCGCGTTTGGGGTCAGCGCTGGGATGCTGGATGAATTCGGACCGGACAGAATCCGGGAAACCCCGATTTCGGAGGCAGCCATTATTGGCGCAGCCACTGGTGCGGCCATGGTGGGAATGCGCCCCATCGCCGAAATGATGTTCATGGATTTCATCATGCTCGCCATGGAGCCCCTGGTGAACCAGGCAGCCAAGGCGCGTTACATGTTCGGCGGAAAGGCTACCGTGCCTATGGTCATCCGCATGCCCAGCGGTTCCGGAACCGGAGCTGCCGCACAACATTCCCAATCCCTCGAGACAATTCTCATGCACATCCCGGGGATCAAGGTCGTGGCCCCCAGTACACCCTATGACGCCAAAGGTTTATTGCTCAGCAGCATCCGCGATCCTAATCCGGTCTGTTTTGTAGAGCACAAACTAATGTATAAATCCAAGGGCGAAGTTCCCGATGAGGACTACACCATCCCCCTCGGCGTGGCGGATGTCAAACGAAAGGGAGATGATATCACCATCGTCACCTCAGGCATCATGGTGCATAAATCTCTGGACGCCGCCAAAGAGCTGGCGGAAGAAGGCATTTCTGTGGAGGTCGTTGACCCACGGACGTTGCGGCCCATGGATGTGGACACGATTGCAAAATCGGTTAAGAAAACCGGGCGACTCCTGGTCGTTCACGAAGCCGTGAAGACAGCCGGATGGGCTGGAGAAGTGATGGCCTCTATCTCCGAGACGCCCGCTTGGGATTATCTGGATGCCCCCATGCGTCGTCTCGCCGGAAAAGACGTTCCGATCCCCTACAATCCAAAACTTGAGGCAGCGGCCGTTCCACAAAAGGATGATATCGTCCGCGAAGTCAAAGCGATTGTCAATAATCAGTACTGAAAGGAGAGGAGACATGCCCACACCCTTTATCATGCCAAAGATGGACATGGACCAGGAAACGGTCACCATCAATGAGTGGCTGAAAAAAGAAGGGGATCAGGTTGAAAAAGGCGAGCCGGTGGTCGTGATCGAAACTGACAAAATCACCAGTGTAGTGGACGCTCCGGCCGCCGGGAGGTTGGCGGGGATCAAATACGGCGACGACGAGGAAGCCCCCGTCACCCAGGTCATCGCCTACATCCTGCAAGAAGGGGAAACAGAGGCGGATCTCCCCGAAGACCAGGAAGAGAAACCCGAAAAAACAGAACCAACCGGGCAGAAACCAGTTAAACAGGATGAAAGCACCTTAACAACCGAGAAACCCAGCAAATCAAAACCAACCACACCGGTTGCCGCGCGCATGGCAGAAGCCGAGGAAATTGACCTCAGCCAGGTACCATCCACAGGAGAAAAGATCACCAAAGAAGATCTTGAAGCCTATCTGGATGGGCTGGATGGCGTTAAACCCCGGGTCAAGACATCCGCCACCCCCGCTGCTCGCCGGATTGCCGAAGAAAAGGGCATCGCTTTGAACAAGGTGGAAGGCAGCGGGCCCCGCGGCCGGGTTCAGGCCGCCGATGTGCGGGCATACTCCCCCGCCGGTACAACGGAAGGCTCCGTCCAACCCATCCCCGGGCAAACGATCCAGCTCAAGGGAATGCGCAAGCGGATCGCCCAGCGGATGACCAAAAGCTATCAGAGCGCACCCCATATATATTTAACGGTCACGGTGGACATGACGGAAGCGGAAAACAGCCGGGAGCGCATGAACAAATTGGCCGAAGAACAAGGGGGCGTGAAAATCTCCCTGACAGCCTATCTGGTGCGGGTGGTGGCCTGGGCATTGAAGCGTCACCCGTATCTGAATGCCGGTCTGGAGCGAGAAGAGATTCAACTCTGGAAAGACCTTCACATCGGGATTGCTACGGCGCTGGAAGACGGGCTGATCGTACCCGTCATCCACCATGCTGGCGACAAAAGCGCCAGAGAAATTAATGAATGTCTGCGTCAGTTAACCCGCAAAGCACGATCCGGCGATCTCGAACGGGAGGAAATTCAGGGCGGCACCTTCACGATCTCCAACCTGGGAATGTTTGGCATTGAATCCTTCACAGCCATCATCAACCCGCCCCAATCTGCCATTCTGGCTGTCGGCGCCATTAAGCGCCAACCAATCGTCGTGGATGATCAGGACACCCTGGCGGTTCGACCGATGATGAAGCTGACCCTGGCGGCGGATCATCGGGTCGTGGATGGCGCTGTCGCAGCCCAATTCCTGGCTGACCTTGTCAGGGCATTGGAAACACCCGAATTATTAATCTATTAAGGACCAACTGAGGAGTAACATGACAACGCAATTGAAAATTAAGGTTTCCCATCCCGCCGGTTTACATGCCCGGCCTGCGTCATTATTCGTGCAAACGGCGAATAAATTTGGCTGTGATATTGAGGTGAAAAATCTTACCGATGAAAGCGATATCGCCAACGCAAAGAGTATTCTGACCGTTCTGACATTGGGTGTAATGCAGGATCATGAGATTGAGATCACGGCCGAAGGAGAGGATGCTGAGGAAGCTGTGGCAGCCTTGAAGGAGCTGATCGAGAGCAACTTTGGAGAGGACTGAGATGCGGCTGGCCAATCTGGTTGAAAAATCCGCCATCATCCTGAATTACGAAGCCCGGGACGCAGAAGATGTCGTCACAGTGCTGGGAAAATGCCTGGAAGACAGCGGTTATGTGCGGGAAAGTTTCGTGAAAGCTGCCCTGAAACGGGAAGAATCCATGCCAACTGGGCTGCCCCTCAGCGGCAGCGCCAACGCTGCCATCCCCCACACTGACGTGGAACATGTCCTGCAGGCAGGCGTGGCGCTGGCCACCCTTAAACACACTGTCACCTTTCAAAACATGGCCAACCCGGAAGAATCCGTGGACGTTCGTTTGGTCTTCCTTCTTGCGCTGGACAAGCCCAAAGCGCAGATTGAAATGCTGCAGGAAATTGCTGGAATTCTCCAGGATTCCAATCTAATAGAGCAATTGCTCGCTGCGCAGTCTCCAGAAGCAATCCTAAAGATATTAAGAAAAGAAACCTGATTTTGAAATATTGATAAAAATGCTTTAAAATAAACGAAGAAGGTTTATTATTTCCCTATTCTCTTAAGGAGGCTCTAATGGCAGGTAAGAAAACAATTATCGTAGCTTGTGGAACAGCAATCGCAACCTCCACGGTGGTGGCTAAGGCCATCGAGGAGGCCTTGGAAGATCGCGGCATCAGCGTCAACATTCGGCAGGCAAAAGCCAGCGAAGTACCCAGCATGGTTGATGATGCCGATATGATTGTCACGACAACCCCGGTTTCCGTTGACAAAGACATCCCCGTTATTCAGACCCTGGCATTCCTGACAGGAATGGGAAAGGAGGAAGTTATCGAAGAAATTGTCGAGAAATTGCAGGATTGAGTTCTGTTCATCCAACATCTTTTGACAGGAGAGATACATGTTAGATTCAATTCTTCAAGGCATAAAGCTGTTCTTTGACACCTTTGGTGCCACCATTATGTTGCCCATCATCATTTTTTTCCTGGCAATCATTCTTGGTGCAAAATTTGGTCGCGCTTTCCGCGCAGGTGTCACGGTTGGTATCGCCTTCATCGGCATTAACCTGGTCATCGGCCTGATGTGGGGTTCCCTCAGCAACGTTGGTCAGGCACTGGTTACTAACCTCGAGATCGAAAGGTCGGTTTACGATGTCGGCTGGCCTTCCGCGGCGGCCATCGCCTTTGGCACGGACGTCGGCCTGGCCGTAATCCCCATCGCCCTGCTGGTGAACCTGATCATGCTGGTCACCCGGCTGACCAAGACCCTCAATGTGGATATCTGGAATTTCTGGCACTTTGCCTTCCTGGGGTCCCTCATATACATCATGACGGACAACCTCATTTACGGTCTGGTCGCTGCTGCCATCGCAGCCGCCTTCGCGCTGTTCCTGGCAGACTGGACTGCGAAGGCTGTGCAGGCATTCTACAACATTCCGGGGATTTCCATCCCCCACCTCACCACCGCACCCGGGGTGCCCTTCGCTATCGTTGTCAACTGGATCTTCGAGAAGATCCCCGGCCTCCGCGACCTGAAAGCTGATCCGGACACCATCCGCAAGAAATGGGGCATCTTTGGCGAACCTGTGATCCTCGGCTTGTTCATCGGCCTGATCCTGGGTATTCTGGCCTTCGCCTTCAACAGACCCGCCGATCAAACCTGGCTGGCTACCATCAGCCAGATCCTGGGCGTAGCCATGGACCTGGCCGCGGTGATGCTCTTGCTGCCCCGCATGGTCGCTATCCTCATGGAAGGGCTCATTCCGGTTTCCGAGGCCGCACGCGAATTCATGCAGAAACGCGCTTCCGGCCGTGAGATCTACATCGGCCTGGATTCAGCCATCCTCATTGGTCACCCGGCGGCCATTTCCACGGCCCTGGTGCTGGTCCCCATCGCCATCCTGCTGAGCATCATCCTGCCCGGCAACCAGGTCATTCTTTTCGCCGACCTGGCGATCATCCCCTTCGTGGTTGCAATGATGGCCCCCTTGATGAAAGGGAATGTCATTCGCATGATCGTCGCCGGCACCATCGAGCTGGCCCTGGGCTTCTACATAGCCACCAGCATGGCTCCTATCTTTACCGATGCCGCTGTTAGCGCCGGTTTCGAAATGCCCGAGGGCGCTGTTCAGATCACCAGCATTGGTGATGGTTTCCTCTGGCCCGGTTGGCTGTTCACCAGCGTAACCAAGTGGATGAGCAACCTGATGGGTTCCATTGGCGGTGCTGTGGCCCTCGTCATCCTCGCTTTGCTCCTGGCTGTTGCCATGTTCTTCTATATGCGCAACCGCGAGGCCTGGGAACGGGCGGCTGGCGCTCCTGCTCCTGAAGAGGCTGAGGGGTAATCCAATCTCATCAACAACAAACAAAGGGACGGCAGTTTTGCCGTCCCTTTTGTTAAACAAGATCTTTTCAATAAAGAAAGGAAATCAATATGATTGATGCGATCATCCGCGGCAGCCTGGGGGAATTTGGCTCCGCGCTGCTGGATTTTTATATCGAAAACAATGTATGGATTAATGGCCTCATCTTACTGTACGCTCTCTTGCTGGTCCTTGCCAAGGGATCCTATAAAAAAATCCGGGAAGCGCTGCGACATCATCTTGTCGCCGCCTTTGGTGAGAGGGCCAGTGATAAAAACACAAACTGGTATCAGAAAACCTTGGAACGCTCTTCCCTTGATTGGGACTCCATCGGTAAAGCCGCCTGGTTCCCCCTTATCTCACCGGAGAAATCACTCTGGTTCAAACTGAAAAACCCTGCGACCTTAAAAGCATTGTTCACCCCGGAGAAAATCAGCGAGATCATGTCCGGGTCAGACAATGCGTTGGACAAATGAAATCAAATTATTTGAAATAAACGGGGAGAAGTTGGAGACAATCCTGACCGATTATTCTCCAGCGCTAATTGCGTCGTTTCCGACGCATTTTGCGAATCGCTTTTTTCTTAGCGATCCGCCGTTGTTCACTTTTTGAAACAAAAAAACGTTTCTTGCGAGCCTCAGAAAGGACCTTTGCCTTTGTCACTCGCTTACGAAAACGTCGCAAAAAATGGCTGAAAGATTCATTATCGCGTCGTTCAACTTTAATCAAAACCGGTTCACCTCCTTGATGGCACCATAGTTCCCAACTCATTCCCGGGCATGTCAGTCACTCCCGGTCAGGATTGATCAAACCAACGGAAAAACTGGAGTGGAGTGTTCCGACAATTGCTATCCCATGGGGAAATCGGATGGGAAATACGGATTGATGGTCACAAATCCCAAACAAGAATTCATGAAGCCTCATTGGCATTATACCCAACCATGAGCCCTTCATCAAATTGATTTTCCCGGCAGATCCGGGTTCTGCGCCCGCTTCCCCCGCCAGAAAGCTTCCACGGGCAGGTTGAATCTCTCGGTCAAATCCTCCGCAATTCGGGATAAGGCAATCGGTGAGACCTGTTTGACCCGGGATGAGGCTGCCGGTCTGTCCAGAGAATAGATATGGGTCATGCACGGCTGCAGAGCGCGCAGAGCTGCCACCCAGGCCTGATAAGCATCACCGTGGATATTGGACACCTCCCCATCCACCAGGACGCTCTGAATCATCAAAGGGTGCAATTGTTCCAATCCGCGCAAAATCGCCTCAAAAGCGATTCCCGCAGCCGGGCGGTTCAGGGCTTGAAAAGTTTCCGGATCCCCTGCATCCAATTTCATCATGGAAGCATCCAGCAGATTAAGCCCTTCAATGACACTGGGATCGTTAACCCGAGAGGAATTTGAGAGGACTGCCAGCCGGGCCGAAGGCCGGAGGCGATCCCGGAGCTTTTTTACTTCCCGAACGATGGTCAGAAATTCCGGATGGAGTGTGGGCTCTCCATTTCCCGAAAAGGTCAATGTTTCTATGGTGCGAGGTTTTCTCAGAGCGTGCTTCACAGCGGCGACCACCTCCTCGGTTCTCGCGAAAACCCGGGGAGATGGGTTGGCCGACAGCGCGCTGCGCTGTGTGAAGCCGTATTCGCAGTACAGACAATCAAAAGAGCACAGTTTTCGATCAACCGGGAGCAGGTTAATCCCCATGGAACGGCCGAAACGCCGGGAGAAAACCGGCCCATAAATGATCCCCGATTGTAATGGAATCTCTGCCATGATCTGGTCCTCACACACCCAACGCATGGAACGGACGGACTACACCGATGAAACAAACCGATTATACTACTTACAGAGAAAAACCCGGAAATATCCCAAATCCCGGGGGAATTTTCCCTGATCTTAATCAAATCTGAACTACTGCGATGTACAGTGGAAACACAGCTTCTCAACACCCGGACTGTCGGGTGACAATAACCCACAAACTACAACGGTGGCACATTGCGATGACTATGAAAAAGATATTGATTGTTGATGATAAATTCTCCGTCACCCGGATGGTCTCAGAGTATCTTGAATCCAAGGGCTTTGAAACTAACACCGCACCCGACGGGATCCAGGCCCTGACCGAAGCGCGGGTGAACCCGCCGGATCTGATCCTTCTGGACATTATGATGCCCCATATGGACGGGTTGACCTTTATCAAACAATTCCGGAAAGAAAGCAACGCCCCCATCATTTTGCTGACCGCCAGAGTGGATGAGACCGATAAAGTCATCGGCCTCGGGCTGGGGGCTGATGACTACGTCACCAAGCCATTCAGTCTGGCCGAATTGGTCGCGCGGATCCAGGCTGTTCTGCGCCGAACTGGATTTCCCCCACAAGCGGACCCCGCCCTGCGCTTTGGACCGCTCGAAATATTCCCAAAGCGATTCGAGGTCCATCTGAATGGCGAGGATGTCAACCTGACGCCCACCGAATTCCAGATCCTCATCATGTTGGCCCAAAAGCCAGGCCGCGTCTTCACACGAGAACAACTCCTGCGCGCCATCCAAGGCGAAACCTACGAAGCTCTGGAAAAAACCATCAATGTTCATATCAGAAACTTGCGGGTGAAGATCGAACCGGATCCAGGGGAGCCGCGTTTTATTCAAACAGTGTTTGGTGTGGGGTATCGGTTTGCAGATGGGGATTGCAGGGCATGAAATCCCCCTCCCTTCGAACAAAGTTCATCCTGGCCTTCATGGCCGTTTCTTTGGCGGCCATCGCGCTGGTGGCGGTCTTTGCAATCTTTTTTTCAAACCAACAGTTCAATCAACTCATCAAAGACCAGAAAATGGAAGAGCTTTCGATTGCCATCCAGACATACTTTCAGGAAAACGGATCCCTTGCGGGGATTGAACGTTTCCTTCGCCCC
>DAOTUG010000121.1:0-3822 GCA_034437335.1 Anaerolineaceae bacterium
GGGACATCAGCCCGGAGCCCCCGGAAGCGATCCCGGCAAAGAGCTTGAACTGTGTCACGCCCTCGGTGGCCGTCCGCAGCCGGGTTTCATGATCCCGGATTTGGGCTTCGAGGATGCCCAACCGCTGGTCGTTCATCGCCTGCTGGTGGGCCAGGCGCGCCTCCAGGGTCCGGATGCGGGCCTGGAGCAGGTTGTTGGCGTGGCGGAGTTGCTCGGTCAGCAGTGCGGCGGTTTTATCTTCCATGGGTGTCTCCATTTTTTCCTCGCGGACCGGCAGATTGCAGCCGGGCGCCGTTCATTTCTTCCAGCACGGCCCCAAGACTGCGGGAAAGAGCCTCCCCCAGGGCATCGGCGCGGTTCTCCCGCAGGTCCCGTTCGGCCTGGATCACCCGGGCCAGCCGGGTGCAGCTCATCCCCAGCACGCGCAGGGCGTCGGAAAGGGCCTCAAGATCGTCCGCTTCGGCGGCGGCGCGCTCAAAAAAGCGGCGCATCACCACCCGCAGCATCCCGATCTCCCCCAGCAGGGATTCCCCCAGCACGTGGTCCAGATCGGCCACCTCGGCCCGGGTGAAATGGGGCAGATAAAACCCCGCGTCCTCCACCGCGTCCCCATCCTGCGGCTGCTTCTTGGTCATCATACGGCATCAACCTCCTGGTGCGTCAATGGGTGGGCTTGGTCGGCTGGCCGGGCCCTGGACAAAGCGGGTGGTCGGGGTGGGCAGGGCTTCCTTGGCCCGGCTCAGCCGATAAATAGAACTTATGTTCTATCTTGTTCTAAGAATAGTGGAAATGCCCCGGAAGATCAATCCGTCAAAAGCGGCGAAATGCCCCCCAATTTTTGCCGCAAGCGGCAGAGTGCACGTGCTATACTGAACAGGAAAGGAGAATCACCCCCATGGACAAGAAAAAGATGGACGGAATCGGAAAAGTGAAGAACCCCCTCTACCCCTACCTGCCCGTGCTGGTGGGCGTGAATGTCAACGGCCGGCCCAACTACATCACCATCGGCCTGATCGGCTGGTTGTGCTATGACCTCATCGCCGTGTCCCTCGGCCACGAGCAATATTCCACCCCCGGCCTGCGGGAAAACCGCACCTTCAGCGTGAACCAGCCCACAGCGGAGATGGTGGAAGTTCTGGATTACTGCGGCCTGCGCTCCGGCCGGGACGTGGACAAGGGCGCCCTGTTCACCCATTTTTACGGGGAGCTGGAGACGGCGCCGATGATTGAGGCCTGCCCGGTCAACATCGAATGCCGCCTGGTCCAGACCCTCGAACGAAAACACCACGCCGTCTTCATCGGCGAGGTGGCCGCCGTCTATCTTGACCCGGCGTTCACCACCGGCGGCCGGCCAGACATCGAAAAGATCCGGCCCATCTTTTACGCCCCGGACAAAAGCCGCCCCGGCCGCGCCGGCAGCTACTGGGCCCTGGGCGAAGTCCTGGCCCCGGCCTGGCAGGTGGGCAAAGCAGTGGAAAAAGGGGAAGAAAACGCCAACGGGTCAAACTGAACGCACCCCGGCCAGCCCATTCATCCCCCGCCCTCGGTCATGACGCAGCCATCTCTGAATCCCACAGTGACCTGCATTCGGAAGACCACCCCGGGGACATAAAGCGGAACGGCCAGAAATCAAAAAACCTGCTCCTGCACCTTCCCCTTCACCGCACTCTCTCGGTCATGGCGAGCCGGGCCGGGGAGGCCTCCGTTCGCCCATCACCGGATACCCGCCCGACGCATTCACCGCCCACGCAGGCCCGGCGTGGCCAACTCAGACTTGCGTCTGAACAGGACCAACGGAAAAGAACGCATCACTTCAGAAAAACCTCATCTAATTTTCACCAGGAAAAGGACATAAGCGCCTAAAAGCCCCCATCAATCACGGTATAATTTCCCCACACCGTGCCGTTCCCCCATCCTAAAAAGAGGGACCCCCATGACCAGCCCACTAACCCGGTACCAGCACAGCCTTGAAACCCACCTTGCCACCGGCATCACCACGGAACACACCTTCCGCGGCGCCCTGGCCGCGTTAATCGAATCCCTGGGAGAAGACCTGCGCGCGGTCAACGAACCGCAGCGCATCGCCTGCGGCGCGCCTGACCTGGCCATTCTTAAAGACGGCCTGATGATCGGCCATGTGGAAGCCAAGGACATTGACAGCCCCCTGGAACAAATCGCCAGAGGCGAACAAATGGACCGCTACCGCGGCGCCCTCGATAACCTGATCCTGACCGATTACCTCGAGTTCCGCTGGTATGTGGGCGGAGAATTCCGCCGCAGTGCGCGGCTGGCCCGCCGCAGCCGCGATGGGAGCCTGACCACCGAAACCAATGGCAAGGAAAACCTGCAGGCGCTCCTCTCGGATTTCCTGTCCCATCAACCCCAGCCGATCACCTCTCCCCAGGCCCTGGCCGAACGTTTGGCCCGGCTGACCCATCTGATCCGCGATATCATCGTCCAGGCCTTTGAACAGGGAGTCGCCTCCGACACCCTCACCGGCTGGCGGACGGCCTTTGCCGAGGTCCTGATCCCCGAGCTGGACGAACCGGAGAACCTGGGACAATTTGCGGACATGTTCGCCCAGACCCTGGCCTACGGGCTGTTTTCGGCCCGGGTCATGCACCAGACGGAAGCTTTCACCCGTGCCGCCGCCCAGGGCTATATCCCCCGCACCAATCCTTTCCTGCGCCAGTTCTTCACCTTCATCACCGGCCCCGACCTGGAGATGGAGCCCTATGCCGGCTTTGTCAATGACCTGATCCAGATCCTGGCCCTGGCTGACATGAACGCCATCCTGGCCGATTTCGGGCAGCGCACCGGCGGGGAAGACCCCATGGTACACTTCTACGAAACCTTTCTGGCCGCCTACGACCCCGGCCTGCGGGAGCGGCGCGGCGTCTATTACACCCCCATGCCGGTGGTCTCCTTCATCGTCCGAGCGGTGGACGACCTGATCAAATCCCGCTTCAACCTGCCCCGGGGCCTGGCCAGCACGGAAAAGCTGGCCGACGGCACCCATAAGGTCCTCGTCCTCGACCCGGCCGTGGGCACGGCCACCTTCCTGTATGCCGTGATTGACCTCATCCGGGAGGACTTCATGGCCAGGCGCAACGCCGGGATGTGGTCGGGCTATGTCCGGGATCACCTCCTGCCGCGCATCTTCGGCTTCGAGATCATGATGGCGCCCTATGCCGTGGCCCACTTCAAGCTGGCCCTGCAACTGGCCGGGCACGACCTGCCCGAAGCCCAGCAGGATGCCTGGGCCTATGACTTTCAGGCCGAAGACCGCATCCGCATTTACCTGACTAATACGTTGGAAATTTCCGAAGAAGAGCCGGCCGGGCTCTACGGGCCCATGCAGTTCGTCTCAGAAGAGGCTAGGGCCGCCGATGCCGTCAAGCAGGAAAAGCCGATCATGATCGTTTTAGGCAATCCGCCCTATTCCATCAGTTCCTCCAATAAGAGCGAATTCATTGAAGCCCTGATGGAAACCTATAAGGAAGCCGTGCGGGATGAGCGCAACATCCAGCCCCTTTCGGATGACTACATCAAGTTCATCCGCTTTGCCCAAGACCGCATCGAACGCACCGGAACAGGCATAATTGGACTAATTACAAACCACAAATACCTTTTCGGATTAATCCATAAAGGAATGAGACAAGAACTACTTAGATCCTTTGATAATATCTTCATAATAAATTTACATGGAAATAGCGTTATCGGAGAAAGAGGGCCAAACAATATTATTGATGAAAATGTATTCGACATTAAACAGGGCGTGGCTATCATATTACTGATAAAAACCACTCAAAAAAATTCTCG
>DAOTUG010000122.1:0-4113 GCA_034437335.1 Anaerolineaceae bacterium
CTCAACTGCCCAGATGTCCGCCGCCTTGTTTTATCTTCTCAAGCCATTATCACATGTGGGCTTTCCGGTGAATGACCTGACCATGGTCGTACAAGTCACCCTGCGGTTTATTCCCCTCATCGCCCAATCGGCGGAAAAAATCGCCAAGGCGCAGGCCGCCCGCGGCGCAGATTGGGATCAAAGGGGATTCAATCCCATCCAGCAGGCCAGGCGCGTCGTGCCCCTGATTGTTCCCCTCGTTGTCAACAGCCTCCATAATGCCGAAACCATGGCAATAGCCATGGATTCGAGGGGATTCAATGCGGCTGAAGAACGGAGCAGCTTTTACGCGCTCAACTTTCAGGCCCTGGATGGGATGATGGTGATGTCAGCGATTCTGTCCGCCATCCTTGTCATCATCATTCCAGGGATCTTTGTTTAGATATCGGCCCCCTGTTTTTCATCCCGCGCAATTCCCTGCCAGATCGTGACCACAGCCAGAACAAGGACAGCCGAAACTCCGGCTTCGGGAAGACCGTTCAGAAGAATGATTGGCCCAAGGGCGACCCATGGAAGGTATCCCAGAATACCGATCATCCCCAAAACAAGCAAACTATTGGTCAGGCTGCCGCCTATTCCAGCCAGGATCAGGGCTGGGATTTTCCAGCGTTTCAGCCCCTGGTAAATGCCCCATGCTGCGGGACCGATGAATAGCCGGGGGAGAATGGATAATAAAGGATTTGTGAACCAGACATCCGCAGGTCCGGTGGGGGCCACTGCGGCCTGAATCAGGCTGAAAAGGCCAAAAATGAGACCAATCACCGCCCCGACAATGGGACCTTCAAGGACAGCACCGATGATGACCGGCACGTGCATGATGGTGAGGGACGCACCACTGAACCAGGGGATAAATCCCCATCGTGTGATCCCAAGAAATATCGTAATCGCTCCCAGGACGCCAGTGATGACAATTTTTCGAGTTCTTTCCTGAACCATATTGCTCCTAATAATTAAATAACCGGTTGTTGATCAGTCAGTAACACAGGTTAAAGAATAACACAAAATAAAGCATTCATCCGTTCTTTGGAATATCCTCGGTCAAAATGGGGTGAATCCAGGAGGAAAAGGCCAACATCAGAAAATGGCCCACACCCCACACGAAGAATACGATGTGAGCAATCCTTTGAAGAATGCACAAACAACCCGGTCAAGAAATCGGCAGCAGCAAGGATTGCGGAAGCCGCCGTAAATTCAACCCCCAAAAATGAGGGACTTGATCTTCCCAAATATGGCCTCACGTTGTATCTTACTGTTCAAATCCCCTGGATTTTCATACTGCGTGGAAGGCCCTTTCTCACGAAGCCGCATCTCCAGGGCATGCTCCGGACAGCGTGAGACACAAAGACCACATCCAACACATTGGTCAGAGTTTATTGAGAGCGAACCATCAAAGGTCAACGCTTCAAAATAGCACACTGAAACGCATTCGCCGCAGTCCACACATGCCTGAGGTTCTCTATGGACGACATACCGCGAAACAGCCGCCACATTGGGCACCTTCATACGAAGAGACGCCATGATGGGACAGCAGCAGGGGCAGCAATTACAAAGGAAGCTAATCTCCTCCTGGCAGTTGTTGATGTGATGCACCAGTCCAGCGTCTTCAGCTCGTTGGATGATTTTCAAGGCCTCCTGTACACTAACCTCCCTGGCCACTCCGATATCAATCACACTTCTTGCTGCTTGATTGAGGATAAAACAGGTTTCTTTTTCATGTTCGCATGGTTTGCCATCCATCTCCATCGCCAGCCGGCAGTAACATTCCGCCACCGCAATCAGGGAGGCGTCTTGCATTAACTTGGTGACAAAGTCATAGGGAACTGCTTCATTCTCCAGGGCAACGCTGCGGTTAATGGGAATTTTCTCGGTATTGGATTCACCGGCGAGGCTTTCCTCAGCAGGCAGAACCCGGGCGTATGGCGTCTTGCTGGGAAGATTCCTTGCAGAAACCTGGGAAAGATCAAGCCAATATTTTGACCACCGTTTTCCAAGGGCAGACCCCTTTTTCTTCCGCACCTGGTTCTCGGCAACAAAGGCTGACAGGACACGCGCCAGACGGATCTCATCCTCATGATAATGTTTCTCCAGAAAGGCCTCATTGATTAACGATTTGATATGGATTTCAATTTCATCCACTGAAAATCCACTACGCTCAGCTTTTTGGATCAATTTCTCCATCGAAATCTCCCCAAACATTGGTGTGAGAAGATAGATTTCTGCCGCGCTTTCGGAGATTGATTGTTTCAGAGCTGAAATCAAATTATCTTTGTCCGGCACAGGCCCCGTCTGAAGGCCAAAAAAATCACAGATCTTTTCATAGCTGTCTTTTTTCACCATTATTACACCCTTTCTATATTGGTCAGCGATATCTCTTAAAGTATAACAACTTGTTATGAAAAATAAAATAGCCAAAATTTTCATGTCAACCAGAATAATGGTTGCTATGCGTGTTATAATCAATTTGTCAACTAATATATTTAATAACTGTCCAATATAAGATAACCACAGGAGGTTATTGATGAAAATCGCATGTATTACCAATGATGGCAAGACAATCAGCCGTCATTTCGGCCGGGCTTCGCATTATCTGGTTGTCACAGTTGAAGATGGAAAAATCACGCAAAGGGATATGCGCGAGAAAATGGGACACAGCCACTTTGTGGATTCCGGCCGCCATCACCAACAAGAAGAGGGGCGCGGGATGGATGCCGCTTCGCATCAAAAACACAAGAACATGGCTGAGGCCATCAGTGATTGCGACGTGCTGATTTGCGGGGGCATGGGAAGAGGGGCATATCAAAGCATGCAAACCTTCAATATCCGGCCCATTGTGACTCAGCGAACAGATATTGATGAAACCCTCCAGGCTTACCTTGACGGCGAATTGCAGGACGAAACCGGGATGCTGCATTAACCAAAAACCCGGGATAAAAAAACCAAAAAGGACCTGTGAAAAATGGACCACAGGTCCTTTTCTTCTTGAAAGATCGAAAAATGACCCGGTTCGGGTAATGGTACAATGTGACTCAAGGGCACCATTCTGAGAAAGTCAAAGGCTGAGAGAATTGATAATGACACACCGTAGTTACATAGCAATCGAGGAATCCCTGACAAAGACCTTCACCCGGACGTTGCGGGACATCCTGGAAAACGGGCCATCGCGGTATGAGGCCATCAAGAATATCGCTCGCGATTTTCTTGGGGCCAGAAAAATCGCAGAGAAAACTGTCCTGTTTGGATTTTGGATGCCGGGAATTGTCTCTGGAAATCTGCAAGGTAAAGCCGATCAGATTAAGTTGGAAATCTTTACCCCCCTGGAGGAAATTGATTTTCGTGCAATCAAACAAGGCCAGGGCCTCTCAGTGCCCTTTCAGCGGGATACAGTTTCTCTGAATTCTGTGGACGATTACCTCGTTGGCGTCGTTCATGGATTAAGAATTGGATCGGGAACCAGTGCTGGTTCGTTTTACTGGCTTCGTTATACCGATGGGCCGACCAGGCACATCATCAGAGACCCCCTGGTCAGCTCCACCCCTTTTGGCGTGTACGCTCCAGGGGAAGTGTTTGATGTTCAGGGAATGCTTGCTGACCGCAGGGATATGGAATTCTTCAAAAGTTGGAAGAAAACTGTCTTCCCGGATGGAACCATCCGGGCCCGGGACATTGGTTCTCACCTTGAGATCCATACAGAAACTGCAACAGAAGAAGGCACCTTTGAAGCCCTGACGAGACGATACCAGGAAATTGCCAGGAAGCTCCAGGCCAACATGAATGCGGGTGAAGCGGACATCTATGCAGGTCTCACATCAGCAGACCTGAATTTCATTGGTTTCGACTCAATTGAACTGACCCCTGAAGTGCCCCCGGCTGAACGGGAGGGAGTTGAAAGTGAGAGCGGGGAATTCTTCAGCATTCACTCGCCGGAAGACAATCAAACTGTGATCACTCTCAAGCATCCGGATATTTCTAACTGGGGCTATGATACCCCCCTCTTAGGCTCCGCGGCCATTAATCCATCCATATTGAGCAGTTTGCGGCCTAACGAATTTTTAGAGTTTATTGAAACCCTCCACA
>DAOTUG010000123.1:0-9247 GCA_034437335.1 Anaerolineaceae bacterium
ATATAGACCAGCCAAAGATCACCCCTGGCGTACCTATGGGAAAAAGATCAATGGACAACCAGTGCCTACTCCCTGATAGGACATTTCTACTTTGCTAGGGAGTAGGACATTTTAACTTTGCCTTGACACGACCCGCCCCCTGTTTGACAGAAGCATATCCCCAAGGTATAATCACCGTTCGTGAAATTGTTATGGAATATGGGAGAAAAAGCGCTATGGACGAAGTAAAAGATATTAAACCAAAGCAGCGCTATTCGGGGACAGTGCTCAAAACGACCTTGCAAGGGGCCTTGGTAGATATTGGTAGTGAAAAACCTGCATTTATTCACATTTCTCAGGCCGTCAAAGACGGCGACCCCAGAGTACAAATCAACAGCATCGAAGAGGTATTGGAAGTCGGGCAGGAGCTCGAGTTCTGGGTCAAGCGCGTCAAAAAAGACCGCATCGAATTGACCATGAAAGAACCTCTGGCCCTCGAATGGCGGGAGATCAAACCCGGCATGACCGTCAAGGGAACTGTGGTGCGCCTGGAAAGCTTCGGCGCCTTTGTTGAAATTGGGGCCGAACGCCCCGGCCTGATCCACATCAGTGAGCTCTCCCACAGTTATGTGCGCACCCCCGGGGAAGTTGTCCGGGAGGGCGATGAGATCGAAGCCAAGGTCTTGGAAGTCAACCGCCGCAAGAAACAGATCAAATTGAGCATCAAGGCCCTTCAGGAGCTTCCTGAAAATCTTCAAATGCATCAGCGCGGCGGCCGGCCCCAGCAGCAAGAGCCGGAACCCCAGGAACCCGAACTCACCGCCATGGAAATTGCCATGCGGCAAGCCATGGAACGCGCCGACCAGGATGAAGAAACCCCCAAGAAGAAATCCAAGAAGAGTAAAGGATCTTCCGCTGAACAAGACGATATCCTTTCTCGGACACTGGAGAACAAAGTTGGTGAGAACTCCTGAGCCCAATCTCTCATCTCCTGAGATGAAAGAACCAATAAAAAAATAGACCCGCCGGGGAGGTGCCGGAACCATCGGCCCTCCCCTTAGCTTTTAAAATAAGCCCCATATCTGCAGCAGCCCATGGGGTTGTAGCACGGAGGATGCATGACAACCAAGTACATTTTCATCACCGGAGGTGTCCTCAGCTCCATCGGGAAGGGCGTCACAGCAGCCGCCACCGGACGCCTACTAAAACAACGCGGCTTTGACGTTTCCGTCCAGAAGCTGGATCCCTACATCAATGTGGACCCCGGTACGATGAGCCCCTATCAACACGGCGAGGTGTTTGTCCTCGATGATGGCGCTGAAACCGACCTGGACCTGGGCCATTACGAACGATTTATTGACACCCGCCTGAATCGGGTCTGCAACGTGACCACCGGCCAGGTCTATGCCGAGGTGATCGCCAGGGAACGCCGCGGCGACTATCTGGGGGGCACAATCCAGGTGATCCCCCACATCACCAACGAAATCAAACGCCGCGTGCGTCTGGTGGGAAAATCCACCGGCGCAGAGATCGTCCTGGTGGAGGTCGGCGGCACCGTGGGCGACATCGAAGGACTGCCCTTCCTGGAAGCCATCCGACAGATGCGCTTCGACCTGGGGCGGGAGAATACGGCCTACGTCCATCTGACCTGGCTGCCCTACATCCGCGCTACCAGAGAACTGAAGACAAAACCCACCCAGCACTCCGTCCGGGAACTGCGCTCCATTGGCATTCTCCCGGATGTGATCGTGACCCGCTCTGACCACCCCATCGAGGAAAGCATTCGGGAAAAAATCGCCCTGTTTTGCGATGTGGACCAGAAAGCCGTGATCCCCATGGTCACCACTGACGTTCTCTATGAGATTCCCCTCCTGCTGGAAGAAACCGACATTGCGGATCTTCTCCTGGATCGGCTGGATCTGGAACCGCGCAAGAAACCGGATTGGAGCCATTGGCAGGATCTGGTGGCCAGGGTGCACAAACCAAAACCCATCATCAATGTTGCCCTGGTCGGGAAATACGTCGAGCTTCACGATGCCTACATGAGCGTGCGCGAGGCCCTCAAACACGCCGCGCTGGCCTGTGGAGTCGAGCTGAATCTCTATTGGGTCCACTCTGCAGATTTGGAAAAAAACAAAAGTTGGGATGTCCTCAACCAGGTGGACGGCATCGTGGTGCCGGGAGGTTTTGGCAGTCGTGGAATTGAGGGTAAAATAAATGCAGCCAATTTTGCTCGCAAGAACAAGGTGCCCTATCTGGGTCTTTGTCTGGGGATGCAGGTCATGGTGATTGAATTTGCCCGGGATGCGCTGCCGGATGAAAAAGCCAATTCCTCCGAATTTGACCGCTCCACCCCGGCGCCGGTCATTGACCTGATGCCGGAACAGCACAATGTCACAGAAAAAGGCGGCACCATGCGCCTGGGGCTGTATCCCTGCCATCTGGTGCCGGGGACCAGGGCAGCCGAAGCCTACCCAACCGATTTGGTCGAGGAACGCCACCGGCACCGCTTCGAGCTCAACAACGATTTCCGCCCAGCCCTGGAAGAAGCCGGCATGGTCATGTCCGGGGTTTCTCCAGACAACCGCCTGGTGGAGATCGCCGAGATAAAGGACCATCCCTTTATGCTGGGAACACAATTCCATCCGGAATTCTTATCCCGCCCCAACCGGCCCCATCCCCTGTTTTCCGCCTTTGTTGAGGCCGTATGCAAGCGAGTTGGCATTCCAAAAACAGCGGATTCCGCCGCTGAATCTGAAACAATGGAGGCAAATCAATGAAAATTCGCACCTACCTGATGGTCATTTTGATCCTTACAACGCTGGTTCTCGGCGCTTGTTCTTCAAATCAACCGGCAAGCAATGCCGACGCGCCCGTCCCGCCCCCGGAAGAACCCCCGGCAGAAATGCCCGAGACCACCAACGGGGAGGGGTATCCCGCTCCGGAAACCGGTGAAGGCGCCGAGGAGGAGAGCACAGGGGAAGACAGTTATCCAGCGCCCGAGACAGAAGCAGAGATGGAATCGGCTGAATCCGCCTATCCCGTTTCCGAACAGGACCTCACCCAACTGACAAAATCCTGGCAGCTCACCCAGTATACGGAAGACCAGGTTGATGGAGCCGTCCCTGAAAAAGAATATACCTTCAACGAGGACGGCACCTATACATTGACCGTGGAAGGCGAAACCAGCGCCGGCACCTGGGAGACAAATCTCAGCGCGGCCCAGGCCCTACTCTTCCTGGATGCGGGCACGGAGCAAACCCTGACCATTGAAATCGTCACCCTGACCACCGATTTTCTGCATCTGCGCTATACGCAAGACGACATTGTGATTGAAGAACAATACCAGCCCATGCCCTGAGCTGGCTTAATCTATCGGATCAAAAAACAACGAACAAATAGTCGAAAGGAAATGCAAGGAAAACTATGGATACGACAATCATATCTGTCAAAGCGCTGCAGATTCTGGATTCCCGCGGGAATCCCACCGTTGAAGTGGAAGTCATCCTGGGGGACGGCAGTTGGGGCCGGGCCGCTGTACCCTCCGGCGCCTCAACCGGGGTTCATGAAGCCCTGGAACTGCGCGATGGCGATGAGGACCGCTACGGCGGCAAAAGTGTGACCAAAGCCGTTGAGAATGTCAACACCCGCATTGCCGAAGCCCTTCTCGGCTTCGATGCCGCCCAGCAGAAAGCCGTTGACATGACCATGCTGGCCCTTGACGGCTCAGCCAACAAAAAAGAGCTGGGCGCCAATGCCATCCTCGGCACCAGTCTGGCAGTGGCCAAAGCGGCCGCCAACTCCGTCGGCCTGCCCCTCTACCGCTATCTCGGCGGCGTCTATGCCCATGTGCTCCCCGTGCCGATGATGAACATCCTCAACGGCGGCGCCCACACCGGGTGGCAGACCACCGATGCACAGGAATTCATGGTGATGCCCCTGGGCGCGCCCACATTCTCCGAAGGGCTGCGCTGGGGTGCGGAAATCTATCACACCCTGAAGAAAGTCCTCAAGGAAAAGGGCTACGCCACCCTGGTCGGGGATGAAGGCGGCTATGCGCCAGCCCTCAAAACCAACGAGGAAGCTGTGGAGATCATCCTGGAAGCCATCGAAAAAGCCGGCTACAAAGCGGGCGAGGATATCGCCATTGCCCTGGATCCGGCCGCATCGGAATTTTATGATGAGGATGATGAAGTGTATCATCTGCGTTCCGAAGGGCGCAAACTCAGCAGCCAGGAAATGGTCGCCTTCTGGGTGGACTGGGTCAACAAATATCCCATCGTCTCCATTGAAGACGGCCTGGCCCAGGACGATTGGGAAGGCTGGAAGCTGTTCACCGATCAGGTCGGCGATCGCATTCAGATCGTGGGCGATGACCTCCTCGTGACCAACCCCACCCGGGTGGCCCGGGCCATTGCGGAAAAAGCCTGCAATTCCCTTCTCGTCAAGGTGAACCAGATCGGTTCCCTGACCGAAACCATGGAAGCCGTCACCCTTTGCCAGAGCCACGGCTGGACCGCCGTGACCTCCCATCGCTCCGGCGAGACGGAAGATGCTACCATTGCAGACCTGGCCGTCGCCATGAACACCGGTCAGATCAAAACCGGCGCCCCCGCCCGGTCTGACCGTGTGGCCAAGTACAACCAGCTTCTGCGAATCGAAGAAGAATTGGGCTCCACCGGCCGCTATGCCGGCTGGGAAGCCCTCAAACGCTAACCGCCCCCTGCCCCGGTCAGACCCACGGCGGTTTGACCCCACAAAACTCCCAGTGCTATCCGCATCGCCGGATAGCACTGTTGCCTTAAGAAAGGTCCTAACCAATTTTGACACCATTGCCGGGTTTATTGCATAATGAAGATGGAAAAGTATTCATCCAGTGAGAATCACAATGAAGGAGATCCCATGAAACGCTTGAAGCATCTTCTGCCCCTGACCGTACTCCTGATGGCCCTTCTGGCTTGCAGAATGCCCTGGATGCCAAACACCCCGCCCGAAGACATCATCGAAGAGATTATCGAAACCGAGCCGCCCCTGAACGTCACAGTTGCGGTGGAACCCAGCTGCCCGCCGGACATGATTGAAGGCCTGGCCTTCACCGCAAGCTTCTGCTACCCAAGCGCCCTGGCCAGCGGCTTCGCCCAGGAAATCCTGCCGGAGAGACCCCCGTCTCCCGAGGGGCCCCTGTGGGACATGAACCCCACCACCATTGAAATCCGGTTCACGGACTACATCCTCCCGGAAACCTTCCACATCCCGGCCATCCGCATTTATCCTGTGGACGATTTCTCCGCGCTGGATCCTTTTGTCGGCGAGACCATCACCGATCTGCAGGGCCTCCTGGCAGCGGAAGACCCTGATCCGGAACGGGTGCCTTTTTTGCCTGTCTGGAATGCTGCCCAAATGATGCAGGCCAAGGTCCAGTACGTCGAGTTCCAAAATGGACGCGGGATGCGCTTCATCACCCAGTATGGCCAGGCAGCCCTGCCCATCAACAATGAGAGCGCATTCTATGCCTTTATCGGGATAACCGATGACGGCCAATTCCTTCTCTCGGGGGTCCTGCCTGTGTCACATCCCCTGTTCTACCCGGATGCAATGGCCGAACCGGAAGAAGGTTGGGATAATTTTGCCGCCAATTACGAATCCTATATAGACGATCTGGAAACAACCCTGGCTGAGGAACCGCCGGAATCCTTCCTGCCCTCCCTGGGCATGCTGGACGCCATGATGGAGTCCTTCCTGATCCCGCCGGACACACTGCCCTGAGAAGCGCACACACCGGAAACACCCTGCGTCCCCGAATATGCACCCGGATGCAGACCATCCGGGTGCATATCAAGAAAAGTCTTCTGGATGCCCAGGCGCATTATTAACAGAAAAACCTTCTTAAACTCCCCCTTGGGACTGTTTTGGATTAGAATACGTCCATGACTGAGACACTGAAAGCCCTTGAGGCCGAATTGATCCAATGCCGCCGCTGCCCGCGCCTGGTCGCATGGCGCGAGGAAATCGCCCAAACCAAGCGCAAGGCCTACCGGGACGAAACCTATTGGGGCCGGCCAGTCCCCGGATTTGGCGATCCCCAGGCGCGGATCCTGATTGTTGGCCTGGCCCCTGGCGCACACGGCTCAAACCGCACCGGGCGCATGTTCACCGGCGATGCCAGCGGTGATTTTCTGTTCCCCGCCCTGCACAGAGCCGGATTCGCCAACCAGCCCACCGCCCAGCACATCGGCGACGGCCTGACCCTGCAGGATGTCTTCATCACCGCCATCTGCCGCTGTGCCCCTCCCAAAAACCGTCCCTATGTCCGGGAGATCAAAAACTGCCTGCCCTGGATGAAGTCGGAAATGGACCGCCTTCCCCGGCTCCAGGGCTTCGTGGCCCTGGGGCAAATTGCCTTTGACGGCATCCAGAGACTCTACAAAGGCATGGGCACGGACCTGCCCAAATTGGAATTCGGACATAACCAGCTTTACCGCCTGGGGGATGGATTGCCCTGGCTCCTGTCATCCTACCATCCCAGCCAGCAAAACACCCTCACCGGACGCCTGGACGAAACCATGTTTGACGCCATCTGGACCCGGGCCCGTTCTCTCCTCTCCTGAAACGCTCACAAAGCAGCCTGCCAATGATTAATTTACGCCTTGACAACGTCACCTTCTCCTACCCCTCCAAACCCGTCCTACGGGAGGCCTCCTGTGAAATCCAGGAACGCTGCTATGGGGTGATCGGCCCCAACGGCAGCGGCAAGACCACCCTGCTCAAGCTCCTCCTCGGCGAGTTAAAACCGGATTCCGGCTTCATCGCCCGGGACAAAGACCTGGTCACCGCCTACATGGCCCAGATCGTAGCATTGGATGGGAACAAAACGGCCTTTGAGGTTGTCCGGCTGGGAGCCGACCGCATCCTGGCCCTGGAGGAGGAGCTGGCCCAAATCGAAACCGCCTTTACCGATCCGGCCGTTTACAGTCATGAAAACCGCCTGGCCCGACTGATTGACCGGCAGGAACAATGCCTTGAAGCCTATGCCAGCCTCGGCGGCCCGGGGTTGGAAGGACGGATCCGGACCCTTCTGGCCGCCGTGGGTTTCACAGACCAGGAAATAGACCTGGACGTGCGCTTCCTCAGCGGCGGACAGAAAAAACTCCTCGGCCTGGCCAGGATCATCATCGGCCGTCCGGATGTGCTCCTCCTGGACGAGCCGGACAACCATCTCGACCTGTCCGGTAAGGAAACGCTGGAGAACCTGATCAAGAATTTTTCCGGAAGTGTGGTGATCGTCTCCCACGATCGCTATTTCCTCGACATGGTCGTGGATGAAATCCTTGAGGTCGAAGGGGGAGGGATCACCCAGTTCGAGGGGAACTACTCCGAATATATGTTTGAAAAGCGCCTGCGTCAGGAGCGCCAGCAGCAGCTCTTCCAGGCCCAGCAAAAGGAGATCAGCCGCCTGGAACAGGCCGCAAACCGGCTCCTGATGTGGGGCCAAGTGCATGACAACCCCAAGTTCATCCGCCGCGGCAAGAACATCCTTAAACGCCTCGAGCGGATGGATGTGATCGAGCAACCTAATCTCAATCCCGACCAGATCGAGTTCAACCTGGGCGGCTGGCGGGGGAGCCAAAAAGTCCTCGAAATCACCGACCTGGCCAAGGGCTTCCCCGCGCCAGACAGCGCTTCCCACGTTCAGATCCTGGAGAGGATCAACCTGCTCCTGCGCTATGGCGACCGGGTGGGGCTGATCGGCCCAAACGGTGTGGGAAAATCTCTCCTCGTCCGGCTGATCCTGGAGGAAATCGAGCCCGATTCCGGCACAATCCATATCGGCCCCAGCGTCAAGCCAGCCTATTACGCCCAGGAATTTGAAACCCTGGACCCCTCCCTGAAACTTCTGGAAGCCATGTGCAAAGCCGGCAACTTTTCTGAGAGCCGGGGGGTAGCCTTCCTCAAGAAATTCCTCTTCACCTACGAACAACGGGATACCCCCGTGGGGGCCCTGTCCGGTGGGGAACGGGCCCGACTCCAGATCGCCCATATCACCCTCTCCGGGGCCAATTTCCTTCTGTTGGATGAGCCCACCAACCACCTCGATATCCCCTCCTGCGAGGTGCTGGAGGATGCCTTGCTGGACTTCCAGGGGACCATCCTGGCCGTCTCCCACGACCGCTACTTCCTGGACCGGATCGTGGACCGCATTGTGGAACTGAAAGGCTGTGGAACTGAAGAATACCTGGGCAATTATTCCGAGTTTGAAACCCAACGGGAAAAACGGAAAACCCCCTGATCTCGCCCCCTTTCAGCCAACAGCAAATCCTTCCCACCCTCTGCGCACCCCGGAAGGTGGTTAAATGTTGAGCGCCAGGGACGCCGACCCTGGCGCTCATCAGAAGGAGAAGAAAAGTGTCTTAGCTGACTATATTGTAGCAAAAAGGCCGCTGTGCTACTTGACGATTACCCTACGATAACCCTACAACCTCCCTTCATTTATTGCAATCCGGCAATGAAATCAGCCGGCGGATGGTCAGGAGAGAGAAAAACCATCCACCGGCTGGGGTGGGTGCCGGGTCAGACCTACCGCTCATTCATAGCGCAGGGCTTCCACCGGGGCCAGTGAGGCCGCCCGGTTGGCCGGGTAGTATCCAAAAAAGACGCCCACCGCGGCTGAAAACAGGGTGGCCAGCAGCACGGAGTTCAAAGTCACCACAATATCCAGTGGCGTCCCGGAACGGGCTGCAATCTCGCTGACCACCAGAGAGATGCCCCACCCGAGCAAGATCCCGATCAACCCCCCGATCATGCTCAGCAGGACCGATTCGGTCAGGAACTGCATCAGGATATCCACCTTTCGTGCCCCCAGGGCCTTGCGCAGGCCGATCTCCCGGGTGCGCTCTGTCACCGAAACCAGCATGATGTTCATAATGCCGATCCCGCCCACCAGGAGGGAGATAGCGCCAATGCCACCCAGGAAGACCGTCAGCACCCCGGTGATCGAGGAGGCCACATCCAGGAAGTCCTGCTGGTTGAGAATGGTGAAATCATCCGGACTGCGGGGAGGGATCCGGTGAGTCAGACGCAGCACATCCCGAATTTGCTCAATGGCCGGGTCCGCATCTTCAGCATTCGCCACGGATACCAGAATATACTGCACCTGGTCTGGGGTGTTGCCGCGGTTGATGCGGGTTTGTGCTGTTGAAATGGGGATATATACATTCAAGTCCGGATTGTTGAAGGCGCTGCCCCCCTTGGCCTTGGTCACGCCAATGAT
>DAOTUG010000124.1:0-7274 GCA_034437335.1 Anaerolineaceae bacterium
CCTGCGGGGTGGCCAGGGCCCAGCTCAGACCGCTTCCGAGGCTGACCGTCCCGGCCGACATCGGCAGCAGCGGACTGACCGCCGTATCCGCGGGGAGTTCCTTCAGATAATTGGACAACCACGTCACAACAATATCCGTCTGACCTTCACGAAAGGCCGTCCAGGCCTGACCATCCGTCTGGTACTGGGTCAGCCACTCAGGGACCCCCCCGGAAACCACGCCGGATTGGAAGAGCTTGAAGACCTCAGACAGGGGATCCACCTCCAGAACCGGGCGGCGCTGGTTGTCCTGGACAATGCCTCCGGCAGCCTGATACAGAGTCAGGGCAAACAACGCCTGGTCATCATCGGCGGGAAAAGCCAGCGCCGAATCTTCCTCCAGCAATGCCTCCCAGGTGTTGGGAAATTCAGGCAGGGTCAGGGGACGATATATCAGGACGAGGGAATCGGCGGCAAAGGGCAGGCCAAAGGTGCTGCCCTGCAGCAGGGCCATGTCCTGGGTGAAGCGATACCAGTCGGAATCGTCCGGAATTTCAGTCAACTGGTCAAAAGGAAAGACCAATCCCTTCAGAGCAGCCCGTTCCAAGTCTGGCCGTTCGAGAAGGATCAGATCCGGCAGGGCCTCCGGCGCAGCCGCGCTGGCGGCTGTCAGAGCATCCAGCAAACCGCCCGGGCCGGAAGGGGCCTTGACCCGTACGGTGATCTGCAGGCCCTCGTGCAGGTCGGAAAACAACTGGATCTGGTTTGCAAACAGGATGCTGGCTTCAGTTTCCTGAGCGGGGTCCAGCTCCGGCGGGACCCATACGGTCAACTCCGAGACCGGTTCGGGGGTGGCGGTGGGGGTAGCCGTGCCCCCCGGCGTCGGGGAGGGCGCGCCCGTCTCCCCCGGCATCACGGTGGCAGTTGGTGTGGCACCCGCCGGCCAGGGCAAATCAATGGGTAGCGCATTGCAAGCTGAAAGCAGAAAACCCACAACCAGAGCTGTGCCCAGAACACGGTGCGTGTTCTTCAACACCCTGAAACCATCCTTTCCAAGGATCAAAGGAAATCTACCGGCTCGCTCAGCAGTTTGACAAGGAGTCTGACGGCGTTTTCCACATCATCACTGTCCACCATTTCGGATGGGGAGTGAATGTAGCGCGAGACAATCGAAAGACATCCCGCCGGCACACCGCCCCGGGTCATCTGAATGGCGCGGCCGTCTGTGCCGCCCCGCTCCAGAACCTCCAACTGATAGGGGATCTCGGCAACCTCGGCCGTCTTGACCATCCAATCCACCACCCGGGGATCGGCGATGAAACTTGAATCGCGCACTTTGATCGCGGGACCATCCCCCAGAGCCGTGGCCATCTTGCGCAGTGGTCGGGGGGTGTCGCCGCTGCGGGTGACATCCACCGCCAGGCCCAGATCCGGATCAATCCCAAAGGCGGCCGTGGTAGCCCCCCGCAGACCGACCTCTTCCTGGACGCTGAAGACAAAATGAACAGCATGGGGCGTGCTTTCCAGACGCCGGAGGGCCTCAATCGCCACCGCGGCCGCAATCCGGTCATCCATGGATTTGGCCACCATCCGTTTGCCAAGGTCCAGGAAGGGACGCTCAAAACCGCAGACATCCCCAACCCCCACGGGGCAATCTTCCTTGCTGGTGGCGCCCACATCAATATACAGTTGAGAAAGCTGGGGCAGCTTGCCGCTTTCCAGACCATCAACGTAGATCACGCCCTGGGTGCCATCCATGAAAAGCACCCGCCCGCCGATGCAGGTGAGGGGCGAAACGCCGCCGATGTTGGTGAATCGGGCAAAGCCTTTCTCATCAACATGGGTCACCATCAGGCCAATCTCATCAATGTGGGCTGAGATCATGATCCGCAGACCGTCTTCCTTCGCGGCGCCCTTTGTGGCAATCAAGCTCCCAAGGGCGTCCGTCCGGACTGAATCGGCGGCATCACCGATTTCATCACGGATCAGATCCCGAATTTGATATTCAAACCCGGAAGGCCCGGGGGTTTCTACGAGGGTTTTAATTAAGGATTTCATCAATAATGCTCCTAAAAATGAAAGACTGAAGAAGGTTGCAATTTGACGGGCAGCTATCAGCCCCGTCGTTCACCGGCCAACAGATCGGGGGTGACTCGGCCCAGGGCAGTGTGCAACAGCCGCAGGGTGTTCGCCCAATCATCGAGCCTGGCGATGCTGGCCGCTGTGTGGGCATAGCGCGAGGGCACCGACACAGAGGTGCTGGGAACGCCGCTGCGCACCCTGTGAATTGCGCCTGCGTCCGTTCCGCCCCCGCCCGGCTGGCGGAATTGATAGGGAATATCAGCCAACTCCGCTGTCTCCGTCAGCAGGGAGACAATCCGGCGATCTGCGATCGTTGCCCGGTCCATGACATAGATTGCCGGGCCCTCGTCCAACCGGGTATTGTACCGGGCGTTCTCCTCGGCTTCATCCCAGGGGGGCAGGTCGTACGCCGGGGTGGAATCAATGGCGATGGCCATATCCGGATCAAAGGCATAGGCTGCCACCCGCGCCCCCCGAAGCCCAACCTCCTCCTGAACAGTGAAAGCCGCCAGCAAATCAATGGTATCCGGGGCGTGCTTCAATAATTCAATCAAAATGGCCACGCCAAAACGGTCATCCAGCGCTTTGGCCCGGATGCTCGGTCCCAAAATCTCAAATCGGGTTGCAAAGGTCGCCCGGTCCCCGGGTTTGACCTTGTCGCCGATGCCAGGCCCCAGGTCAATGCGCATATTGGAGATATCAATTTTGCTCTTGCGTTCCTTGGCGGTGGTCATGTGGATGGGCTTTGCGCCAATCACTCCGGGGAGTTGGTCCCGTCCCACAAGCACGGCCTTCCCTGGCAGTTGCCGCTCATCAATGCCTCCGACATTCACGAACTCGAAGAGATCGTCATCATGTTTTTTGACGATCATAAAACCAATCTCATCCATATGGGCAGCCAGCATGACCCGCACCGGATTATCGCCCCGGCCAAAGCGCTTGGCCAGGACGTTTCCCAGGGCGTCCACTTCCACCGCATCGGCGATCAGTTTGATCTCCTCCAGAACAATCTGGCGGACCGCATGCTCATCGCCAGAAACAGCGGTGGCATTGCATAGTTTTTCCAGGATTTCAATTTGTGTAGCGCCAATTTCCGGCGCCTGTCCTGCTGAAATTTCAAGCTTCTTTGTCATCGGTCACTCTTCCCAACGAATTTCTTCCAGGGTTTCAGGCGTCAGATCAGCAATGAAGGCTGCCATCAGACGCCCGGCACGCCGGATATCCTTTAATGAAACAGTTTCAACCGGTGTGTGCATGTATCGTAACGGGATTCCCAGCACAGCGCAAGGAATACCCTCAGCGACGACCTGAACCCCCATCGCATCGGTTCCGGACATGCGCGGCATCAGATCCTTGTGATAGGGAATCTCCAGGGCTTTGGCCTTCGCTTCAAAGGCGTCATAGAGGGCCGGATGGATATTCGGCCCATATCCCAGGCCCACCCCTTCGCCAAAGGGCAGGCTGCGCCAATCCTTGGACCCATGCCCCTGGGCAAAACAGACATCAATGACAATGGCAATATCCGGGCGGATGTCAAAGGGTGAGGTCAGCGCACCCCCCAGGGTTTCTTCCTCCTGTACGGAAGCCACGGCCCAGACATCCCAGTCGTGGCGCTGCTTCTGCAGCGCTTCCAAGCAGAGGGTCGTGGCCGCCACAGAAACCCGATTATCCAGGGTATGCCCAGCCAAGGCCTCCCCCTGCAGCGTGATGGGTTCCTGACCATAGGAGACCAGGTCCCCCACCCGAACCTTCTCAGCCGTCTCAGCGGGACGCAGTCCCACATCCACCAGGAGATACTGCATCTCCACCGGGCCATCCCCCACGGAATCGGGCAAAAGGAAGGACGGCGGCTGGACGACCATGCCGGGCAACTCTTCCCGGCCATGGACGATCACGGGCTGGCCGGGGAGGATGCGATGATCCAACCCGCCAATCTGGGTGATCCGCAGCAGCCCATCCACAATCTCAGTGACCATCATGCCAATGGCATCCATGTGCGCTGAGATCAAGACCCGGCGGCGAGGGTCGCCCTCGCCTTTTTTCAGGCCGTGGAGGCTGCCCAGTTTGCTCACAGAGAGCTCATCCGTGAGGGGCTGCCAGGCATCCTTAATAATCTCCCGGATGGGTCCCTCATGGCCCGAAAGCCCGGGGGCGGATAACATCTGTTTCAAAAATGTCAGCAAAT
Organism: Anaerolineaceae bacterium; assembly: GCA_034437335.1. Taxonomy (GTDB): domain Bacteria; phylum Chloroflexota; class Anaerolineae; order Anaerolineales; family Anaerolineaceae; genus Brevifilum. The sequence continues at coordinate 4,247 of DAOTUG010000124.1, forward strand.
CAGTCATAAAGTTTCGTTCCTCATTGGTTGAAAAACTAAGGCGTTTCAGTGATCGTGGGTGTCAGGGTCATCGTCTCGGTGGGCGACTCAGTTTGCGTGGGCGTTGGCGTAGCCGTGGGCGTCGGAGTGCGCGTGGGCGGCGGCGTATCCGTGGGGGTTGCCGTTGCCGTTGGGGATGGGGTTTCCGAAATGGTGGGGGTTGTCGTCTCGGTGGGCGTTTCTGTGACGGTAGGCGTTTGCGTCTCCGTGCCCGTCTCGGTGATGGTCGCGGTCTGGGTGATGGTGGCGGTGCTCGTTGGCGTCAGGGTGATATAGGGCGTCAGGGTGATGGTGGCGGTTGCCGTGACCGTGTGCGTCAGGGTGGGGGTAACCTCCGGCGGGCGGTTTCGATTAACTTGCAAAACCACCAGGCCCAGGCAGTAACACGGCAGGGTCGCCAGAGTGGCTAATATCAGCATATAGCGTATGCGTTTTTTTCCGCTCAGCTTCTTCAAATTACCTCCGGTACCACAAATCATATCATCAGCCCCAGGGCAAGGCAAGTTAAATGATACCTGAACAACCTGTTGCGCAATAACCGGGTCCTGATTATCATAAAGGAGAGCAGATGCGCCAATGCACACAGTCACCATCAAAAAAGTGAGGTTTCCATGACCAAGCCCATCCAACCTTTCCTCGGTTTTCCCCCGGAGGGACTGCGGTTTTTGGAGGAACTGGCCAAACACAACGAAAAAGCCTGGTTTGAGGCCCATAAAAAAACCTATGTGAAACATCTCCTGCGGCCGGTTCAGGCCTTCATCGTGGCCCTGGGGGAAAGGCTGCAGAGAATTGATCCCGAATTGCAGTATGACACCCGGGCCAATGGGGCCGGATCCCTCTATCGCATTTATCGCGACACCCGCTTTTCAGCGGATAAAACCCCCTATAAAACCCACATGGATGTGGCTTTTTGGGTCGGAGAGAAGAAAAACGCCAGCCCCTCCATCCTCGGGGTGCGGATTGAACCCCGGGGCGGGATGGTCCTGGGCGGCAATTACCGGTTTGATACCCCCCTGAAAGCGCACTTTCAGGAAGCCGCCGCCACAGCGGCGCGCGGCGAAGCGCTCCGAAAAATCCTGGAAAACCTATCCCAACAGGGATACACCATCGAAGGGGAACGCTACAAGCGCGTTCCCCCGGGCTATGACAGGGACCATCCGCGCGCCGATCTCCTGCGATACAAAAGTTTGTATGCCCTCAGCCCAGACATTCCCCCTGACACCCTGACAGACTCCGGCTTGGTGGAGGCGGCATTTGCCCATTGCCAGGCCTTGGCCCCCCTCCACCACTGGTTGGTCCGCACCGCGTCCTGACATCCCTCAGCCGGTGGGCTCATCGTCCAGGAGGAGTTTGGGCTGCCGTGCTTTGATAAAACCGATGATGATCAGCATCGCCAGGCCGCCGGCAAATCCATTATTGTAAAGATTCATGTAGCCATGCATCCCGCCCACATGCATCACCATGGGCAGGTGCAGAGCCCCCGCTACCAGACCGGCCAGAAAGCCAAATTTTCCGCTCAGAGGCGCCAGGGTGGTGCAGAACAGCGCCCCCAGCAAGGGGCCCGGGTCCGAATGGATCCAGATATTGGGGATGCACATCAGATATACCCCCGCCATCACGGGCAGGATATTCCGCGGATGTTTGCCCAGCGCGCCAAAACCCGTCACAGTGAAGATCCCCGCCAGAATCGGACCATTCACATCCCCACCCACCAGGTGCACATATCCCAGAGCAATCAGCCCAACCAGGCTCATGTTCACCAGGGTGGTGCCCAAATCTGTCAGAACAACAAAATCAGACGTCAAACGGCCTGAATCCGCCAGTATGCGCTTATATTCGGAGAAACTCGCCTGGCACAGCAAACCGATGCACCCCATCACGAGGAGCACCACCAGAACGAACCATGAAAGAAACCGCGTGTGCTCCGTTGCCCAATAAAATACAGGCTGAATATCCTGGCCAAATCCCCGCATCAACATATAGGCCACCGTGCCCACAAACCCGCCGGTGGTGCCGGTGTTGTAGAGATTGTAACCCAGGTGAAAGCTGTAGATGTGCTTCATCAACGCGGCCAAAAGCATGCCCCCCAGAACGCCCAGCAGCACGCCGCCGATCAGACCCCACCATCCGAAATCGAAACCAAAGGCCACCTGGCTCACCACCGGCCCGAGGGTGGTCCCGAACAGCAAAGGCGCAATCAGATCCTTCATCGGCTGCGGATCAAAAAACCGCTCATATAAATACACCCCCAGAAAAATAGGCAGAATATTGAAGATGTTCTTGCCGAAAAAAGCAAATCCGGCCAGGGTGAAAATCGCTGAGAGGAGATACCCATTAAAACGCGCCCGGATCAACCAGGCCAGGCCCAATCCCATCAGGGTCACCAGACCTGCATTGAAAAAAGCTGCGCCAAGGTTTGCCAGGGCAATATAATCCGTGATCAGGATGCTGGGCGAGGTCACAATGATAATCTCCCCCGCCAGCACCTCCTGGGGGGAATTAACAATAAAGGCAATTACCATCAGGGCAATGCCAAAGGCGGACACCAGCAGGGTGATCCGCCGTCTGTCTAATCCGGGAAAAGTTGTCTCTTGTAACACCTGCACCTCCTCATAGGCATACGGTTGACGAACGAGTGGGGTTTGACTATGCACAATGATATTGAACAGTTCAGGATCTGGCAGGCTTGCAGTATCAGGCCAGACATTCGGGCGGGCAATAATAGGATAAATGAGCCTGGATGTCAGGTCGTTTCAACACAACAGAGACAGGCATTAAATTCAGTTAATTGAAAGGATTGTATCATAAAAAACCCGTTTCTTCTCCACCCTCAGGAAAGTGACCCAAGGCAATCGCATAGGGACTCATCAAGCTATTTGTCCAATGACGGACCCCATCCTCGTTCCTTCCCCTGAAATCAGGGCGCGCAGGCATGCGTCAGATGGCGGCCCAACGCATGTTGGGCTTGCGCAGATGACTGCGTCATCCC
>DAOTUG010000125.1:0-39404 GCA_034437335.1 Anaerolineaceae bacterium
CGAGCCGTTGGCCCCGGGCGTGGCCCCATCGGCGCCATCAAGCCCTGCCCTGCCCGCCCCGCCCGTCAGGTGGGGGATGTGATTGTCCTGGATCAGGGGGGCCGCGCTGCCGCCTTGCACATCAATGTAGATGCCGTAGACATCACCGCCCCATCCACCGCGAAGGAGGGCATCACTGCCCTTCAGGTTTGTGATCTCATTATTGAGGATATCGGGGCTGGAATCAGTGATCTTGATGCCCAGGCCGGCATCGCGGATGACGCTGTTTTGAATCACGCTGAGGTCGTCGCCGGAGGAGATGTAGATCCCGGCCCAGCAGCCTGCGGTGCCGTCCCCTTCAAAGGTGGCCCCGTCCACCGTCAACCGGCCGCCGGAGGTGACCAGGATCTCGATCCGCGCTGCGTCCTGGCCTTCGTTGATCGGATCAGAGCAGGCCGCCGTCACCGTGACCCCCGACTGGATCGTCAGGTGCCCGCCGGACGACACGACCACATCCATGATGAGGGAAGTATTCGTATCCCAGGTCTCATCCCCCGAGACGACATACGCCGCCTGAACCGATCGTTGTGGGATGAACGCCAGCAAAAAAATGAACAAAACCAATAATGCCATCACACGCTTATTTATCCCAACCATTTTTGCACCCTTTCCTGGATAGGAGACATTGCTTTTATTATATAAGAGTTGCGTGCTGTTTTTCAATTATTTCAGGCAGAAAACAGCGCGGCCGCGCTGTGTTAACGGATCAGAGCGGAAGGCACTTGTACAGCCAGGATGATCTTCCCGGGCAGATGGCCATTTCCCCCGCAGTCGCGGTGAGGCGTCGGGTTCAGGGGTTGGTTGAGAAGTTACATGCCCCGTTACATTGTATTTACCTGATTTGTTACATGGGTTTTACCTAACGGGATTGGTGAAGGGAAAATCTTTCTCCCGGTCTTGACCCCCGCGGGTGTTCTTTTCCCCTTCTTTGGGAGAGACCCCGCCCCATTTCCATGATACAATGGACCCATGTTCAATGCCATCTTTTTGCACCAGGTATAACCTTTCTCTCCCCAACCCGAACCGGCCAGGGGCCGGGCGCTGTTGGGATTCCCGCTTTTGATCAGGACAGTTTTGATTTAAGATCGGCTGCCGTGCCTGGCGCCTTGCGCCGGATATCCTCGGTGCGCCGGACATCTGGTTGATAAAAAATGAAAGAGGTTATGACTATGAAGGAAAAATGGACTATTGAAACACTGGAACAACCCGCCTGGGGGGAGATCGGCGGAGCCCTGACGGACTACAATCACCGCCAGGCCGGGGACGACCACGCCCGCAACCTGTGCTTTGTCCTGCGGGATGAAGCCGGGGAGATCGCCGCGGGGGTGATCGGCACGACCTACTGGAACTGGCTGGCGATTGAGCTGATGTGGGTCCGGGAAGACCTGCGCGGTCAGGGCATCGGAGCGCGCCTGCTGTCCCTCGCGGAGGAAGAGGGCCGGGCGCGGGGCGCACAGTTCGCCCACCTGGACACCTTCAGCTTCCAGGCCCGAGGCTTCTATGAGAAATTCGGCTACGCTGTCTTTGGCAGTCTGGCGGACTTCCCCCCCGGACACCAGCGCTATTATATGAAGAAGACGCTGTGACCTGAACCCGGGACCCGTGCGTGAAAGAAATGTGCTGCCCTGTTTTTTCAGGGCAGCATTTTTTATAACTTAGGATGTAACGTTCGGCTTTACATGGTGAGAAGGGGGGAGGAAGATTTCCTTCAATTGAGCGGTTTTTCTTTCAGAGAATTACACGGCAAAGCTTTCAAAACTTGTATACCAAGGTTTGCCTTCATTGGGTTGTATAACCCTATCCTCCCGCAAGCTGAGGGGCATCACAAGCTGTGGGGCATCAGACCCCATCAGCGCAGTGGTACAGGCCAGGAGGCCCGTGCTCGCCGCGCTTGCAGGCATCTGACGCATGCATGCGCGCCCTGATTTCAGGGGAAGGAACGAGGATGGTGTCAGCAATAGGACAAGCAGCACATTTATCCAGGGCGATAACGAAAGAAGTTCGCCGCTTGATAAGATCATATGTGATTAACCTGGTTCATCCGCCGCCTTCCTGAGGGGATTCTTCATTATAATTATCCTGATCCACACTAATAAGAAAGGGCAGGTACCTTAAAATGGAAGATGTCAATCAGCAGGTTATCCCCCACTATCTCGATCTGCTTGATGCCCAGCGGGAGGCCGCCTACGCGGCCCTGGAGGGGCTGTCGCCCAACCAGATCTGGCAGCGCCCGGCCCCCGGTGAGTGGAGCATTGGCGAGATCCTCAATCACAATGTCCTCCTCTTTCGCAGCGTTTCCCCCCTGGTCGCCTGCGCCTGGCGCTGTTTCCGCTGGACTGCCGGGCTCTGGCCCGCCCGGGGCTACCGCACGGACAGGGCCGATCCCTATCGCAAGGACAGCTTCATCATGCGGTTTGGGTTTTTCTGGAATCCGAAATATACCCCCGATAACCCCGTCCCCCTGGCAGTGCTGAAGGAAGAACAGGATACCATCCATCAGCAGGTCCGGGCGTTTTACACCGGCAAGCCGGAGCCTGTCCTGGGCCGCGTTTACCTCTTTGACCCCCTGTTGGGGTTTGTGAACCTGATCGTTTCCCTCCGCATTGGCTTGTATCATGACCAGCTTCATTATAAAGATGTGATCCGCATGGCAGCCGACCTGCGGGGGAGGGGTTAGGGGAGGCGGTTTTAACCGTCTCACCTGCCTCACATGGATGCTTGCGGCTCGTGTTGCCGTGTTCCCCGATCCCCTTTCATCATGCTCGTGTTGACAAAACCCCATACCAAGATAATATACATAAAAAGTATGATACTTTTTATGTATAAAAGGATAGATACCCATGCCAACCCCCTTCATCGGACGAAAAAATGAACGCCAGCTCCTGGACCGCGTTTACCTCTTTGACCCCCTGTTGGGGTTTGTGAACCTGATCGTTTCCCTCCGCATTGGCTTGTATCATGACCAGCTTCATTATAAAGATGTGATCCGCATGGCAGAGGGCTTCAAGGCTTCAGCCGAAAGGAAGGGGTCATGACACGTATACCGGCCATCCAAACGGAGGGCCTCACCCGCCGGTTTGAGGACATCACCGCTGTGGATGGCCTCGATCTGACCGTGCAGCCCGGCGAGGTGCTGGGTTTCCTGGGCCATAATGGCGCCGGGAAGACCACCACGGTGCGCCTGCTCAATGGCGTACTGGCCCCCACCGCCGGCAGGGCCCGGGTCCTGGGGCTGGACCCGGTCGCGGATGGCCCTCGGCTGCGCGCCCGAACCGGGGTTTTGACGGAAACCCCCGCGGTGGATGAGCGCCTGACCGGGCGGGAGAACCTGTCCATTTTTGGCGCTCTCTATCAGGTGCCGCAGACCGATCTTCCCGGACGGATGGACGACCTCCTGGCCCTGTTCCAGCTTGCGGACCGGGCGCAGGATCGGGTCGCCACCTACAGCAGGGGCATGAAGCAAAAGCTGGCCCTGGCACGGGCTCTGATCCATCAGCCGGAATTGCTCTTTCTGGATGAGCCCACCGCCGGGCTGGATCCGGTGGTGACACGCCAGGTTCATGATCTGATCCGGGAGATCAGCCGGAACGGGGACCGGACGGTGTTCCTCTGCACCCACAACCTGGACGAGGCCCAACGCCTGTGCGACCGGGTGGCCATCCTGGAGAATGGGCGGCTGATTGCCCTGGGAACCTCCGCCGTCCTGGCCCGGGAGATCTGGCCTGGCGTGCGCCTGGAGATCGCCTTGCGGCCTGAAGAACTGCCAGCCGCAGAAGCGGCCCTGGAAGGCTTTCCCGGTGCGGCGGATATTCAGCGAACGGAGGAACCGGGAAGCCTTTTATTGTCCTTGGACGACCGGGAACGGATCCCCGAACTGGTCGCCTACCTGGTGGCTCATGACCTGTCCCTTTACCGTCTGATCCCCGGGGAGCCAACCCTGGAGGATATTTATTTTGCCCTGCACCCCGCAGAAGGAGACGCCCCATGAACTGGCGCGCCGTCAAAGCTATTCTGAGAAGGGATTTGCTGGCTGTCAGCCGCAGCAAGGGGGTCCTGCTGCCGATGATCATCGTCCCGTTGATTTTCATGGTGCTGCTGCCCGCCGGGGTGGGGTTCTTTGCCCCGGCGCTGAGCCGGATGCCCGGAGCCAACCTGCCCGATATGGACCGTTTTCTTGCCATGCTGCCACCGGAGCTGACCGCCCGTTTCGGAGACTATACCACCGATCAGGCCCTGATTGTCTTTTTGTTGATGTACCTGTTTGCCCCGATGTTCCTCATCATCCCCCTGATGGTGGCCAGCGTCATCGCGGCGGACAGTTTTGCGGGGGAAAAGGAACGCAAGACCCTGGAGGCCCTGGTCTATACGCCGACCACCGACCTGACCCTGTTTGCCGGCAAGGCGCTCTCGGCCATGCTGCCGGCCATTGTGGTCTCCCTGGTTGGATTTCTGCTGTTTGCCCTGACGGCCAACCTGGCCGCCTGGCAGACTATGGGCCGGGTGTTCTTTCCGAACCTGACCTGGGTCCTGATGGTGGTGTGGGTGGGGCCGGCCGCGGCCGCCATGGGCCTGGGCGCCACGGTGTTGGTCTCTTCCCGGGTGAGTTCCTTTCAGGAGGCTAACCAGATTGCGGCGGTTGTTGTGGTGCCGGTCCTGGCTTTGGTGTTTTCCCAGGTGACGGGGGGGTTATACTTCGGCCCCTGGGTGACGGCGGCCCTGGGAGGGCTCTTCTGGGTGATCGCCGGCGCGTTGCTGGCTGTCGGAGTGCAGACCTTCCGGCGGGGGGAGATCATGGCGCAGGGGTGAGATCACAAGTACATAGGATTGGGATCTGTAAGGAGGGGGCCTCACGTAGCGGCTGCTCGCACCCCAGTGTTCGTCCCTGAAAAACAACCAGATGGGACCGGGGTCATTTGATCGCTTTCTGGATCCTTGCACCTCGCACTCCATTCTCCATGCCTCAAATATCCCGCTTTCTGGCGAGCTGGGCTTTGACCGGGCCGGGTGGACGGCGGCGGCGCGGGACTATGCCCGGTCGGTGGGGGCGGGGGGCGGCGATGTGCCGGAGGGCAACTGGACGGTGGCCGGATTCCGGCTGGTGACCCTGGAGGAGCTGGATGCGGACCTGGCGCGCTGGACGTGAGAAAAGGGGGGCAGATGGGTATGTGCGGGAAACAGTTGTCATGGCAGTTTCAGAAAATCGGGGGGTACCCAAATAGATGTAACGTGCATAGTAAAGCTAACCGTTACATTTACTTTACGAATACGCAACATGAAACTTTACATTAACGTTACATGAATGCAATCTAAGGCGCCTTAGAGCAAATCAGGTTTTGGCGATAACGTCTGGTATGGCCGCGAAATATCGTCGCTTAGAAGCCGTCTGGGGGATTTGGCCCGCCCACCCAAAATGCCGGTTTTTTTCCTTCCCTGACACATTTCATTCCTCTGTCATTTCAGGAAAAATATCCCCCATCACCCCGGACCAGCGGATCAGATCCTTGACCTGATACCAGGGCAGGGTGGCATGATTCGGGGCCGGATCCATGGTCAGCACCAACGCATACAGACGCAGTCCCTCTTCGCTCAGAGCCCAAGACCAGATGGTGTCGGTGCTGCTGTACCCGGTTTGTTCGGAAGCCGCTGCTGCCACCCCGGCATCCAGAATGTGCTCAAAGGGCGCAACGAAGATGTCCTCGGTGGTCAGAAACCGACCCTGAACCGCGTCGTAGGTGAAGCTGGCATGGTTGATATTCGCGCAGGTGGCGGCCCCAGGTGGGAGACCAATTGTGAACAGCCGCCCGCTGTAAATCCCCCGGCTCGACATGGACAGCTCGGTGCGGGTCCACTGCTGATATTTCCACATCCGGATGATCTCGTCTATCCGGTAGTGCTCGTAGGCCTCAGGATTGGCCAGGCAGTCCAGCGCGATGGCGGCGGATTCCTGGCTCAGCCCAGCCACCCATTGGTTGAAAGGCGCGGTGTACTCCAGCGGACCAATCAGGGTGGGATAGTGGGCGTAGGCGATGCAGGGGGTGTCGTCTTCTTCGGTTTGAGCTGTTGCAGTATTCTCTCCCACATAGTGCATCTCGAGAAAGATGCCCTCGCCGCGCTCGGGGGGTGGCGGAGCCGGGGTCTTGCCGCAGCCCGTCTGCAGCAGCGACAGCAGACACAGGGTGATAAGAGTCAGGAGTCGGTTGCGCATTTTTCCCCTTTCATTCGGTGAGCTATCGGGTTTCATTGACGATTGTATCATGCCCAATGCCAATCTTTCCAACGCAATCCAACGATAATGCCACCGCTGTTCCGGCGCACTGCGCCGTCCTGTCGGGTGCAATGAAACTGTATGTTTGTGTCCGTTATTTTCCCAGACAGTTGGAGGGTCCATGAATTCTGAATTTAACACGCAGGTCGTGCTGGTCACCGGCGGCAGTTCCGGGATCGGGGAGGCGGCGGCGCGGCTGTTTGCCGACAGGGGCGCCCGGGTGGGGGTTCTGGCCCGGGATGAGGCCGAGGTGGATGCCGTGACCGAATCGATCCGGACAGCGGGGGGCGAGGCCCTCGCTCTGCTGGCCGACATCGCCCGGCCGGAGCAGCTCCAGGCGGCGGTGGAAAAGCTGGTGGATCGCTGGGGCCGGCTGGACGTGGTCTTTGCCAACGCCGGGGTCAACGGCCTCTGGGCGCCCATTGACCGCCTTTCGGTGGATGAATGGCGGAAGACGATAGACATCAATTTGAACGGGACCTTTTTTACCCTCAAGTTCACCGTGCCCCATTTGAAGAAACGGGGCGGGGCCGTCATCATCACCGCCTCGGTGAACGGCACCCGCATGTTCAGCAACAGCGGGGCCACGGCCTATGCCGCTTCCAAGGCCGGGCAGCTCGCCCTGGGGAAGATGCTGGCCCTCGAGCTGGCGCCCCACGGCATCCGGGTGAATGTGATCTGCCCCGGCGCCGTCCACACCGAGATCGGGGAGAACACCACCAGGGAAGATCTGGAGGGGGTCGGCTGGCCGGCGGAGTATCCGGAAGGGCTCCTGCCCCTCAATGAGGGCGATCCCGGCCAACCCCGGTCGGTGGCGGAGCTGGTTTGTTTCCTGGCCTCAAGCCGGGCCAGCCTGATCACCGGCACCCCGGTCTGGATTGATGGGGCCGAATCCCTCCTGCAGGGTTGAGGGGCGGCCATGACAGAGCATTCTGTTTCCAAAACAGCTTCCCCCCGGAAATCCCTGGGCGCCATTCCCCTGGAGGAGGGGGCTCGCTTCCGCGTCTGGGCTCCCTTTGCCGATGGGGTGGCCGTCATCGGCCAGTTCAATGACTGGGATGACTCAGCCCATCCCCTGGCGCAGGAGGGTCAGGGCATCTGGCGGGGGGAGGTCGCCGGGGCCCGCCTGGGCCAGGAATATTTGTTCGTCATCTTCAATGGGGAGCAGACCCTCTATCGCGTGGATCCCTATGCCACCCACGTCACCGGATCTTCCGGCAACGCCATCATCACCGACCCCGCCTATGACTGGCAGGTGACAGATTTTTCTCTGGCGCCCCGGAACGAGCTGGTGATTTACGAGCTGCATATCGGCACCTTCACCAACCCGGAGGGGGATCCCCACGGTGCAGCCACCTTCATCTCGGCCATGGACAAACTGCCGTACCTGCGCGATCTGGGAGTCAACGCGGTGGAGGTCATGCCGCCGGTTGAATTTGAGGGCGAGCTGTCCTGGGGCTATAATCCGGCCCTGCCCTTCGCCATCGAAAATGAATACGGCGGCCCCCGGGCCTTCAAGCGCTTCGTTGATGCTGCCCACCAGGAGGGCCTGGCGGTCTTTCTGGATGTGGTCTACAATCACTTCGGCCCCGCCGACCTGGACCTGTGGCGTTTTGACGGCTGGCATGAGGGCCGCTATGGGGGCATCTATTTTTACAATGACCCCCGGGCCGAAACCCCCTGGGGCCACACCCGCCCGGATTACGGTCGGCCTGAGGTGCGCCGCTTCATCTGTGACAATGTTCGCCAGTGGCTGGAGGAATATCATGTGGATGGCCTGCGCTTCGACAGCACCAAGTATCTGCGCTTTCACATCACGGACCGCATGACGCCCATCCCGGATGCCTGGCGTCTCTTGCGGGAGGTCAACGCCATGGTGAATGATTGCTGCCCGGGCAAGCTGACCATCGCCGAGGACCTGATGGGCGACCCGGCCATCACCCGCACCCTGGAAGCAGGGGGCGCCGGATTCGGCGCACAGTGGGAGAATGGTTTTGCCGGACGGGTGCGCTCCGCCCTCACCGCCATTGAGGACGACGGGCGGGACCTGGGACCGGTCATCGCCGCCCTGGCGGACCGCATCGGAAATGATGCCTTTCACAGCGTGATCTACACCGAGTCCCATGACGAGGTGGCCAACGGGAAAGCCCGCCTTGTGGAGGAGATCTGGCCCGGGAAACCCCATAGCTGGTACGCCAAAAAGCGTTCCACCCTGGGGGCGGCCCTGCTGATGACATCCCCGGGCATCCCCATGCTCTTCCAGGGCCAGGAGTTTTTGGAAGATCGCTGGTTTCAGAACACAGACCCCCTGGATTGGAACCTGCGGGAGAAATTTCCGGGGATGGTGCTTCTCTACCGGGACCTGATTCGCCTCCGCCGGAACTTGTCAGGGGTCAGTCGGGGCTTGATGGGACAGCACGCCCATGTCTATCATCACAACCCGGCGGAGAAGGTCCTGGCCCTCCACCGCTGGGGGGATGCGGACCCCGAGGATGGGGTGGTGGCGGTGTTCAACTTCCGCAACCGGACCCTGGTTGATTACCGGGTGGGCCTGCCCCAGGATGGGCTGTGGAAGCTGCGCTTTGACAGCCACGCCGCCGCTTACGACCCGGAGTACACCGGCCAGGTCAGCGCCGATGCGGGGGCGGAGGCGGGGAGCGCCGACGGGATGCCTTTCCACGGCTTTGTGTCCCTGGCCCCATACAGTGCGGTGATCTATTCCCAGGGTGGAGACTGACCCGCCCGACCCGGCAGGATATTCGTATAGATTAATTTTTCTTTCCGGGAATGATCCGGCTTAATGCAATAAAAAAACCGCGCACCTCGCGAGGGGTGCGCGGTTGACTTATAGGGAGAATCGGGTTATTTCCTGTCCATCATCATGGTCAGGTCTTCTTCCAGGGCTTGCAGTTCTTCCTCGTGGGTGACCTCGTCCTCCAGGATCTCCACCAGGATATGGAAGGTCACGGGATCCTTGCCCTGGACCATATCCAGCAGTTCGTGGTAGACCCGGATGGCGCACTGTTCCCCCTGGATGTTCTGAGTCAGAATGGCTTTCACAAATTCATCGGCGGGAACCTCATAGCCGCAGTTGGTGTGTTCCTGCCAGGCGGCGGGGTCAATCAGGGGGGTTCCGCCGAGTTCGATGATGCGGTCGGCCAGCATATTGGCGTGTTCCAGCTCTTCGCCGGCATGCTCGATCAACTCGGCTTCCACCGCGCCGCGCATGGGCCCTTTGATGACCTTGGCCCCGATCCAATACTGGTAGTAGGCCAGCCACTCGTCCGCGAAGGCGCGATTCAGGGCCGCAATCAATTTCTCAACATCCATGCCAACAATTTCTCTTCCTTTGGTTCCCAAGGTGATGCATCCTTTCTGTATTTGGTGGTTAATGTGATTATACCGCCTTGGAGCGTCGGGGTTCAGGCTGTTTCGTCCGGCTCTTCCGGGTTTTCGTCTGCTTCTCCTGATTTTTTCTGTTGCTGTGCATCCAGGGCGGAGCCGATGGCCACGCCAATCGCCAGGCCGACCCCGATGCCGATGGCGATGTTGTCAAAAAGCGTCATCCCCAGCGCGGCCCCGAGGGATATCCCCAGGGCGATGCCCAGGGAGAGGTAGGTGCCTTTTTTTCGTTTTTTCATCTGTGTTTTCCTTTCTTTGGATAGGGACTTACCATGAGTATACTGGCTTTGCACAGATGGTTCATTTTTCTCACGGGGGTGTCTGCCGGCCAATGGTGAACATCGCCCCCTGCAGATCGCTCCGCCTTAGGGCCTGTGGACGGGATAAGGCTTAAACCAAAGTGGGAAATTGCAAACGGAGGATCTCAACAGGGAGATTTGATCAGATGTTGGCGCGGCACCCAGCCTCAGACATTTTCCAGCGCACCAACCGCCCACAGCGGCCACTGCGAGTACTCAGATCCTGTCCAGGGGAGGGACGCAGGCGCTCCGTGACGGTCTTGAAGCGTACCCTGCCATGGCGGCGAAAAGCCGCTGTCCGGCATCCCCCTTTGCTGCCAGCGTGGAACCGTTTCACGGCGCAGCACCCCCCGGGCCCTTGTTTCCGTCCAGGTCGCGTCCTGAGAAAAACAGGGTGCGTGGGAAGGCGCCAGGCGCAAACAACGTGGGCGAATCCTTGTTGTTTTTCAGGTGGCTTTGTGAAAGTCGTGCCGGATGGGATGTCAGCCCTTGCCGGCTTTGAATGCATAATGGATCACATCCTGGGGGCAGGCGGCGATGCACTCGCCGCACAGGATGCATTCGGCCTGCTCCATGTCCCCTTTGCGCACCATGGCGTGCACGTCCAGGCTCATCGTGCAGGCGCGGGTGCATTTCTCACAGTCAATGCACTTTTCCGATTCCGCCGTCAGACGCAGAGCCGGCGTGTTAAGTCCGTTGCGGACCTTGCGGCCGATGATCATGAAAGGCGCCATCCAGCACGCGCCATGGCAGAATGCCCGCCGTCCGACGAAGACAGACAGGGCAAAGATGGTCCCCAGAACGATGTAGTAAATCAGGTATTTTTCGGGCGCATCCACGGAGATGCCGCTTTCCGTCAGGTAGAGGGGCGCCACCCGGGAGAAGCCCCCGGCCGTGATGGCCCCCAGGACGATCACCCCCAGCCAGAGGCCCCAGATGATCCACTTGAGCCAGTTGATTTTTGTCACCCGTCGGTCGTTGGCGGCAAAGGCCGCTTCCTGGAGCCCGGCAGCCGGGCAGATCCAGCCGCACCACAGCCGGCCCACAAAGAGGGAGCTCATGAAGAGGATCCCGAAGAGGATGAAGCTGCCGCTGATGATGCCTTGAAACGCCCCGTCAATGATCACATAAGGCGAGAGGAAATTCATCACCACCGGAAAGAGCAGGAAGGTGAGGAGCAGCAGGGCGGAACGGATTTTTTGACGGCGGCGGCGAAGGTTGGTTGAGGACATGATAACTCCCATCGGTTTGTTTTGATTGTGGATATGGTTTCCAACATAAACGTTCCCAGCCGGTTCTGCCGGGGACGTTGAACATAATGTCTTAATTAGACAGATTGTCAATTAAAGACTATACTACAGAGGTTGGTATGACTTGTCAAGGGCCTGGCCCCCACCAGAATCAGAGGAGTGTCAATATTGAACATGCGTCCAAAATCTGAGGAAAAATCGCTGAACCGCCACGAGCGGCGTAAACTGCGCACCCGCCGGAAGCTGAAGGATGCCACCCTGGCCCTGGTGCTGGAGAAAGGCTTTGATGCCGTCACCATCCAGGATATTGTGGACCGGGCGGATCTGGGTCGGGGAACGTTTTATGTTCATTATCATGATCTGCAGGATATCCTTTGGGATATCATCCAGGATGGGCTGGAGGATTCCATGGGGGAGGGGCGGACCCGATCAGGCCAGGAGGGGTTGCCCCCCGGCTATCTGGGCTATCGCATCACCTTTGAGACCGCTGCCCGACACCGGGACCTGTACCGGGTGATGCTGGGGGGGAAGGGCTCCGCCCTGATCACCCACCGGGTGGCGGATTACCTGGCAGCGGCCATTCAGGGGGCAATCGCATCGGGACAGTTCATGGATGAGATCCCCTTCTCACCGGAGGTCACGGCCCAATATGTGGTGGGGGCGTTGATGCGGCTGGTGATCTGGTGGTTGGAGACCCCCAACGACCACACCCCGGCCCAGATGGCGGATATGACCTACACCCTGGTCCATGGCCAGGCGCCCGGGCAGGATTGAAGCAGGGGTGCACTAAACTGTTGATACTGTTGGCGAACCAAAAAGATGAAAATGAAGAACAGGAAGGAGAAGAGGTCTCTATCGAAAGACCCCAAAACCAAACACGCTATCAAAATATATCTGCAAATAACCATCTAAATGTACAAAGCTCATCGTGAGAATCATATTTTGATAAATGAGGCCAGCGAGAGGAATGGTAAGACATCGTTTCTTTTTTTGATTTTCTCCAACATGACCCCTTCCTGCCCGCAGCGCTGTGCTTGCGGGCATCTGACGCATGCATGCGCGCCCTGATTTCAGGGGAAGGACCGAGGATGGGGTTAGAGAATATATTTAGATGCAATTATCCTCTGCCTTTTGGAGAGGCAGCCCCTGCTGGAGAGAGGGGAAAAGGGCTAACGGGTCACCAGGGGCAAGAAGGTCTGCCAGGGGGTCAGGGTCACCTCCAGGTCGTTATCGTTGTCAGATGGATCCGGGTCGGTGCTGCCGGCGCTGGTTGTCACGCTGTTGGTCAGGGTGGCGGCTGTGTCTGTGATGGGGACGGTCACCGTGAGGGCGACGGCCGGGGCATCCCCCGCGGCCAGGCTGTCCCGGGTGCAGGTGACCGTGCCGCTGGCGTGGCTGCAGTCCCAGCCGCTGCCGCTGGCGTTCTGGAAAACCGTGCCGGTTGGCAGGGTGTCTTCCAGGGTGATGTCATAGGCTGCGTCCGGCCCGGCATTGTTGACAGTCAGGGTGAAGGTCAGGCTGGAGCCGGGGTGCACGGGGTCCGGTGCAGCGCTCTGAGCCGCGCTCAGGTTGGCCTCGGCCTGGACGGCTGTGGCGGCTGTGCTGGTGTTGTTGCCCGAGTCGGGGTCATAGCTGTCTGCGCTGACCGAGGGGGTGTTCAGGAGCGTGTTCGGTGCGCTCACCCCGGTCACGGCCGCGCTGATGAGGATATTGGGCGCAGTGTCCCCGGCGGCCAGGCTGTCCCGGGTGCAGGTGATGGTCTGTCCGCTGTTCGTGCAGCTCCAGCCGGTCCCGCCGCCGAAGGTGACCCAGCTTGTGCCGGGCGGGAGGGTGTCCGTGACCACCAGATTGGTGGCTGTGCCGGGGCCGTCGTTGGTCACGCTGATCAGATAGGTTAGCTGCTGTCCGGGACGGACGGGGTCCGGCGAGTCGCTGACCGTCAGGCGCAGGTCGGCTTCGTTCTGCCAGAGGGCGATATAATCGCCCTCCGCCAGCCCCCCCGCATTGGTGAAGTTCCCGCCGGCAACAAGCTGGTCATTGAAGTTGGTCAGGCTGTAGACGCTGGCGTTGAGCCCCGCCAGAGCCTGCCAGTTTGCCCCGTCCCAATAGGCAATCCGGTCCGCCTCCGGGATTCCGCCGGCGTTCTGAAAACCGCCGCCCACATAGACATGGCTCCCCTCCACCAGGATGGCATTGACCCTGTTGAAGATCCCGGCGGCCACTGCGTGCCACTGGGTTCCATCCCAGCGGGCGATGTGATCGGCGTCGTCCTCCCCGCCAGCATTGCTGAAACTGCCGCCGGCATACAGATCTGCCCCGTTGACGTGGAGGGTGTTTACTTCGCCGTTGGCCAGGCCGCTCCCCAGGGCCTGCCAATTGCTGCCGTTCCAGGCGGCGATGCGGTCTGCGTCCGTCAGCCAGCCGGCGTCGGTGAAGTTCCCGCCGACAAAGAGGGTGGACCCGATCACGTCCAGGTCCCATACATAGCTGTTCAGGCCGCCCCCAGGGCGTGCCACTCGGTCCCGTCCCAGCGGGAGATATAGTTCGCCTCGGGAATGCCGGCGTGGTCTACGTAATTGCCGCCGATATAGATATCGCTGCCGATCACGGCCACCGCATTGGCAGCAGGCGCCATGCATGCGCTGGCGCTCACCACGGCATGCCACTGGGTCCCGTCCCAGCGGGCAAGATGGTCCGCCTCCGGGATGCCGCCCAGATTATAAAAATTGCCCACGATATACAGGTCGGAGCCGACCACGATCATATCGCGCACCCAGCCGCTGCTCAGCCCGCCGCCCACGGCGTGCCACTGGGTCCCGTCCCAGCGGGCGATGCGGTCGGCATCGGCAACCCCGCCGGCGTCGGTGAAAAATCCGCCCACATAGAGGTCGTCGTTCAGGACGGCCATTGCCTCCACGTCGTCGTTGAGCCCGGCGGCCAGGGCATTCCAGGCCCCGGCGCTGATCTCAATTTGGCGCGCGGGCCGTCCCGCGGCTGGAATCGCGCTGGACAGGAAGCAGCACAGCGCTGCGCACAATGCCAGCAGTCGTCTCATGGAAAGGGGTTGGGTAGAGGATGTCATATGGAAAAACTCCTTGTTGGCGCTTATTTGATATTATCGAATGGTTATATACCATAAATAGCATAGATGCTATAAGATATAATAATGGACTTTGCTCCCACTGACAATGGTCAGATGCGCAAATCGGCGCACCCAAGGGCACGGTTGGGTTCAGAAGGGTGAGCAAAACGGCCCAGGTCAAAGGGCAACGCCGGACAGGCATACCCCCCTGGTTTTTTTCTTGTCTTTACGGGCCCCCGGGCGCAGGCATCCCGCCCTGCGCGGATTATCCTCTCCCGTCCACCAAAAACCGCTCGGGCGCTTCCCGGGCGTAAAAATTGCGCAGATGCCAGGGGTGGCGCTTCAGGTACTGCACGATGGGGGGCGTCTCCGGCGGTTCATTTTTCAGCACCGATGCGTCTTCCGGCCACCCAAAGCGCAGATGCTTTTCCTCCCCCGGCGTGTCCATGGCAGCCAGGGCCTCCAGAACGGCCGTTAGCACGGCCTGCTGCCCCTCAGCATCCCCCGGCTGTCCCAGCAGATAGCCCAGGGGGCGCGCAACGGCTGCCAGCCTGGGCACGCCCTCCGACGCGGTCAGCTCGGGGATCCCCGTCAGGGTGATGGTGGACAGGCCAGCCGCTTCCATTTTCCTTTGAACCAGTCCCACGGACCAGCAGCAGACCGGTCAGCCCGGCACCAGGACGACGATGTTGACCCCCTCGGCTTTCATCTGCCGGATCATGTCCGGCGCGCCCTGTGCCAGCAGTGCGGCCGGCTGGAGGGTGTAGCCCATGTAGGCGTAGTGGTTCTGGGCCGTTGCGCCGATGACGCCCCGGGCCGCCAGCGCTTTCAGGGGCTGCAGGGGCATCAGGGTGTTCAGGTCCTGCTCAACCAGGCCCGGGTTCATGTGCATGTGGTACAGGCGCACGTCAGCCCCGGTCGTGTCCCTGGGGAGCAGACGGCAGCCGGGGTCGCTCCACCAGGGGTTGTCCCGCTCCAGGTACTGGTCAAAGGGCCGGTCCGTTTTCAGGGCCAGCCCGGCAGAGCTGACCAGGGCCACAGCGCTCTCGGTCAGAGGCCTGTCCAGGGGCGTCCAGGGGATCTCCTGCGGCGCTGCCAGCCGGACCCAGGCGCGCACCATTTTTTGCACGGCGCGGCTGTTAAATCGGGTTGAATTGATGCGATAGGAATCGGATTGTTTCATGGTCTGGTTGCCTTCCGCACAGGAGAGGGATTCGTCCGGGCTGAGGTGATTTTAACATGGAATCCCCGGCTGGTCTCTATGAGCCAGGGAAGTTGTCTGGGCAATCGCATGTGAAAAATTTTAGTCCTGGGGAAGTTGTTGACAGGTCCCTATGACATTGTTTATACTGAGTGTGGTTTGTGATTTTTCCAGGGCAATCTTTATTGCATTATTACCCACCCTGGCCCATCCACCTGCTTTAAATGAAATGCACATATCTGATCAAGCCTGTTCATGGCGGTCAGGCCTCCGTAGGAGGCTGGTCTCTGGCTGCCGAACATGTCCCCCCATTGGAAACCAAGGAGACGCACGATGCGACGAGTGCTACTGCTGACTGTTTGTATTGTTTTGCTGATGGGCTGCGCCCCGGCTCCCCAGACTCCGGATCCGGAGACCCCTCCACCCCGGCCTTCGGATACGGCCGCGTCCCCCACCGAAACAGCCGCGCCGCTGCCAACCGCCACCCCCACCGACCCCGCGCCCACAGCCACCCGGACCGATCCCCCGCCCACAGCCCTGCCGGAGGGGGTGCTCTTCCGGGATGATTTCGATGGCGCGCTTCAGCCGGGGTGGACCTGGATCAATCAGGACCCGGACCGCTGGTCCTTCATGAACGGTTGGCTGCGGATCGTGGCGGATGATCCCGCCTTTTATATGGAAGAGAATTATGGTCTGGTCAATTTCCTCACCCGGGAAGTGCCTTCGGGGGAGTTTGTGATCACCGCCCATGTCCGTGCAGACCCGGCCATGAACTTTCAACAGGCGACCATCTACATCTTTGAGGACCATGAGAACTACATAGCCCTGAACACGGGGTATTGCAGCATCTGTGCCAGCCAGGGCCCGGGCTACTTCATGGAGACCTACATTGACAGCAACCCCTTTGAGGATGTCTATGTTCACAGCCGGGAACCCAATGATACCAATGTGTATCTGCGCTTGGTGAACCAGGCCGGCAGCGTCACCGGCTATTTTGCCACCGCCCCTGGAGAATGGCAGCGGGCCGGGGCCTTTGGTAATTTTTTTGAATTCAAATCTGTCGGCCTGGGCGCCACCAATTCCACCACAGAGGATATTCCGGATCTGATCGCCGAGTTTGACTATTTCGAGATCGCAGAACCCTGAGGCTTCACGGCGGCTGGAAGGGGTATGACCGGACAGGAGGTGGGGCAGCGGACATTTCCAGGGCAGGAAACCGAGGACCGTCCATGTGCAAATGGGTGTGTTTGCTGCTGCCTGGATGCATGGCGAGGTACCCGGCCGGGGCTCTTAAACAACACAATGGATTATTTCTTGCTACACTATTATTACTATCGTGAATAGACGCAGCTTGATGTGGGTTGTCCATGGCAAAAAATGATCCAACTGCAAACCGATTATTGATATGCCGCATTTTGTTCTGGCTTCTTATTGGCCTGGGGCTTTCTGGTTATGTGATTGCGCCTTCACCCTATATCCCGGCCTTTTTATGGTTTGCACCGATTGTCGTTGGGGTTTGGGGGCAGATTTTCCTGCAGAAAAATCCCCAGCGCACCAGAGCCTGGCTCAACTGGCTGAAGGTGCGGTCCATGCGGTACCGTGTGGATCTGGTGATCGCGGCCCTGACAGGCTGCGCGGTTTTTGTGGTCTATCGCCTGACAATGGCGCCCGGTCTGATTGACCTGGAGCGGGATACCCTGGGCGTGATTTCTCTTCCCTGAGCGCCTTGCGGCGTGCGTTGCAGGGCTCAGCATCCATTTCCCATGGCGTATTTTCTCTGACCCACGCTGACAACCGACCCCGACTTAATTCTATTGAAATGAAATCTATGCGCATGCTATAATGGACATGCAGACCAATTTTCACTTACAATCTAGTTTAAGGAGATAATCATGTTGCGGGTGGGACGCAGGGGTTGGGTTATTATTTTGCTGGTTTTCTTCTTGGGAGGGCTGTTGGGCACAGGACGCACCAGACCGGCGCTGGCGCAATACGCCGGTTCCGCCCGCGCCGCGCAGCACTATTACAGCCGGTGGCAGCCGGGCTTTTTTATTTCCGGTGCATCGGCCTATCTGAACAGCGTTCTCTATCATGACGGCCTGCTCTATGCGGCCGGCGGATTCATGTACATGGACGGCCAGCGGGTCAACCAGGTGGCCGTTTGGGATATGGCGACCAAAGCCTGGGCGCCTTTGGGCCAGGGCATCACCGCCGGCGGAAGCTTTGGTCAAACGGTCAGCGATATGGCCGTGGACAGCAGCGGGGATCTGTATATCGCGGGCAATTTCACCGCAGTGGACGGGGTGGCCGCCAACAGCGTGGCCCGCTGGGACGGCAGCCAGTGGCATGCCCTGGGGGACGGCCTCCCCGGCGGACAGGCCTCAGCGATCGCCATTGATGACGCCGACAATGTCTATGTTGGCGGCAATTTTACCACCGCCGGCAGCACAGCGGCCAATTATGTCGCCATGTGGGACGGCAGCACCTGGTCGGCCCTGGGCGACGGCCTTAACAGCAATGTCCTGGCCCTGGCCTATGACGACGAAACGGATAAGCTTTATGCCGGCGGCGTCTTCACCCGGACCGGCGACCCTTCGTCTCTGCACCTGAATTATATTGGCGCCTGGAACACAAACACCAGCGCCTGGGAGCAGGTGGGCGTTGGAGTCAACTATGGCACGAATGGTTTCGTCTATAGCTTGCATGTTGACCATATGGCGCTCACCAATGACAGCCTGATCTACATCGGCGGCTCGTTCACCGAGTTTACCGAATTATCCGCCAGAAACTGTGTTCTGCATGCTCCCACCCAGACGCCACCAGTCCTTGCCAACTGCGACACCAATGGGACGGTCTTTGCCATAGAAGCGCTTGACGCCCTGTTCATTGGCGGGGACTTCACCCAGGTGGAAGGTGTTCCTGCCAATAATGTGGCCTTTAATGACGGCAGCGGGTGGACGCAGTTTGGAGAGGGTACCAACGGATCTGTTTGGGATCTGGCCGTGGTGAATTGGGGCGGGCTGGACTTTCTCTTCGCGGGCGGTTTGTTCAACAGTGCGGGGACAGCGGACCCCGGAGGATCCCCCACCCTGCCGGAGAATTATATTGCCGTCTGGCAGATGGGCGGCACGGGAGATCAATGGCGGCCGGTGACGGAATATTCCTTCTCAGAGACGGGCGGTATGAATGGCAACGTGAACGATATTGCCATTGACCAGGCCGGCCGGGCCATCATCGTGGGCCGTTTTTCCGCTGTTGCCGGAATGCCTTACAATTACATTTACGATGATCTTGGGGCCGTCTCTTCCGGCGGCGGAACAGATGATGTTGTTTACGCGGTTGCTCACACCGCCGATATGGACATTTACATCGGCGGAATGTTCACAGAAGTTGAGGGCGTATCGGCCCAGTCCATCGCTTTTTGGGACAGCGCCGCGGACACCTGGTCTGCCCTGGGGACGGAGGACCTCAACGGCCCGGTGTATGCCATTGCCGTGGATGGCACGGATGTCTATGTCGGCGGGGATTTTGACCAGATCGGGGCCACTCAGGTCAACCACATTGCCCGCTGGGACAGCGCCACGGACACCTGGCACACCCTGGGAGAGGGAGTGAATGACACGGTCAATGACCTTCTGGTGGTGGATGGCACCCTGTATGTTGGAGGTCGCTTCACCAGCGCAGGTATATTCCCCATTAATTATGTCGCGGCCTGGGACGGCAGCGCGTGGTCCGATATGGGCGGCGGGGTGGACAATATCGTGGAAGCCCTGGCGGCCGATTCCAATGGGGATATCTACGTTGGCGGTTATTTCCTGAATGCCGGAGGCAGTTCAGCGCCCTATCTGGCCCGTTGGAACCACACCGCCTGGACAGGGTTGATCGCCACCTTGGGTGGGGTTCTCCCAAACGTGACGACCATGGCCTTTGATGGCCATGGCAACCTGATCGTCAGCGGCGATTTCACCTCCGTGAACGGCATG
Organism: Anaerolineaceae bacterium; assembly: GCA_034437335.1. GTDB lineage: Bacteria > Chloroflexota > Anaerolineae > Anaerolineales > Anaerolineaceae > Brevifilum. The sequence continues at coordinate 19,522 of DAOTUG010000125.1, forward strand.
GATGCCAGCCATATTGCCCTCTACGATGGGACGGATTGGGCTGCCCTGGATTGGGGCCTGTCTTTCAACGCCAACGCTCTGGCCTTTGATCCGGATGGGACTTTGTACGCTGGCGGTTCCTTCGAACGGGCCGGCGCCCATCCTTCCGCACATTTCGCCATGATTCCCTGGGAACATCTTCAATACCTGCCCATGATTGTCAGGTAGTCCCCTTTCCAGGGGGCTTTACGGCAATCACAGGAGCCGCCCGGATCGGGCGGCTCTTTTTTTCAGCAGGGTTAGCGGCGCGGGAATACCCGTCCCCGGTGCATCGCGTTTTTCTCAGCGCAGCACCTGGGGCAGGTGCACCAGACAGTCCACGGTGATGGTGAAGGCTTGGGTGTCGGAGGCGTTGTCCAGGTCGGTCACCTGCAGGACAACCGCGTGGTCGCCCCCATCGTCGCTCCCGGGCGTCCCGGAGAGGGTCGCTGTCCCGTCGCCGTTGTCGTGCAGGCTCAGCCAGTCCGGTTTGGTGGGGGCTGTGATGGTCAGCGCGTCCCCCTCCCCCAGGTTGGAATCGTCCGTTGTGATGACATAGGCGTAGGCCGCGCCCGTTGCAGCAGCGGTGACCGGTGTGCTGGTGAAGGCCGGGGCGGTGTTTTCATAGCGGTATTCATGGGCGCCCATGTCCACCGTAGCCGTGCCGTTGCCATCGCCATCCACCGGGCGGGCGACATCCTCAAAATCGTCTGGGGGCGTCCCCGGCGCAGCGTTATTTCCCGCATCCACACAGGGAGAGCTCTCCTGCAGTTTGAAGTCTCCATTGGCAACGTCCCTCAGCAGGGGGTCTTTGGCCAGGTCCTGCGCGCCGCCGGACATGAGATGATATGGGACTCCCCAGTTGTGAAGGATATTGTAATCCGAGGTGATGGTTGGAGAGGCGCTTTCACTCAGGCCATAGCTGTTGGCGTCGCCGTCGGACAGGAAGATATTGTTGTAGGCGCCCACGGCGCCGGACATCGCTTCGAGGCCGAAGGCTAACCCGGCGCCTCCCGCCCCGCCCGGGGATCCGGGATTGCCATCGTCTCCGGGGGTGGCGCCGGCGCCGCCCTCTCCGGGCGCGCCCTGGGTGCCCCCCGCGCCGCCAGCCGGATAGGCGCTGGGGAGATAGAGGGTGTTGTTGGTGAACTGCACAGTGACGGTGCTCAGCAATGCCAAGTGGGCTGGTCGGGAAAGGGCCCCATCACCGCCATTGTTTCCATCTCCGCCGTTTCCGCCTGCGCCGTCGGTGCCCGGTGAACCTCCTCCCAGGCCGCCATCCCCGCCTGTTCCGCCGTCGCCGCCATCTCCGCCATCGCCCCCCGCGCCCCCCGCGCCCCCACGGTAGGTGTTGACATTGGCAAAGATATTGTTCACGATTGGGCCGGGATCCGTGGCGGGGTTATATACAAACAGCGCTCTGCCCAGCCCGCTGCTGCTGCCTTGGACGCCTAATCCGGCAAATCCGCCCGGGCCGCCGTTGCCCCCGTTGCCCCCGTTCCCGCTGTCCCTTCCCCGGCCGCCATCCCCGCCCTGTCCGCCGGTTCCACCCATGCCGCCGCCGCCCCCTGCTCCGGGAGTTCCCCCGAAAATTGCAGTGACCTGATTGCCGGAAAGAACGCTGAAATGCCCGTTTAATGAGATTGAGATACCATAGGCGTTCCCGCCACCACCGGCGAAGTTGCCGGAACCGCCGTTTCCGCCCCATCCGCCCGCGCCTCCCGACCCGCCGGTGAGGGCGGTGGCATCGCCGCCTTGCCCCCCCAGGCCGCCACTCCCGCCATCGCCACCCTGGCCTCCGTCCCCGGACATCCCGCCGCTGATATTCTCCACAAGGTTGTCCTCCAGGATCAGGTTGACCGCCATTGCAAAGATGCCGCCGGCGCTGCCCCCGGCCCCGCCCAGGCCGCCGTTGCCGCCGTTGCCCCCAACGCCGCCTGCTGCGCCATCCCCGCCCACGGCGCCGGGGTCTCCGTTCAGCCCCCGTCCCCCCGCGCCGCCATCGCCGCCAGCGCCCCCGTGTCCGCCGTGCTTTCCGATGATTTGATAGACCTGGTTGCCGCTGACCTCGGTTCCGTCGGCATCCGCCCCCAGCCAGATGCCATAGGCGCTTCCGCCGAATCCCCCTTCACCGCCGTTGTCCCCCAAGTCGCCATTGTAGCCTTCCGGGTGCAGGCTGGTGCCGTTGTTTCCGGAGGCCCCATCCGTGCCATCCCCGCCATCCCCGCCATCTCCACCCTTGATCTGATAGATCTGGTTGTCTTCGATCACCGGGGCGCCATCTATGATGGCGATCCCATACCCTGTTCCGCCGTTTTCGCCCGCTTCATTGGGCCCGCCATCCGATCCGGACCTGCCCTGGATATCATGGATTGCGTTTCCTGAGATTGTGGGACTGCCCTCAATCACCCGGATTCCAAAGGCCGAGTTGCCGGCTCCGGCCTGCAGAGTGTGGATGTCGTTGTCGGAGATTGTGACGGAATGGGCGGTATCAACTTCGATCCCGATCACCCCCTCCAGAATGGTGCAGTTGGCGATTTGCCCGCTGCCACCCGGGAGGATGCGGATTCCGTACCAGGACCCGCCTCCCCAGACGGAGAACTCTGCCCCGTCCGCCATCAGCGCGCCATCCTCGATGATGATCTCGATGCGGTTCGGGTCGGTCCCAGAGACGGCGTCGTGCTCGGCATCCGTGCCTGCCATCTGTATAGCTGCACCGGATTCCACCGTCAGGACGGCCCCGTTTCGCACGACCACGTCCCGGTCAATCGGCACCGTGCCGGACCAGGTGGTGTCGGTGGCGATCTCCATGGCCGCCTGGACGGGCTGGGGCGGGAAAAGACTGATCAGGAGACTCAACAGGACGATACAACCCAGGGTTTTTGACAGGCGATTGTGCATGATGTTCTCCATTCTTTGAATTTGTCCGGTGCGGCGGTATGTGGGAAGATGCCGGAGGGGGAATTGGGGTGGGGTGAGTGTTTTTTATTATTATACAAAATGGCCCGAAAGGAATCAAATTGAGTTGTCGGTTGCCAAGGGTGTGTCCCAGGCCCCATCCTTGTTAACAGCCCCCCGAATTTGTTGACATTCCGATAATATTTTGATAAACTATACATACAAAATCGTAACTTTTACAAACAACAATCCTTCGAAAATTTATTAATCCGAAAAAGCAAGGCTGCTATGATCACAGAGGAACGCAGGGCGCTCATCTTGAAAAAGCTCAGCGAAAGCCGTTATGTCCAGGTGTCTGATCTGGCTGAGACGTTTGATGTCAGCACGGTCACCATCCGGCGGGATCTGGACATCATGGAGCAGGACGGTCTGTGCATCCGCAAGCGGGGCGGCGCCATCCGGGTTAACCCGGGGGTGACTCTGGAGATGCCCTATGACATCAAGTCCCACGAGATGGTGGCTGAGAAGGAGCGGATTGCCCGGGCGGCCCTGGAGCTGGTGGAGGACGGCGACACCTTTCTGCTGGACGCCGGTTCCACCACCTATGCCCTGGCTTTGCTGCTCAACAGCATGGTGCGCATCACGGTGGTCACCAATGACTTGAAGATTGCCGTCAAGCTGGCTGAAAACCCCAAGATCAAGCTGATCTGCACCGGCGGGATGGTGCGCAACGCCGTGTATTCTCTTGAAGGCACCCTGACCGAATCCTTCATCAAGGACATCACGGTTGACAAAACATTCTTAGGTGCAGACGCCATCCACACGGATGGCGTTATTTCGAATGTCAATATCGAGGAGGTCGCCATCAAAAAGGCCATGATCCAATCGGCCGACCGGGCAATCCTCCTGGCGGATTCCTCCAAGTTTGACAAGGCTGGTTTCGTCAAGATCTGCGATCTGAGCGATGTGGATGTGCTCATCACTGATGACGGCCTTTCGGCCGCAACCCGGGAGATGGTCCAATCCCACGCTGTGGAGCCCATCATCGTCTAGCGCCCGGGGTCCCGGGCTTTCCAGTTTAAAGGATGCTCATTTGGGCATCCCCGGAGACCATCGCAATGGATTCGTTCAATAGGAGAGAGAGGTGTGTATGTGAAGGACCCCCAACATTTCTACAATACCAAACCCGAAATGACCACAAGTTAGGAGAAAAGAAATGAAAAAGCGTTTACTTACGATTTTGGTTGTGCTGCTGCTGGCAGCGATTGTCGCCGCCTGCGCCCAGCCCACCAACGCGCCGGCCGAGGAACCCATGGAAGAGACCGAGGCCGAAGAACCCGCCGAAGAGGAAATGACCGATGAGGAATACACCTTCGGCACCGTGGTGAAATCCATTGCCTTCAACTGGTTCCTGCGCCTTGAGAAGGGCGTTCTGGAATTTGCTGAGGACACCGGCCACACTGCCTTCATGGAAGGGCCCTCCCAGGCCGATTCCGCCGCCCAGGTGCAGATCATTGAAAACCTGATCGCCCAGGGTGTGGATGGCATCTGCAATGTGCCCTACGGCGTGCCGGAGAACGAACCCGCCCAGAAGAAAGCCATGGATGCCGGTATTTTTGTCGTCACCCACGAAGCCGCCACGGCCAGCGAGGGCACCGTCCACTATGATGTGGAAGCCTTCAACAACTGCGCCTATGGCGAGGAGATCATGCGCGAGCTGGCCTCCCGCATGGGCGAAGAGGGCCAATATGTGCAGTTCGTCGGCTCCCTGACCAACGCCACCCACAACGAATGGACCGACTGTGCCCTGGCCTATCAGGAAGCGAACTATCCCAACATGGAATTTGTCGGGAAGTTTGAATCCAAAGAGGACCAGGAAGTGGCCTACAATGTCTTCAAAGACCTTCTGGACACCTATCCGGACCTGAAGGGGATGCAGGGTTCGGCCGCCGGCGATGTGGTTGCTGCTGGCCGGGCCATTGAAGAGGCCGGTCTCAATGATGAGATCGCCGTTGTTGGCACCAGCATCACCTCCTATGCCGGAGAGCTGCTTCAGACCGGCGCGGTGGACCTGGCCATGGCCTGGGATCCTGCCGATGCGGGCTATGCCTGCAATGTCGTCCTGCTGAAACTCGTGCAGGGCGAGGAGATTGTGGAAGGCATGGACCTGGGTGTGCCCGGTTTTGAGAGCATCACCATCGAAACCGGCGTGAACGGCGCCCCGGTCATCTATGGTAGCGCCTGGATCAAGATCACGGCTGAAAACATGAGCGAGTACGACTTCTAACCCTCCAAAACGATGTACCAATGGGCGGTTGTGAGAAATCACAACCGCCCAGAGCAATTCGGTCATAATTTTTTAATCTTATTGAAGGACAATTTGATGGAAGAACTGCTGCGAGTTGAAGGAATCACGAAACGTTTTGGCGGCGTGACAGCCCTGGATGACGTGAGCTTTTCGATTGACAGGGGAGAATCCCTGACCCTGGTGGGGGAGAACGGCTCCGGCAAGTCCACCATGATCAAGATCATCTCAGGCGTCTACACCCCCGATCAGGGGGATATTGTTATCAATGGCAAGCGCTTCAAAAAGATGACGCCCATTGAATCGGTCCAGGAGGGGATTCAGGTCATCTATCAGGACTTTTCCCTGTTTCCCAACCTGACGGTGGCGGAGAACATCGCCCTGAACGAGCTGGTCACCTCCGAAGCCCGGTTCGTCAACTGGCGGGAGGTGCGGGATTTTGCCCGGAAGGGATTGGAGAAGATCCGGGTGGACATCCCCCTCAACGCCCGGGTGGGAGAGCTCTCCACCGCGGATCGGCAGTTGATCGCCATTGCCAAGGCAATCCTGGCCGAGGCGCAGTTGATCATCATGGACGAGCCCACCACCGCCCTGACCCGCAATGAGGTGGCGGCCCTCTTTGAGACCATGCATGATCTCAATAACCAGGGCATCTCCACCATTTTCGTCAGCCATAAGCTGACCGAGGTGCGGGAAATCGGCCAGCGGGTCATCATCCTGCGCAACGGCAAGAAGGTCAACGACCAGGATGTATCCGAGCTGAACATCCAGGACATTGAATATCAGATGACGGGCCGGCATATTGACACCAGCGCCATTGAATACAGCCAGCCCAGGGAGGATGTGCTCCTGCGGGTGGAAGACCTTACCCTGTCCCGCGGGTTCTTTGATGTCTCCTTCACCCTGTACCGCAACGAGGTTCTGGGCATCACCGGCCTGCTGGGGTCGGGGCGCAATGAGCTGGCTCTGTCCCTCTTCGGGCAAAAACCGGCCGATTCCGGGCGCATTTTCCTGGAAGGGAAGGAGATAAAGATCCAGAGCATCTTCGATGCCACCTCCAATGGGATTGGTTTTGTCCCGGAAGACCGCATTAATCAGGGGCTGTTCCTGCCCCAGACGATCAACAACAATATCGCCGCCAAGGTGATTGACACCCTCAAGACCAAATTGGGCTTCCTGGACCGCAAAGAAAAGGAGCAGGTGGCCGAATCCTGGATTGACAAACTGGATGTCAAGACCCCCACAGGTAAGCTTCCAGCCGAAAGTCTCTCCGGCGGGAACCAGCAGCGCCTGGTGCTGGCCAAGTGGCTGGCCTTTGACCCCAGGGTGTTGATCCTCAACGGCCCCACGGTGGGGGTGGATGTCGGGTCGAAGGCCGCCATCCACGAGATCATCCGCCAGTTGGCCAGCGAGGGCATGGGCATTATCCTGATGTCGGACGATATCCCCGAGCTGATGCAGACCTGCAACCGGATCCTGCTGATGCGCAAGGGGCGGATTGTGGAGGAATTTGACCGTGCGGCTACCTCAGAAGAAGAATTGAATGATGAACTGGTTGCCGCCGATGAGAACGGCAACGTGAAACGGCAGGCTTGATAATGATCAAACGAATTTTGAAATCCAACGAATTCCTGGTGCTCCTGATAATCATCGCCCTCAGCGTTGTGGTGGGAAGCATCAACCCGCAGTTTTTCACCATTGCTTCCCTGTTTGACCTGATCCGGGCTTCCAATGTGTATACCCTGTTGGCCTTTGCCCTTTTGCCGGTGGTGATCCTCGGCGGCGTGGATATCTCCTTTGTGGCCATCGCGGCGGTGGCCTCCTATTCGACCCACATGTTCCTGATCGCCCGGGGCTATGAGGGCGGTCTGCTGCTCTATTTTGTGATGGCCTGCGCCATTGGGGCCCTGGCGGGTTTGCTGAACGGCGTGATCGTGACGAGCTTCAAGCTGCCCGTTTTTGATGTTTCCCTGGCCACCCAGACCATGTGGTATGGGTTCACCCTGTTTTTTGTGGGGGCCACCTCCAATTTTGACATGCCGGAGGGGGTGGTGGGCTATTACTCAAACTTCATCACCCAGGTCTCAGACCCGAACACGGGCATCACGGGCCTGCATGTCTCCATTGTTTATGTGGTGGTGATCGGCCTCCTGCTGTGGCTGCTGTTGAAATATACCCTGATCGGGCGGGCCATCTACGCCATTGGCGGCAACCGGGAAGTGGCCAAGCGTACGGGCTTCAACATCAAAAAGGTCACCCTGATCGTCTTTGTGATGATGGGCTTTTTGTCCGGTTTTGCCGGGATTGTGCAGAGCGCGCTCAGCCGCAACTTCAACCCGACCCTCTTCATCGGCCAGAACCTGGACGTTCTGGCGGCGGTCATCCTGGGGGGCGCGGCCATCAAGGGGGGCCGAGGGACGGTCATCGGCACCATCCTGGGTGTTTTGCTCACCCAGATCATCCGCCGGGCCCTGGTCCTCACCCAGATCCCAGCCGAATGGCAGAGCCTGGTTGTGGGCCTGATCCTGATCGTGTTCGCCTCCATCCCCGCCATCCGGGAAAACCGGAAAAAGAAGCTGGGTCTGACGACCGATCTTGTTGAGGAAGAGTCCCCTGAGGGAAAGGTTGAGGCATAACATCATGAAAAAATTACTTGCAAAGCTCCAAGACTTTTTCCGGAAATCCGCTGTGGATCGGCACACCCTGCTTCTGGTGATCATTTTCATTGTAGTGATGGTCTTTTTCTCGATTGTCAACGCCGACAAGGGCTTTCTGAATGCCCGTTCGGTCACCTCCATGGGCATTCAGTTGGCCGAGGTGGGCATCCTGGCCATTGCCATGATGCTGACGATTCTGGTTGGCGGGATCAACCTCTCGATCAACGCCACCGCCAACCTGGGGGTGGTGCTCTCGGGCTATTTCCTGTTCCTGATGTATCCCCCGCCGGAAACGGGGGGCATTGCGGCCATCTTCACCCAGATCACCATGCCGGAGCGGGCCAATCCCGTCATCCTGGTGGCCGCCTTTCTCATCCCCGTGGTGGTGGGGGTGATCACCGGGGCCCTCAACGGCTATCTGGTGGGCTATATTGGCGTGCCCCCGATTCTGGCCACCCTGGGCACATTGTCCCTCTTCACCGGCATTTCCGCCGGGCTGACCAAGGGGCGCACCATCACCGGTTTCCCGGAGCAGTATGCCGTGGTGGCCAACGAATCCCTCCTGGGCATCCCGATCCCCTTCGTGTTGTTTGTGGCCCTGACGGCCCTCACCTATGTGATCCTCAATCACACCACCCTGGGGTTCAAGATGCGCATGCTGGGCACCAACGAAACGGCCTCCGAATTTACAGGCATCAACAACAAGGCTGTGACCATGAAGACCTATATCCTCAGCGGTGTGCTGGCCTCAGTGGCTGGCATCATCATCATGAGCCGCACCATGTCCGCCGCCTATGAATATGGCTCCACGACCTATGTCCTGTTGACGATCCTGATCGCCGTCCTGGCCGGAATCCAGAACGGCTTTGGCAATGTGATCAATGTTTTTATTTCCATGCTGGTCCTGCAGGTTCTCTCGACCGGCTTCCAGATGATGCTCCAGGGCGTGCGGGGCAGCACTTTCTTCAAGGACTTTTCCTGGGGCGTTTTGCTCATCTTGATCTTTATCATCAACTACTTTGTCCGGCGGCGGAAATCCACATCAACCTGAGGGATCCTGGCGCCGGCCCGGTTTCAGCTCGACACAAGGAGAAAGAAGCACAATGGATAAGCGATGGAATCAATTAGGCGACCTGTTGGTCAACTATTCAATGACGGTCCAGCCCGGCGAAAAGGTGATGATCGCCATGGTGGAGCTCGAATCCTACCCCCTGATGTTCGCCATTTATGAGAGCGTGATCAAGGCGGGGGGATATCCCCAGGTGCAGTTCCTTTCGGAGGAACTGAACCGCCTGGTTCTCAAGCATGGGGCCGAGAACCAGATCGGCTGGGTGCCGGAAGTGGAAATGTTCGGTATGGAATGGGCCGATGTGTATTTCGGCCTGCGCGGCGCCCACAACCTGAATGTGTTTTGGGATGTCCCCGCGGAAAAGCTCTCCTTGCTCCGCAGGGCCATGGGCAAGGTCTCCACCGCCCGCTGGGAGAAGACCCGCTGGTGCCTCCTGCGGGTGCCCAACGCGGCTCTGGCGGAACAGGCCGAGGTGGATGAGGAGACTATCACCGATATGTGGTTTGACGCCTGTCTCCTGGATTGGCCGGAGGTCAGCAAAACCTGGGAGGCCTGGGCCGAAACGCTCAACCAGGGCCGGGAGGTCCATGTCCTCGGCAAGGGCACGGACCTGACTCTGTCTGTTGAAGGGCGCACCTGGTCTGTGGCCAAGGGGCGCAGCAACATGCCCGATGGGGAGATCGCCACCTCTCCCGTGACAAGCTCCGTGAACGGTCATATTTCTTTTGATTTCCCGGGCGTGTTGGGCGGGCGGCTGGTGGAGGATATCCGCTTTGAATGGGAGGACGGCAAGCTGGTTTCGGCCACGTCTGCGACCAACCAGGATTTCCTGCAGGCGGTGGTCAACACCGACCCCGGCGCCAGCAAGATCGGCGAATTTGCCATCGGCACCAACCCCCATATCAACCATTTCTGCAAGGATATCCTGATTGATGAGAAGATCGGCGGGACCATGCACATTGCCATGGGCCGGGCCTATCCCAAGACGGGCGGAAAGAATGAATCCGCCATCCACTGGGACATCATCAAGGATATGCGGCAGGAGGGTGAGATTTATCTGGATGGCGAACTGATCCTCAAGGATGGCGAGATCCTGCTCTGAGCCGAGTCGGACAGCCGGGAGAAAGGCAGTGTGATGCCGGAAGCGTATTTGCTGGGCGTGGATGTTGGCACCTATTCCTCCAAGGGGGTGCTGGTCACCCTGGCGGGGGAGGTGGTCGCCTCCCATGTGGCGCCCCACGAAATGGATAATCCCAGGCCAGGGCATTTTGAGCACGATGCCGATGCTGTCTGGTGGGGCGATTTTGTTGCGATCACCCGGGCCATCCTCCAAAAAAGCGGGATTGACCCCGGGGACATCCTGAGCATCGGCACGAGTGCGATTGGCTCCTGTGTCCTGCCCATTGACGCGGAGGGCAACCCCCTGCGTCCCGGGATTCTGTATGGGATTGACACCCGCGCTGTGGCGGAGATCGAGACCCTCCAGGAGCTGGTTGATACCCGCGAGATCCCCGGGCTGGAGGGCCTGAAGCTGACCAGCCAGGCCAGCGGCCCGAAGATCCTGTGGATCCGGAACCATGAACCGGCGGTCTTTGAGAAGACGCGCTGGTTCCTGACCAGCCAGGCCTACATTGTCTATCAGTTGACGGGCGTCCCTTCCATTGATATTTACACGGCTGGCGGCTATGCGCCGTTTTTTCGGCCGAACCCCCCTGGCTGGGTTGCGGAGATGGGCGATGTGATCGCCAGTTTGGACACCCTGCCCGATTTTTACTGGTCCCATGAGGTGGTGGGGGAGGTCACGCCCCGGGCCGCGGAGATGACCGGTTTGGCGGCGGGGACCCCCGTGATCGCCGGGACGACGGACGCGGCTGCTGAGGCTGTCAGCGCCGGCCTGGCGGAGGTTGGGGATTTGATGATCATGTTTGGCAGCACGATCTTCTTTATTCAGAAGACTGAAAAACTGATCCGCCCGGAACGCTTCTGGGCCTCCAACTTCCTGAGCGAGGGCACCTACGCCTTTTTGGGCGGGATGTCGGCCGCGGGCAGCCTGACCCGCTGGTTCCTGGAATCCTTTGGCCAGCCGGAAAAGCAGGCCGAGGAGGCCGGCGGCCCGAACGCCTATGCCGGCCTGGCGGAGCTGGCCGGACAATCGCCCCCCGGCGCCCGGGGATTGGTGGCCCTGCCCTATTTTGAGGGCGAGCGCACCCCCCTGCACGACCCCAAAGCCCAGGGCCTGCTGTTTGGCCTGAGCCTCAAGCACACCCGGGCCGATGTCTATCGGGCCATCCTGGAATCGGTCGCCTATGGCATCCGGCACAATATTGAGGGGATGAAGGCCGAGGGGGTGACCGCCAGGCGCATCCTGGCTGTGGGCGGCGGCACCAAAAACCTGCCCTGGATGCGGATTGTCAGCGATGTCGCCGGCATTTCCCTGAACATCCCCGAACAGCAAATCGGCGCCAGTTATGGCGACGCCTTCATGGCCGGCCTGGGGGTGGGCGTCTTTGACGGCTATCAGGATATCTCCCGATGGGTTAAAATGGAACACGTGATTCCCCCCAGGGAGGATCATGACGCTGTTTATCAATTCAATTATCAGTTGTATCTGGATCTGTATGAACACAACCGCGAATTGATGCATCGCCTGTCGGAGTATGAGCGAAGCCAACCGTAATGATTGAAAGGAAATAAGATGACCAAAGCATGGACACAAGACATATTCGGAACGGACAAACCGATCATCGCCATGTGCCACCTGAACGCCCTGCCCGGGGATCCCAATTATGACCCCCAGGGCGGCATGGCCGAGGTGATCGCATGGGCCAGGAAGGATTTCCAGGCCCTTCAAAATGGGGGCGTGGATGCCGTCATGTTCTCCAACGAGTTCAGCCTGCCCTACCTGACCAAGGTGGAACCCGTGACCGTGGCCGCCATGGCCCGCATCATCGGCGAGCTGATGTCCGAAATCCGGATCCCCTTTGGCGTCAATGTCCTCTGGGACCCCGACCGCTCCCTGGACCTGGCCGCGGCCACCGGGGCCAGATTTGTCCGGGAGATCTTCTCGGGGGTCTATGCTTCGGATTTTGGCCTGTGGGACACCAACACCGGCAAGACCGTGCGTCACCAGCACGCCATCCATGCGGAGGATGTCAAGCTCCTCTTCAACATCGTGCCGGAGGCCGCCGTGTATCTGCAGAAACGGGATGTGGTTGAGATCGCCAAATCCACCGTCTTCAACCACCAGCCGGACGCCCTGTGCGTCTCCGGCCTGACCGCCGGGGTGGAGACGGACACTTCCCTCCTCAAGAAGGTCAAGCAGGCCGTGCCGGAGACGGTGGTGTTTGCCAACACGGGCATCAATGTGAACAATGTGGAAGAGCAACTGCGCATCGCCGATGGCGCCATTGTGGGCACCACCTTTAAATATGATGGGCAGTTTGAAAACCATGTGGATGAAGAGCGGGTGCGGGCCTTGATGGAGAAGGTGCATAAGATCCGCTAGGGGCCTGCGCCCTTCGGGAACCTGCGCTGTTCCTGGTCGAATTTCACGAGAAAGACGCCTTCCTGGGAGGGCGTCTTTTGGTTTGCAGGGGGCCTCAGCCGGGCCACAGCCCAGGGTGCAGGTTCAGGGTTGTCAGGCGCAGCCCCGCCTGGGGGGTGTGGGCCAGCTCCGTGAGGCTGGCGTTGTCGCAGGGCAGGCTGCGGAACTGGTTTAGATCCAGGCCGATCACCGTGGCCGCGAGGAGGCGGATGGCCGACCGGTGGGAAACGCAGGCCAGGGTGCGGGAGGGCGCGGCCCGGGCCAGGGCGATCAGGTTGGCGGTGAAATCCCGGGCGAAGGCGGCGATGTGGTCCCCGCCGGGGAAGGTCAGATCCCCGGGGGCCGTGTTCCACTGTTGGATGATGGGGTCTTCGGGGTGGTCTGCGGCCCGCAGGCCTTCGTAATCCCCATAGTCCAGCTCCCGGAGCCCGGGGTTCACCTGCACGGTCTGCCGGGGGAAGAGGAGCCGTGCGCTGTCCCTGGCCCGGGCCAGGGGGCTGGAGAGGACGGCTTCGATCTCCAGGCCGGCCAGATGGGGCCTGAGGGCGCGGCACTGCGCTTCGCCCCGGGGCGTGAGGGGCACATCCGAAACCCCTGAGAGGGCGTTGGCGTTTTTGTTGTGGGAGCTTTCTCCATGGCGGATGAGGAAGATCCGCTGTGGTTGGCTGCCTGTCATGGCGCGGTCCTTTGTCTGGGGCCTATTCCTTCAAGCAGGGCGCGGGCTGTCCGGCGCCATCCCGTCCGCCGCACCAGGCGAACATCTCCCCGGCGAAGCCCGCATCGGTGTCCCCATTGCCCTGGAACTGGTTGGCGCCCATGGCAAAGAAGTTGAACACGCCGGTGACCACGGGGCCCTGGAAGGTCCCGTGGACGGAGAGGTGATCATCGGAGATCGTGCCGGACAGGACGAGGGTGTCGCCGCCGCCCAGGTCAATCACGCCGGTGAAGGCCTTGCCATCCACCGTGACGGTCATCGTGTCCACCACCAGGATGGCGGTGCCGTTGTAGGTTGTCCAGGTCCCGGCCCAGGTGAAGGCCGGGGTGGGGGTGGGCGGCGGGGTGTATCTGGGCAGGGCCTCCGTGGGGCCGGTCACGGCGGCGTATTCTCCCCACAGCCAGCACTCCCCGGGTTGGTCCGGGTTGTTGATGATCCAGAACAGCCCGTCGCTGGATTGGCCGACGACATCGGCCTTTTCGCCCACCAGGAGGGCGCCGATATACGCATAGACCGGACCGGGCCCCGTGCGGCAGTTGGTGTCCACGCTGACCTGCACGGACGGGGTTTCCGGCTCTGGCGTGTGGGTGCGGGTCGGCTCGGGGATATCCTCCGGGGGTTGGGTCTGGGTGGCCGTCGGGGGCGGAGCGGAGGTTCCGGTCGGGCTGGGCGCGGCGGCTTCGGCTTCCGGGCGGGCGGCTTCGGTCTGGGCCACCATGGTCCGGGCCAGGTCTTCGGCTGAAGGGCCGCCATCCGGGGCCGCGCCGGGGAAGCTGCAGGCCAGGAGGCTGATCAGGGCAATCAGCAGGTAGACGATCAGAAACAGGGGGGTTCGTTTGCGCATGTTTTCTCCTCTTTTGGGGGTGCAGCGATTCAATTATATATCAAAGGGCTTGATCGGGGATTAACAGGGGATTAAGCCCAGGGTGATTGCATGTGGGCTCATCAAGCTGTTTGTCCAACCACTGACCCCATCCTCGTTCGAAGCCTGCGTCAGATGTCTGCAAGGGAAGCGAGCCGGGCCTCCTGGCCCTTTGCACTGCCCCTCAGCTTGTGATGGCGCTCAGCTTGCGGGTGGATGGGGTTTTCCTGGAAAGCGGTGTTGTGATTGAATCATCCGCAACGACGATCCGGGACGTCGCGATTGGTTTGAAGGCGAAACATTTTTCAAGTGCGATTGCCCTCCCTGGACCCCGGTTTTTGGTATCATGATAAAATCTATACTTTGTCAATGAGGGTTTTTTCTGCCCGGGCAGATGCAAGAAACCCGTCCATCCATTTTTTTATCAAGAATGTGAGAAGGATGTATGACCAGTGAAGTGAATCGTCAGCCGAAGAACACCGTCGTTGAATGGATTGTGCGCCTTTTGAAGGGGGTTATGGTCGGAATCGGCTTCATCACCCCCGGCCTTTCCGGCGGCGTTTTGGCTGTGGTGTTTGGCATTTATGAGCCGTTGATCCGGTTTTTGGGGAATGTCAGGGAGAAGTTCATCCAGAATGTCATTTTCTTCCTGCCTGTTGGGATCGGGGGGGTGATCGGCGTGGTGGCTTTTTCGGCGGTGGTGGACTTTGCCTTCACCAGCTATCCGGCCCAGTTCACCTGGTTGTTTGTTGGCTTCATTGCGGGCACTTTTCCGGCGCTGTTTAGGACCTCCGGGAAGGAGGGGCGGGCGTGGCAGCACTGGCTGCTCCTGGTGCTGGTTGCCGGCGGCACGGTTTTGCTGATGCTGGGGATGGAAACCATGCAGGCCGTGCAGTTGGAGCAGACCTTCATCAACTGGCTGCTGAGCGGCGCCCTGATCGGGCTGGGGGTGGTTGTGCCCGGGATGAGCCCATCCAATTTCCTGATCTACCTGGGGTTGTACCAGCCGATGGCGGCTGGCATCCGCGGCCTGGACCCGGGCGTGGTGGTCCCCCTCTTTTTGGGCGGCGTCATTTGTGTGCTGCTGTTTGCCCGGCTGGTCTCGATGCTCTTCAGGAAGTTCTATGCATTCATGTATCATCTGATCCTGGGGGTTGTGGTGGGGTCCACCATTGCCATTATCCCCTGGACCGTGCGCGGCTGGGCATTGGCGGTGAGCGCGCTGATGTTCATCGCCGGCGCGGTCGCCTCTTTTGGCCTCTCCAAGCTGGACGAGAAGTATGCGCGGGTTGATTTGATTCAGTAGGGCCCGCATTCACGGATGGCATCATGGCGCCTGATTTTTATTGGATCAGGCGCTTTTTTTAGTTGTTCCAGACATGCCGGCGCGCTGTGGGCCTGTCTGCGGGGGATTATTTTGTTAAGGTGCGAGCCGGTCGTGACCGTGCGTTGGACAGGTCTTTACACCGGTGCGGGGGTATTCGTTTTTGGAAAAAACGAACCGAAACGAATAGCGGCAATGGTCAGGCCTCTTTGCTGGTTTCCTGCTCGGAAATTTCTGCAAGGACGAGGTTGAGCTGTGTGATGAAGTCGCTGCTGGCGGAGCCTCCGAGGGCGTGGTCCGTGCGCAGGAGACCGCCCAGGCGCAGCATGGCCTCACTGATGACCGCCAGGTGGTGGGCTATTTCTGAGGGGGCTGATCCCTGGCTGGCCAGGATCTGATCTGCGAATCTTCGGATGAGGACACGCAGGAGGGCGATTTCATCGCCGAGGACGAGGCCTTTGGCGGCTTGCAGGCCCCGGCGCTCGGCGAGGGAGAAGTTTTTGGTGTAGAAGCCGTGCTTGAAGGCATTGGTGTTGCCGGGCTGGCCGCCACGCTTTCTGGGGGGCGGTGTTTTCACCTGATCAGAACGTGTTATTTCACTTGTCATGGCAGGCGTTCCTTTCGAAATGGGCGCGTAAATAGAACTTATGTTCTCAGATAATATGAGGATAACCGATTGGGCGCGGGCGTTCAACCCGTCAAAAGCGGCTTACAGGGGGTGATTTTTTGCCGGAAGCGGCAGGGGTGAACGGAATTGGGTAGGGCCCCCGGGAGGGTGGCGGCCCAATGTTTGTTGCGCTTGCGCAGATGACTGCGGCATCTGCACGGCATCAACAGTTGGAAGCAGCGCATTCAGGCACACTGCGGCCGCAAGAGAGCGTGTCGGAAAATGTGTGTCAGTGGGTTGTTGTAAAGCGTTAGCCACAGAACGGAAAACCCACGCCGAAGAAGCAAGAAGGACCGATTGAAATGCCCGGCGCCGAAGAGGCAGCCCTGGAGTTGAGAAAGGCCACAAGCGTGGATGACTTTTTTGTTTGCTGAGCGGCGCCCTGATCGGGTTAGGGGGGGTGCGTTCGGGATGAGCCCAACGCGTTTCCTGATCTGCCCGGGGTTGTCCCAGCCGACGGCGGCCGGCATCCGCCCGGATCGCTGCCATAGCGGCTCACTGCGCTGCCTTCTCCACCCCCGGATATTCCGCCGGGTAGTACACCACCCGGAAGACCTCGCCCCCGACGTCATCTTCCCGGAGGATGTCCCCGGAGGCAGAGACGACGAAGAAACGCCCCCGGGGGCCGTCGCAGATCAGGGTGCTGCCATCCGGCAGGCGCTGGGCGCCGGAGATATTGGCGGCGTAGAAATCTGTGGGCGGGTCGGCTGTGTAGCGCCAGGCGGGCGCGGCCGGGGCGAAGCCCTGGCCCGCCTGGGGCGGGGTGTAGGCGCCGTCTTCTTGCAGGGGCGGCGTGATTTCGTCCACAGAGGAATAGCCCCGCCCGGCCTGCGCCAGGCCGTTGTTGAAGATGAGGATGTTGCCCGCGCCGGGCAGCCCATCCTCGATCCATTGGGCGTCGTGCTGGACAAAGAGCTGCTGATGGGCGGAGCTCCCCGCCCCATAGGCCCGGGGATTGCCCCAGCGATAGAGCAGATCGCCGTCCGGCCCGGCTGCTTCGGCCGTGGTGGGGCTGTGATCAATGATCCAGATCTCGCTGAAATTGCGCACGCTGAGGAGGATCTGGTCCAGACGCTCGTTGTAGTCAATGGCGTTGATGTGGGTCCAATCGGCCTGGCCTGGACGGGCGCCGGGGCCGGTGTAGTTCAGGTCCACCAGCTCTGGATGGGCGGCGGGGTCCCCGTAGTTTTCCTTGGCGGGGTCCACCTCCTGAATGAGGTGATCCCACAGACGCCACTCCCAGACGATCGCATTGGTTTGCGGGTTCACCTCGATGACGGCATCCACCCACAGCTCGCCGTCGTTCAATAATGAAGGGTCCCGGCCCGCGCTGAGGGCGTCGGCCTCTGAGATCATCTCCCAGGTGATCATCAGGATGTTCCCGTTGGGCAGAGGTTCGAGATCGTGGTGCAGCCGGTGTTCGGCGTTGTCGTGGGTGAAGGACCACACCACGGCGCCATCCGGCGCGATTTCCTCAACGATGCCCCCGGCCCCGCCGGCTGTGAAAATTTGGGAGCGGGTGTTGCCCATCCGGAGGAGATTACCATTCTCCAGCAGATAGGCGGCGTTTCCCGGACGATAGGCGCTCTCCCAGGTTTGCACGATCTGCCCCTCGGCATCCATCAGGGTGGCGCTGGTCTCCTGCAGGGGGGCAATCAGGTAAGCCCCATCGGTTACCCCGGAGGTTTCCGCCGTTCCTCTGGGGGCTCCCAACACCAGGGGGAGGAAGCCCACACTGGGGCCGGATTCTGCTGGGGCGGTCCGCACGCAGCGGGCATAGTTTTCAATCCGGACGACATCGCCCTGGGGGCCGAAGCCGTGGGGATAGTCGCTGGCGCTGCCGGTTTTGGGATCGCTGCGCTGGGACCCGGCGCCGTGGACATCCATCAGGACATAGTCGCCGCTCTGGTTCTGCATCCACCCCAGGGCTTCGCCAAAGGCGATGTAGACGGCCGCCCGGCCGGGGGAGGAGGAGGTGTTCTTGTGGGTGGTGCTGGTCCAGAAATAGGGATAGTTGGTTTCGCCGCCCTCATCCACGATGGGTGTGGTCTGAAAGAGGGGGTCAATGGCGGCCGAACCGGTTGCATCCGGGGAGCGGTCGTAGTCCACGATGCTCTGAAGCTGTTTGGCGTCCGGGAGCTGCCAGTCGGTGTGGCCGGCGGTCTCCAGGGTTTGGCAGTAGGCCAGGGCGTCTTCCCAGTCCATCCCGGCGCCGCTATCGGATTGCGTCCACATCAGTCCGGCGGCCAGGTCGGTGAGGGTGCCGTCGCCGTTGTCTGTGAAAAGGTTCTGGCCATAGCCCGGGTCGCCCCGAACAAAGCGGACATATTGGGTCATCTCTTCCCCGTTGGGCCGGGAAGCGCCATAGCCCTTGATGCGTCCATCGGCGAAATTGACTCCGAAGATGGTCAGGCCGGTGTGCATGGTTGTGCTGGAGTAGGCGGTGGATGACCAGGTTTGGGCGTCAATCAGGCGCTCGCCGCTGCTGGTGTCGCCATAGGCGAAATTGAAAACGGATGTGTCAATGAAGGGGGTATAGGCGTTTGGGTCGCCGGCCGCATTGACGGGCGGCTCTGAGCCGCTGAAGTCAATCAGGGAATAGAGCTCCGTGATGGTTGGCAGGCGCCAGTCTGTGTGCCCGGCCAGGGTGAGGGCTTCGGCCGCGGCCTGGGCCTCTGACCAGGTCATCTTCCCGCTGTAGTCCTGGGACCACATCAGCCCGGTGGCCAGGTCGGTGATGGTGCCGTCGCCGTTGTCCTGATAGGCGGGGGTCGGGCCGAAAGATTGGGCGTCCTGCCCGGCGAAGGGCGCACCTTCCTGGGGGCAGGGGATCTCGCTGGCGGAGTCAAAACAGCGTTGCTGGCCTGTATCCACCACCACAAAGCCGGCATCGCGCTCTTCGGGGGCGGCGACTTCGGCCCGGGCCGTTCCCGTCAGGGGGAACGCCGTGCAGGCCGAAAGGATCAGGATCAGGGGCAGAGCCCACAGCAGGGTTGGATTGGTTTTCATCAGAACCTCCTTTGTGTTGTTGTCCTCTGCAGTATGCCAGATGGAGGTTCAGATCCGGTTCAGACCGGGCAAGGCGGATGTAAGGGCGGGGGGGGAGATTACCCCCCTCCGGCTCCCCCCTGCAACAGGGGGGAGCGCTTCACTTCTTTATAGGTAGGCGGCCAGACACCGTCTGGCTGGGGCAGCATGGGGCTGTCGCCCATGCTGCAAGATCGCAAGGTGTTCCGCATGCGCCAACCGATGGCCCACCTTATAGCAGTTGCCCGAAGGGCAACTGCCCAAGCCCAAAGCGTCAGCGTTGGGCCGGTTTCAATTCCTTATAGGTAGGCTAGCAACACAATCATACTCAACCCACCACCAGGCTTTAGCCAAGTTTCAATTCCTTATAGGTAGGCTAGTAACCGTGATCCCCCCACAAGTTCCCAACCCCGGTTTTTATGTTTCAATTCCTTATAGGTAGGCTAGTAACTCGATTCCTTTCTCATCTCCTGTTCGAACGTCTGAGAGTTTCAATTCCTTATAGGTAGGCTAGTAACCATTCGTTTGAAGCAGACTGAGTCTGTATTAGTTCATGTTTCAATTCCTTATAGGTAGGCTAGTAACTTATCCAGACCGTCTGGAGTATTACATCACAGATGCGTTTCAATTCCTTATAGGTGGGCTAGTAACTTTGACCGCCTATTTATGCCAAATTGATTCTACCTTGTTTCAATTCCTTATAGGTAGGCTAGTAACCGGGCACAAAAGTCAGGTACAAACAGGGCGGGGCGTAGTTTCAATTCCTTATAGGTAGGCTAGTAACTTGTCAATTCCTG
>DAOTUG010000126.1:0-32259 GCA_034437335.1 Anaerolineaceae bacterium
GGCGGTTCCGGGGGCCAGGGTGGTGGGGGCGGCGCTGGGGGGGTGGGCCAGAATGGCGCTGTTGGAGATGGTTTCAGAAATTCCGTTTCTCTTAATGTCAATATCTATAATACTGTGATTGTGGATATCAATGGCGGTCCGGGCGGTTTGGCCGGACAGGCCGGAGATGGCGGACCTGGGGGGGATGGCGGAGACGGCTCCATATTACTCGGGCAGGGTCTTCCGGGAGATGGCGGGGATGGCGGTAATGCCGGGACTTCAGCAGCCTTCAGCGGGAACAGCGGCTCAGCCGATGGCATCCTTTTCCTCATGGGAGCCGGAGAGTTATTCAATAACACCATCTATCAGGTTAATACCCAGCCTGAGGGCGGTGCAGCGGTGCCTGCTGCTTCTGGGGGTCAGGGGGGCGCAGCCGGTATTGGGCAGCCGGTCGGAAGCGATGGAATCAACGGCTCGGATGGGTCCGGTTCGAATGTGGGGGCCAACGCGATCACCAGCGGGATTCGTGGTCTGTCAGTGAGCAATTTCCCGCTTATGGTGAATAACATCGTCGCTACAAATTTTTCCGGCCGTGACAACCATGTAGGCATCTCACTTGATTCCATCAGCACCTTTGGCACAGTGGATCACAACCTGATTGCGAATTTTGATGTGGCGTATGGGGATACCGCCTATGCCGGGGCCAATGATATCCTGGCAGATCCCGCTTTTGTGGATGTGAATTTCCCCTATAATCTGCGGTTGTCAGCGGGGTCTCCGGCCATTGATGCGGGTTATGGTGCGGCATACCCCATCCAGGATCTGGACGGCAGAGACCGCCCGCAGGATGGTGATGATGATGGGTTGGCCGTGGTGGATATTGGGGCATATGAGTTTTCGATGCCGACTCTATATCTGCCGCAGATTGTCAAATAAGCTGGTTCATCCAGATTAAGTAACACTGGAAAGCCAGACGCGCCCCTTCGCGCGTCTGGCTTTTTAACTGCGCAGGGTGGGGAGTTGACACGCACTCCGCCGATGTTTCATGTCTCCCGATTGCTTCAAACCACGGTCATTGGAAGAGGGATGTTCAATTCTGCCTGACCTGTGGTCACCTGTGTCTTTATCAAGGTTTTCTTCAAGATTGCTCCTGCAGTTTTCCTCGGATAGTTGGTGTGGTTAGATTTCTCCAAGGTGTGCTTGCTCAACGGTTGCAAAAGCCTTCGTCAGCCCTAATGAAGGCGTGATAAAATAAGGTGTGATTGATTTGAAAAAATAAGGAGACAATGGAATGCGTGATAAGAAGTTCATCTTCAATTGGCAGTTATATTTCGGGGTTTTACTCCTGGTCACTGGGGGACTCTTTCTGGCGGACCAGCTCCTGGGCGTGCCCCTGATGGGCATCCTCTGGCCCCTTCTGGTTGTCTTGTTTGGGGTGACATTTTTCATCGGCATGCTGGTGGCCGGACGGCGGGGATCTGGGTTGGCCATCCCCGGTTCGGTGATCACGGTGATCGGTTTGCTGCTCTTTATTCAGAATACCTTCAATCTGTGGGTGACCTGGACCTATGCCTGGGCCCTGATTGTGGTCGCTGTCGGAGTGGGCATGCTAATCATGAATATGTATCTGCGGCAGGTCGGACTGCGGCGGGTGGCGGGCCTGTTGATTGGGATCGGCCTGACGCTCTTTGTCCTTTTTGGCGTATTTTTCGAAATTATCCTGGACATCGCAGGAACCAATGTGAACAGCGGACTTTTCCTGGGTGGCGGTTTGGTGCTTTTGGGGCTGTTTGTCATCTTCAGCCGGGCTTTGTTTCGCCGGACCGGCTCCTCCCGACCGGCGTCTAACCACCAGGAGCCCGCAGCGGGGGTGGAGGAAGCCGTATTCGAGGACGTTGACACCCCGACCGCCAGTGAGGACTCCCACACCATTTCTGTAGACGGCGAGTTCACCGGCCTGCGCTTCAAATGCATTGGCCAGGTGTTCCTCACCCAGGGCGATTCCTGCGATCTTCGCATTGAAGCCAGCGAGGATCATCTGGGTAAGATTGACACCCGGATTGAGGATGGGGTTCTGCACATTGTGTATCGGTCTGATGTCGCGGATTGGACGGGGTTGAACTGGATGAAGGGCGAACGCGCCCGTTATTATGTGACCCTGAAATCCCTGGACCAGCTTGATCTGGCTGGCGCTGCAGAGATCACGGCTGAGGCCTTTCAGGGACAGTCTCTGCACCTGCGCCACTCCGGCGCAGGAAGCCTCAGGATGCAGGGACTCCAGGTTCAGGATCTGACGGTGGATCTGACCGGTCTTGGGGAAATCAAGGTCTCTGGCACGGTGGAGGACCAGACCATCACCATCAGCGGCGCGGGCAGTTACAAGGCAGCCGCACTGAAGAGCCAGACCTGTGATGTGACCCTTTCCGGAGCCGGTTCGGCGGAGGTGTGGGCGGAGGCGGATCTGACCACTCACATTTCCGGTGCGGGCAGTGTCAAATATAAGGGCAGCCCCAGCATGCACGAAACAAAATCCGGCCTCGGCAATGTCAAACCCCTTTCCGAAGCCTGAGAACTTTCATGATTTTCACCCTCACGCCAAATCCCAGCATTGACCGGACGCTGACCATCCCTGAGATCCGCTTCAATCGTGTGCTGCGCAGCCAGGCGGTCCGATTGGATTGGGGCGGCAAGGGTTTCAATGTTTCCCGGTCCCTACAAATCTTTGGGATGGAGTCCATGGCCCTGGCCTGGGTGGGGGGCGGCGCGGGAAAGATGCTGGCGGATGGATTGCAGCGCCTTGGAATCCAGACGGATTTTGTCTGGGTGGATGAGGAAACCCGCACCAACACGATGATTCTGGAGGAAGAGGGTCAGTGGCATATCAAGGTGAACGAACAGGGCCCGCCGATTTCCCAGGACGATATTGAGCAGCTCATGTTGAAGGCGGAGAGTTACGCCAAGAAAGGGGATTTGTGGGTGCTTTCCGGCAGCCTGCCCCCCGATGTGCCGGTGGATTTTTATGCCACACTGATCCGTTCCATCAATGCCCGGGGAGGGCGGGTGTGTCTGGATGCCAGTGGCGACCCTCTGCGTTATGGTTGCCAGGCGGGGCCCTTTCTGGTCAAACCCAATGCCATTGAAGCCTCGCAGATCGTTGGTTTTAGCATTGAAGATCAGGAAGATGCCAAGCGGGCTGCCCTGCCTTTTTTGCGGATGGGCATCCGGTATCTGGCACTGACGACCGGGGCTTCCGGGCTGCTCCTGGCCTCACAGAATGAGATGGTCTATGCTACGCCTCCCCGGGTCTCCGTGCGCAATGCGGCCGGTGCGGGTGATTCCCTCATGGCGGCTTTGATCTATGCCCAGACACAGGGATTGTCTCTTCTTGACACAGCCCGCTGGGCGGTTGCGACTGGGGCGGCCTCGGTGATGACCGAAGGGGTCAGCGCCTTTGACCTGGATACCATTGAGTCCCTGCTGCCGGAGGTTTCTGCAAAGGTTATCAATGTGATGTGAATCGCGCCTCGTGGCGGAGGCAGCATTAAAGAAAATCCCGCCAGGATTTTCCCTGGCGGGTTGATTACTTAAAGCCTGTTCGCAGGGGAATCTTAAAAGATGTTTTCAAGCTCGCTGCGTTTTTCCATCAACCGTTGTTGCTCCGCTTCCGCCATGGGCTCAAAGGCTTCGCAAGCCTTAAGGACCTTCGGCAGGATCCGGTAGTCCCCTGCGGTGCAGAGGTGGGCCAGTTTTTGGGAAAGAACAAAGTTCACGTTTTCCTGAATGGCGGCTTGTTCTTCAAAGGGCAGGTACCAGGTGTGATAGGTATGGGGACGATCGCCCCAGGGTTCCCTGGCGATGGATTTGATTGTCATCACCCCAACATCCCTTTCCTCGCAGAGATCCAGGAGTTTTTCAGTCTCGCGCCGATAATCTGCGTTGGCAAACAGGGTTGGGTTGATAGGAAAGAGGAGCGAATCGAAATCAAAGCGGTCCAAGGCTTCCAGGAAAACCACCGGGGCCTCCATGCCGTGTCCGGTGATGCCGATGAAGCGGGTGAGTCCCTGCTCTCGCATTTCCAGGATGCCGTCCAGAGCGCCGCCTTTGGCTGTGCATGCATTCAACTCCTTGATTGAGGTGACAGCGTGGAGCTGGTAGAGGTCAAAATATTCCACCTGCAGCCGCTGGAGGGATTCGTGGAACTCCCGGAGCGCGTGTTCTTTCTTTCGCTCTGTGGTTTTGCAGCCAAGGAAGAAATCGTTCCGGATGTTTGGCATCCAGGGTCCCAGGCGCGCTTCAGCATCGCCGTAGCTAGGAGCGATGTCAATGTGATTGACCCCGCTGTCAATCACCTGTTGGATTACTTTGTCTGCCAGGGTTTGGTTGATCTGTCCTAATGCCACTGCGCCAAAAACGGCCAGGGTGCTGTCATGCCCCGTTCGTCCAAATCGTCTTTTTTCCATCCGGCTCTCCTTTATCCATGCCTTGCATTGTTAAATGACGATCATCCCGCCCGGGCCCTGCCTGCGTTTGAAGGTGGGTTGGTTTTCCTCAAGGCCTTCCTCGCCAGCCTGAGAGAGCAATTGGTCCACGATGTTGATCTCCTCATGGGCCGCTTTGTAGGATTCCAGTTCTTCGAGGCGGGTGATCAGTGCGCGATAATCCTGGAGGCTTAATAGAATTCCCACTTTGTTTCCCTCGTTGTCCACCAGGTATTTTTCCTCTATTGCCAGATTGTTCATAGATCCATTCTGTTGGTTGGTGGTGGATACTGGAACAGGCCGTTTTCTCGGGGCCTGTTGGCACACGTGCGCCCTATAATTTTACCCTCCTTTAGGCGATTCCGGGAATTGTGCGGGGATTGGGGGTGCACTCACCGCCGAAAATTTCGTTTCTGGTCTGCGTGTCGGGCCCTCGCACTGCATCCTCAGGTGATCTGCTCGATCTGGCCCCCGATTCCGCAGGTTTCACAGTGAAATGCGTAGAGCATGGCGTCCGGCATGTCCTCCCGGAGGGCGCTGGAATGCACCTGGCCAATAAAAAACATCATTCTCCCGCAAGCCGGACAGTCAGGGATTTCCGGCTGCTGCCACCACTCAGGCCAGCCGCCCAATTGGCCGAAAACTTCCACGAACCGGCCCCGGTTGCGGGTTTGGAAGGGCTCTGCGCGCAGGATGATTTTCGCCTCAGAAGCTTCTTCATATCCGGGATTATCATCCCGTTCTTCTGCTGGGGGTCTCTGTCCCGGAAAGGCCGGATTACCGATCAGCCGGACCCGGCGGGATCCGGTTTCCACGGCTTGGTAAAGGTAATTGCCCGATAGGGCTTCGTCGCATCCCTCCTCGCAGGATGAGAGAAACCAGTGATGAACCTTCAGCGGGGAATCTGCCAGGGGATTGCCAGGAACCAAGGTCAAATCTGCGCTCAGGAGGTGGGCCATGGGAGCGTTGCAGGCCCAACCCCGGCCCTCTGGAAGATAGGCGTCGTGAGGCAGACGGCTTGCCAACCCCTCGGTGGCTGGCCCGGGAGCCTCATTTTCCGGATAGGCGACAAGCTGGCGCATGGCAGGGTTATAGCGTGGGATGGCCGGACCGTTTTCGGGGATCATCAGATGATGCTCCCGGCAGCGGCGGGCAGCCTGGGGGGCGCGCCGGGCGAACTCCGCAGCCCATTGACGCGCCAGGGGAGTCTCGACTCCCAGAAACAGTTCAAACTCCGCCAGGTGGATCTCCGGCAGATCTTTTTCAATCCGCGCGACGGCTGCCTTGACGGCCTCATCCGAAGCGCCCCGGGTAATCTTCCAATAATTCTCAAAATCCATGGTGCGCAGTTGCTCCATCTCCTCCCGGGACCATCCCATAATCTGTTCCCGGTAGGGGGCAAAGGCTGCCAGGTCACACTTTATCAGGGCGTCAAACCGATAGTCGGGCATTAATTCATTCAGCAGAAATCTCGCCAGGGATTTCCTTTCGCCGGGATTGCTTTTATCCAATTCGGGTATGTTGCCGTAGGCCCCCACCTCGGAATCGTACCATTTGGCCGGGGGATGGGCCAGCCGGGGGGGTAGCGGATCTCCGATGATTTCCACCAGGGTTGTGCTGCGGCGCCGGGTTGCTCCAAAGGGCAGGATCAGGATGCGATCCCCATTGGGCACCCAGGCCAGGCTGCCGTCCCCCAGGGGGAGCAGGGTTGCGGAGTCCTCCCCTAAACGACGGCGGGGGAACCCGTCCAGTTTGCCTCTGTGGACCAGGGTGGTCGGATCAAAACGGTGCACCTCGTACCAGCGTTGCGGGGGATACGGGTTGTTATCCTCAAAGACTCGCAGCACAACCAGAAGATCCTCGCCCCAGAAGCAGGGCGGGCTGACAGGTGGGGCATGCCGGATAGTCCGTGTGCGTCCCCGGTTGTCCTGAAAAGGCTCGCAGGCCAGTTTCCCGTTCCAGTGGGCTTGCACACTTCCATCCAGGCTGAGGCAGACCAGGCCCGGTTTGCCCGCCAGGACAAGACGATCTTCCTGGGGGGCAAAGGTCACCCGTTCATAGGAAAAATCAGCATTTTCCCAATAGACCGAAGCCAGGCGTTCGGACCCGGCCCCAATTTCAAGGCGGCGGGGTTTCCCCAGAGCCCAGGAGCGGCCCGTGGCGCTGAGGATCAGAGCGGGCATCTCAATTTCGGTTCTGATTGCTTTCCAAAACTGTTTGTCGTAATCCGAAAGGGCCTCTTCAGCCGCTTTTCCAAAGGGATAAATTCTTTGGGGCTGGCTGGTATCCCCATGCCAGAGTTGTTCTCCTCGGCCGCTTTTGCGGTCAATAACCACGAGACCGGGTATCATCTCTCCCGTCCGGGGGTCTTCGTAAGGGAACTGATCCATATAATATCCCAGCAAAGCCTGCCCTTCTGGATGAAGCAGGTTCCCCCTGGGAGCCGGTCTGGGCTCTTGCGGGAAATCCTGTCGCAGATTGATGATCCGCTTTGAATCCCCGCTTTGTCCGTTGTCAAAAAGGGCCAGGCCGTTGTGCGCTATGCTGACAGGATGATTGCGGTGAATAGCATACCGGGCTGCTTCCAGACCGTCCCGAAGGACAACCAGCTTCCCGCCCGAGTTCAGGGTGCGAAGGAGGGTGCTGCTGGGACCGTCCTCAAAGGCATAGACATCAAGGGTGAGCATGCGTTTCTCTTGGATATTCTTCGGTGGATATTCCCATTATACAGGAAGATGGTACCCTTCCCAGGAAAGATTTTTCGAGCAAAAGTAACCCCCCGGAAGCGAATTGCCGGGGGGTGTGTTTCTGTTTTTTTTCGCGGGGATGGGCTTCAGGACAATCCGAGAACCCTGCCGCTGTCCATGTCAATATCAATATCATAGTAGGCAGGGCGGGTGGGAAGTCCGGGCATCAGGCGGATGGGCCCGGCAATCGGGTAGAGGAATCCAGCGCCAATTGAGGCGCGCACATCCCGAATGGGCACGCGAAAGCCCTTCGGACGGCCTTTGCGGGAGGGGTCGTGGCTCAGGCTGAGGTGGGTTTTTGCCATGCAAATTGGCAGGTTGTCATATCCCAGGCGGGTATAGGAGTCAATTTTCTCCTCCGCTTCGGGTGTGAAATCCACTCCATCCGCCCCGTAGATTTCCCGGGCGATGGTTTCAATTTTTTCCTTGATGGGCAAATCCAGGGGATAAAGGAAGCGAAAATCGCTGGGTTCTTCGGCTGCCGCAACCACCGCCTTGGCCAGTTCCACTGCCCCGGCCCCGCCTTCCTCCCAGTGATTGGTGACCACAGCATGGGAGACGCCGCAATGCTCCCGGCAGGCATCCTGGATAAATTTGATCTCCTCCTCGCTGTCCGTGGTGAAGCGGTTGATGGCAACCACCACCGGAACGCCGAATTTTCGAGCATTCTCAAAGTGCGCTTGCAGGTTCTCCAGGCCCTTTTCCAGCAGATCCAGGTTGACCTCCTCATATTCCGGGGCCAGGGGCGCACCGGCAGAGACCCTTGGGCCGCCGCCATGCATTTTGAGGGCCCGGATGGTTGTCACCAGGACAACCACATCGGGGATATTGCCGGAATAGCGGCACTTGATATCAAAGAATTTTTCCATCCCCATATCGGACCCGAAACCGGATTCCGTGATCACATAATCGGCCAGTTTGAGGCCTATGCGATCGGCCATGATGGAGCTGTTGCCATGGGCGATGTTGGCAAAGGGGCCTGCATGCACGAAGACAGGCGTGCCCTCCAGGGTCTGCATCAGGGTGGGTTTGATGGTGTCCTTCATCAGAACGGTTGCTGCGCCGGCCACCCCGATGTCTTCCACGGTGACGGGATTGCCGTCGGTGTCCAGGGCCACCACAATCCGCCCGATGCGCTCGCGCATATCCCCAAGGCTGGTGGCCAGGGCAAGCACGGCCATCAATTCGCTGGCCACGGTGATGTAGAAGCTGGTTTTGAGATTAAAATCCTTCTCCGTGGGGCTTTGGCCCACGGTGATCTCCCGGAGGAGCCGGTCGTTGGTGTCAATGCCGCGCCGCCAAGTCAGAGTTTCCCGGTCAATGTTCAGACGGACAAACCGGCGGCGTTCTTCTTTGGTCAGATCATTGGGGTCTGTTTTGTCAATCCCCAGGTTTTTCAGACGGCCAAGCATCCCAATGCCGAATTTCCGGCTGCCGTCCTCATCCGGAGGACACAACCGCCGGAAAAGAGCCTCGTCGCTCTGATAGGATTCATGATACATGCGGGTTTCAATGGCTGCAGCAATCAGGTTGTTTGCCGCGGTGATGGCGTGGATGTCGCCGGTCAGATGGAGGTTGAATTCCTCCATGGGCACCACCTGACTGTAGCCGCCCCCGGCTGCGCCGCCTTTGATCCCGAAGGTGGGGCCCTGGCTGGGCTGTCGGATGGCGGTGATGACGCGCTTGCCCAGATGTGCGCCCAGGGCTTGGCTGAGGCCCACCGTGGTGGTGGTCTTTCCCTCACCCAGGGGTGTGGGGGTGATGGCGGTCACATCAATGTACTTGCCGTCCTGGACTTCGCCCAGACGGTCCAGCACGCTGAGGTTCACCTTGGCGATGTATTTCCCATGGGGTTCAAACTCGTCGGGCAGCAGCCCCAGCTCCTCGGCAACCTGGGCAATCGGTTTCATTTTGGCTTCCTGGGCGATGAGGATGTCCGCCGGAACGGGGGATTTCCGATCGAGGGGGGTGGGGGGGATCGGCTTGGCGGGTTTCTGCGGATTTTTCTTAGCCATTAATGGGGTTTTCCTTTCCTGTAAGTATGCACGCATAGATAAAAAATGCCAACTTTTCTCACATTGTAATTATCCCAACAAAGGTCTTAAAAATCAAGAAATTGATCCTTTTCTTCATTTTTTTGATGCTGGAGGGGGCCTGGAGGTTACTGGGTGTTCCCTTGAAACAAAACAACCTCCCTGGTTTGGGGAGGTTGTTGGCTGCACAGTTTGCGGAGGGGTCAGTATTTGCCTTTGAAGCGCACCAGCCAGTACCCGCTGCCGTTTTCCTCCTGTCCGGCATAAAAGGGTTGGGCAACCCGGGCTGATTCAAAGAAGTAGCTGTAATCGGTGACAATGTGCACCCAGGTCTGGCCCGGTTTCAGGGGCACGGGGTTTCCTTCTGCATCCACAAATCGGATGGGCCGCATCAGGCCGGTTTCTTTCTCATAGTCGCCGAAGGCGGTGGTCCAAAAAATTTCGATCAGGACGCCATCCCGCAGGAGGAGGGCCGGCATGGGGGGCATATTGGTGAGGTGGATGTCAATCAGGGTGGGCGCTTTGAAATCGTGGTGGGCAAAGAGCACGATCAGGTTTTCCTTGGTGATGGATTCGCTGGTCAGACGGTCCGTGGAAACCGGGAATTCGCCGCTGCCATCGGTGGTGATGTCATGGCGCACATAAGCGCCCCGGGCGGGATCATAGGTCCACTTAATCTGGTTCAGGCTGCTGTAAAAGATATGCAGGTCCTCGGCTCGCTGCCCATCGGCCGGGGGCTCCGGTGAGAAACACAATCCCTCCAGATTGGGTTTCCGTCCGGTGCGTTGGCCCTGGGATTGTGCAAGCGCAGCCAGTGTCTCAATGCTGATGAGGGCGCTGTTGATATCATCCCCGTCCGATCCGTAGATGGAGGTGGCATCGCTGAGGGTTTGGGCCACGCCGCTGTCCGCAGAGGCCATCACCAAAAAGCCGTCAAACAGGGCCCGCAGGTCTTCATAGGGCAGGCGGCCGGAGCGGATGGGGCCGATGGCGGGCGCCCCCTCTCTCTGACCGCTGACCGCTTCGGGGAATTGTCCGTAAAACAGGGCCAGAAAGCGGGTCATCCCCTCTCCGATGGTCATTTCAAAGGTGAAGGCGCTGTCATTCAACCCGGCCTGGGGCCTGGCGGAGGCGGGAAAATTTGAGACAGACAGCAGCGCAGGGGGCAGCGCCAGCAGGTCCGGGTCCTGGGCCAGGAGCCCCGTCAGGGGATTGGTGCCGTCTGGAAACTCGCAGGGCCCGAGAAGCTCCGGTTCTGCTGGGGCGAAATTTTCTTCTCCCGCCGTATCTTCCTCGGTTTTCTTCTCGTCGGCTGGCGGTTCATCCCGGGGGGCGTCTTCCGGGGTTGACGGTGTTCCTTTATCGTCCGCATCCGGCAGGGTGGGAGGATTTTCTTGCGGGCCTGTCTCCTCGGAGGTCGGGTTTGCGCTCGGGGCGGTCTCCGGCGGGAGCTCCTGCACTACCGGTTCCGACCCCATAGATGGGTTTGGTTCCCCTGGCCCATCTGGGGCTGCAGGATAGTTGCAGCCTGAGAGAATTATCCCAAAAAGGAGGGTAAGGGCCAGCAGTTTCTGAGAGGAATTATTCATGGGTCCTTCCTGATATACCTGGCGTTTTGCTTGTGTACGTGACTGGAGTATACGAGATCGTGCGGGGCGTGGTTTGGCGGTTTCCTGTCAACTCGCTATCAATGGGACTTATAATCCTTCCTGGTTCTCACTGAGTTAGCACAAGAATCTGCATCAAATGGCTATGGACTTGTTATAATGGAGGAGAACTTATTGTCTACTGGTATGGCAGAAGGCGTTTATGGCGAAATCCAGATCAACCCAGCGGGAATATCCCTATTTGAAATTCACCTCCGGAATTCGGGAAGGGGAACGCATTCAATTAGCATCGGACGTATGCATTATCGGCCGGGATCCTGAGATGGCGATTCGGATTGCATCTCCCTTTGTTTCCCGCCAGCATGCGGAGATTCGTCTGGAGGGGGGCTATTGGTTCATCATGGACCTGCACAGTAAGAATGGGGTCTTCAAAAACCTGGTGCGTCTGCATCCGGGAAAGACGACCCCCCTGGTGGATGGCGACAGGGTGCAGATCGGCAGCGTCAGCGCCTTTGTCTTCCAGGATCCGGAAGCCACCATCCACGATTCACAGATCCGCAGAATGTCCCCGGGATTATGGCTGGATGAGGAAAACCGGGATGTGTTCATTTATGATCAGCGCCTTGAACCGCCCCTTTCACCTCAGCAGTACATCCTTCTGACTGCGCTGGTTCATAAAGAGGGCGATGTCCTGACCAATGAGGAAATTGCTGACTGCCTGTGGCCGGATGCTGCCGGGGGCGTTTCCAACGCCGCCATTGACAATGCCATCAGCCGCCTGAACCACCGTCTGCGGGAGCTTGATGCGGCCCACGATTATATTGAAACCGTGCGCGGCGTTGGCCGACGGTTTGTCCAGCGGAAGCTCGAGATGTAACGGGGCATCTCAGATGGCATTGCGGCAAATGCGGAGAGCCGTTGCATGTCAACGGCTCTCTTTTTGTTTTTACAATAGGAGCTCTACTCAGGCGTCAAGAACCGGCTTTTTCGATTTCCGGGACATGGAATAAAAGAACAGCGCTACCAGGGTGGCTACATAGGGCACCATGGCGGTGAACTGAGAGGGCAGCACCTGCTGCAGGAGGAGGCCGAAACCATCCGTGAAACCAAACAGCAGGGAGATGGCCGCAATACCCCAGGGGTTTCCGTTGACAAGGATGATGGCGGCCAGGGAAATCCAACCCCGTCCGGCGGACATGTTCTCTGAAAAGAGGGTCACGAACCCCAGGGAGAGATAGGCCCCAGCCAGACCGCAGAGAACGCCGCAGATCAGCAAGGACCACAGACGCACCCGGGCCGTGGGCACGCCGCTGGTGTCCAGCACGGGCGCGTTATAGCCGGCAGCGCGCAGCCGCAGGCCGAAACGGGTTTTAAAGACAGCGTAGGCGATCCCCACGGTGGCAGCCGCGGCCAGATACACAATCAGATTCTGACCGCTGAGGATCTCCCCCAGAATGGGGATGTCCTTCACCAGGGGAAGGGAGATATCCGGTACGGAGATGATCCCGGGGTCGGAAAAGGCGCCCTTGACATCGAAGATCTGGCGTAGGAGGTAGGTTGTGGCCCCCAGGGCAAAGAGATTCAGCCCCACCCCGGTCACAAATTCATCCGTTTTCAAAAGGATGGAAAAGAGGATGAAAATGAGGGCCAGGAGGGTGGATCCCAGAATTGCCATGAGAATGCCGGCCAGCCAGGAGTCGAAATAATAGGATCCCAGAACGGCAAAGAAAGCCCCGCTGAGCATCATGCCTTCCATGGCGATGTTGAAAATACCGGCGTAATAGGTTAAGGTTCCGCCCAGGGCAGCCAGGAGGATGGGTGTTGCCCCGGCGATCATCCCGTTGATCAAACCGATAAACACGTTCACGATGCACGCTCCTTCACTTTTTTCCGGGCGGCCAGGCGCCGCAGGAAGATATCCAGATAGCCCCGGCCAGCCACCACCACCAGGACGATCACAGCCTGGATCATCATGATGAA
The DNA here is from genome assembly GCA_034437335.1 of Anaerolineaceae bacterium. Lineage (GTDB taxonomy): Bacteria > Chloroflexota > Anaerolineae > Anaerolineales > Anaerolineaceae > Brevifilum. The sequence continues at coordinate 12,825 of DAOTUG010000126.1, forward strand.
CTCGCTGGGGACGGCAGTGATCAATTCCATCCCCAGGGCGCCGGTTTGCAGGACGGCAAAAAATACTCCGTAGAGGAGGGTGCCGAGGATGGCGTTGTTGGCCACCATGGCGATCATGACCCCGTCCCAGGCATAGTTGGCGCCGATGCCCTTCAGGAAGCGGTGGGGCCCTCCCATGACGACCAGTCCTCCCGCCAATCCGGCCAGCGCGCCGGAGATGAGCATCACCCGGGTATAGTTGCGATCAATGGGGCAGCCCCCCAGCCGGGCGAACAGGCTGTTCTGTCCGGCCATGCGCCACTCATAGCCCGCAGTGGTTCTCTGGAAGAGGAACCACACCACGCCAAAAAACAACAGCATGATGAGCACGTCTGTGTTGAAATCGCCAAACTCCCACAGTTGGCCGCCGGGGTTGATTCGGGGCGTCATGGGGGAATAGGCGGCCTGGTCATAGAGGGGATAGGAGATGGCCCAGTAGGTGAAGAAATCGGCGATCATGTTGAGCATCAGGGTGGTGATGAATTCGCTCATGTTGAACAAATGGCGCAGCAGGGCGGCCAGACCGGACCAGAGCGCGCCGCCGATCATGGCCAGCAGGAGCAGCAGGGGGATCATCACCCCCTTGGGAAGGTCCAGATACAGGCCGCCCACCGTGGCCAGCAGCGCGCCCATCAGAAGCTGACCGGGCTGCCCCAGGTTGACAGGGCCTGCGGCAAAAGCCAGGGAGGCTGACAGACCGGTCAGCACCAGGGGCACAGCGTTGTGCAGGGTGGTGGCCAGGCTGTAGATGTCCCCCAGGGAATAATTGAACAAGGCCAGATAGGTCTCCAGGGGATTGTACCCCTGGGCCAGCATCACCACGGCCCCCAGGAGCAGGGCGATCAGCACCCCAAAGACCCCGCTGAGCCACTTCTTATTCATCTTCATGGTGCCGTTTCCCTTCCAGCATGAGATAGCCGACTTCTTCGATGGTGGTCTCTTCTGCCGTCAGATCGCCCACAATCCGGCCCCGGTGGAGCACCAGGATCCGATCGGCGATCCGAAAGAGTTCATCCAGATCGGCCGAGAGCAACAGGATACCCCGGCCGTTATCCCGCATGGCCAGAATCTGGCGGTGGACATACTCGATGGAGCCCACATCCAACCCCCGGGTGGGTTGGTCCAGGAGTAGGATCGGGGTGTCGAGGGTTAATTCGCGCCCAAGGATCACCTTCTGCTGGTTGCCACCCGATAGGGACCGGAAGAGATTGTCCTGGCTGCCCATGCTGACGGCAAAATCCTTCTCGATCTCAGCGGTGAACTGACGGGCCTCCTGCCTTTCCAGAAGCCGCCCTTGCCAGCTCGTCAGCTGGGGGTTCAGCCGATGGTGGGTCATGATGGTGTTGTCGGTGATGCTGGCGCTCAGGCTGGCGCTCATCCGGGAGCGATCCTGGGACACAAAGGCGATGGATTTACGCCGTTCGAGGATTGGGAGATCCTGAAGGGGTCGGCCTTTGGCCAGGATTTCCCCTTCGGTGGGTTTTTCCAGCCCCATGATGGTGTTGACGAGGGCCAGTTGTCCGTTGCCCTCCACACCGGCGATTCCCACAATTTCCCCCTCTCGGACCTCCAGGTTGACCCCTTGCAGACGCTGGCGTCCCTGGTTGTCCCGGAAGGACAATCCCCGGATGGTGAAGACCGGTTTGCCGGGTGGCTTCGGTTCCCGCAGGGAGGAAAAGAGCACCTCCCGCCCGACCATCATCCGGGCCAGTTCAGATTTGCTGGTTGATTCTGTGAGGACGGTGTCAATTTTCCGACCCCGCCGCAGGACAGTGACTCGATCGCTCAGATCCACAACCTCATCCAGGTGGTGGGAGATGAACAGGATTGTATGGCCGTCATCCCGCAGACGGCGGAGCTCTGAGAAGAGCTGCGGTATCTCCTGGGGGGTCAGGACAGCGGTGGGTTCGTCCAGGATGAGGACGGAAACATCCCGATACAGCAGCTTGAGGATTTCCACTTTCTGCCGGGCAGCCACGGAGATTTCTGAGACAATGGCATCGGGGTCCAGGTTGAAGCGGTATTCTGCAATGCGCTGACGGACCCGTTTCCGGGCGGATTTCTCGTCCACGCGTCCGAGCCAGCTTACGGGTTCCACCCCCAGGACCACATTCTGCCAGATGGAATATTCATTCACTAGGAGGATTTCCTGGTGCACCATGCCAATTCCTGCCTCTATGGCCTCCCCGGGGTCGTGAAAATTCACCGGTTCTCCCCTGTAGTGGATCTGGCCCTGATCGGCCGGGAGCATGCCGTAGAGGATGTTCATCAGGGTGGTTTTTCCCGCGCCGTTTTCTCCCACAATGGCATGGATTTCACCCTGGCGAAAGGGCACGCTGACATCGTCCAGCGCGACCACATCCGGCGGGAAAACCTTGACAATATGCTGCATTGCAATCAGAGGGGGGGTCAAGTAACCACCTTTCAAATGATTTGGTTAGAAAGACGCCCCACACGGGGCGTCTTTTGGAGTATCCTGATCGCCGGGCCATGCAGATGGTAGCGCTTGGCCCTGAAGGATTAAGGCTGATACATCTCCACGGACATGGTGCCGTTGATGATTTCGGCCTTGAGCTCATCCACCCGCTCGATGATGTAGGCTGGCAGGACTTCCTCTTCGGCTTCAAATACCACATCCACAGCGCCGGAGGCCAGGCCGTATTCAAGAACCTGACCCGGTTCGTAGGTGCCGTCCTGGATGGTGGTGTAGACATTCTGGATGGCCAGACCCACATCCTTGATATCGCTGGCGACCACATGGCCGGGGACAATGTTGTTCTGGTTGGTGTCCACGCCGATGGCGTAGAGGTCTCGTTCTCCTGCGGCCTGGAGGACGCCCATACCGGCTGCGGCAGCGATCTGGAAGATGATGTCCGCGCCCTGGTCATAGAGCTGGAGGGCGGCGGTTTTGGCTTTGGCCGTATCCTCCCAGTCGCCCAGGTACTTGGTTTCCACGGTGATATCCCCATCAATGTACTGAGCGCCATTCGTATAGGCAAAGACGAAAGCCTGAATCACAGGGTCCACGTCGCCGCCCACGGCGCCAATCAATTTTTCTTCGTTCACGTTGGGAATGGTTGGATCAATGGTGACCATCCCGGCCACCACCCCGGTCAGGAAGGCGCTTTCTTCTTCGATGAAGTCCACCGAGGTGATGGTGTCCTTTTCGTTTTCCACCACTGTGTCCAGGTTGACAAAGATCTTGTCCGGATAGCGGTCGGCATATTCCTTCAACAGGTCTTCAAAGCCGTAGGAGATGACAAAAATCACATCGGCATAGTCCACCGCAGCTTTGAGCGATGGTTCATATTGGGCCGGGTCAAAATTGCACTCGATGGTGCGGGTTTCCAGGCCGTAGGCTTCGGCGATGACATCCATGCCGAACTGTCCTGAATCATAGAAGGCGTTGTCTCCCAGCGCGCCATTGATGAGATAAACGGCTTTGTCCATTTCCGGCTCACCGCCTTGCCCCTGGCAGGCTGTCAGCAAAGCGCTGGTGAAGATGACCAGAAGAAGGGTAAGGGCTAACTTTTTCATGGGTCTCCTTTCGATTGTGGGTGAAGTTGTTTCCCCATCCTTCCACCATGTGGGGATACAATATAATTATAAAACCAATTATCGTCTATATCAAACATAGGAGTGACTTAATTGGACGCCATGGAAAAACGACGCCGCCTTCTCATTGGAGTTTCCCTGATCTGTGCTCTGCTCCTGTCGGGGTGTGTCAACCTGGTGCAGGAAATGGTGGTGGAACCGGATGGTTCTGGTGCGCTGCGTTTTGCCCTCGGGATCGAATCCCAGGTTTTTCCCGAGGTCCGGGAAGCCATTCCGGAGGCTCTGACCCTTGAGAGTTTGCTCTCCACCCTGATTCAGGATGAGAATATCACGGATGTTGTCCAGGAGGAATATCAGGAAGGCGGGATAACCTATCAATCCATCCATCTGGAGGTGGCGGATTTTGCGGCCCTGTTTGGCGAGGAAGGCCGACGGATTGGCCCCCTGACGGTTACCCTGGTGCGGGAAGGGGATCAGTATGCGTTTCAGCAGGTGATTAATCTTGAAAACAGCAACCTGCGCATTCCCGGGATTAACCTGCTGGATCTTTCCGGTGCGGGCTACACGGTTCGCTTGCGGGTGCCCCAGATCATTGACACCAACGGGCGCCAGGATGCTGCGGGGGAGAGTGTTTGGGAGGTGCCCCTGAGCGACCTGCTGCAGGGGGGTGAGACGATCCGGTTGGGAGCGACCTATATCCTGGAACCTTATGAAGGCCTGTTCATCCCCTGGGAGAAATATTTTCCCTATCTGGTGATGGGCTTCGTGGGGGTGGGTTTCCTATCTATCCTGGTGGTGATTGTGGTCAACACCGCCGGCCGCCGAAAAGAGAAGAAAAAATACAGGTTCTGAACCGATTTTCAGGACAGCGCCGGCGCTACTGGCAGACGAAATCCCAGGAAGGTGACATCCAGCAGCCAATCCAACTGCAGAGAAATTTTCCCTTCCAGCGTTGTGGTGATGGTCAGGGTTTGGTCTCCGTAATAGCCCGGGGTTCGTTGAAGGTCCAGGGGGACCTTTCCCGAGGGCAGGACCTGCCAGGCCGTCACTTGGTGCACCGTCAGCGCGGTGCGAGTGCGCAGGTCCCCTTCCGGCCGGATGTCCAGGCTCACCCGGGCAGGGAGGGCTTCCGGATAGCGAATTTCCTGCAGGGCATAGGGTATCCCGGCCAGGGAGAACCTTGGCAACTCTTGTGGGTTCTCCGGGTTGAGGGTCAGGGGTGAGGTGATTTCTACATTCAGCAGGGTGAGGTCGGCCGTCAGGCTGAAGACGTCCGGGATTGGATCGGCGCAGGAGAATGCCAGGTTGAGGGATGCCCTCAGGGGCGGTTCTGCCGGGAGGGTTTCTTTTCTGGCGGAGTCCAGGGGGCATTCGCCGCCGTCGCCCCGAAGGAGCCTGGCTGTGGTCAGGCTGACATCTTTTCCCGCCGCTGCCGGGTGCCAATCCGCGCTGAGGGAAAGCGTCAGGACCAGGGTCACCCGTCCGGATTGAATCTGGGCGTTTTCCACGGAGAGCAGGAGTCCGGCAATTTCGTTGACGGGCTGCGGCGGTTGTGGAGCGGGCGCAGTGGGTTGGGGTGCGGGAGGCGGGGTGGGTGTGCAGGGTGAAAGGGCCAGCGCAAGAAGACCCAGCACGGCGAACATCCGGTAACGCTTTGGCAAACCAGGCATAGTGCTCTGATTGTACCCCAGGCCTTCGGGTCGGTTGGAGTGGGTGCATAACCCCAAGGGGAGCATCCGAAAGGCCGTGAGGGGCTGGCTGCCGGGATTCAAATCCGGTGCGCGGCGGATGTTCAACAGGAATATGGGGAATATCCCGACTCACGATTCACCCCGTTTCGTGCTAAACTTAAGGGTTGTGAAACGCTTGGTATGGACCGGAATTGTGCTCCTGGCCTTCCTCTGCGCGATGGTCCCCGGACCGCACGTCCGGGGGCAGGGTGTGGCCCTGCGCTCCCCGCGGGAAGGCGATTTTTTGCGCGGGACGATCACCCTCACAGGCAACAGCGATGTTCCGGGTTTTTCCTTGATGTCCCTGCATTTTGCTCACCAGACCGACGGCCCGGAGACATGGTTTCTGCTCTATGAGAGTCAGACGCCTGTTCGGGATGGGCCTCTGGCGACATGGGATACCAACCTGGTCAGCGACGGCATGTACCAGCTCCGCATTCAGGTCACCCTGGAGGACGGCCGTGTGTTGGAGGATATCGTTCCGAACCTCACCATTGCAAATGATCTGCCCGAGGTGACGCCCACCCCCCGGGATGGCACCCCCGGGCCGGCTGTGGAATCGCCCCGGGTGAGTTCAACCAGCCCCCCGGCGACGCCCCTTCCCGAAAACCCCCTTCGGGTGGAAGAAGCGGCCCTCGTCCGGGCTCTCAAAACAGGGGCTGGTGCAACGCTGACGTTAATGATTTTATTATTCCTTTATCGTAGAATGCGAACGTTCGGAAAATGACGCAATGGATGATGAAGAAATGACTAGCATGACACCTTTTTTGTTCGCTGGCCTGGGGAATCCGGGCCCGGAATACCGGCAAAACCGGCACAATATTGGCTTTATGGTAATAGACGCCCTGGCGGAATCGTCTGGCATCCCGATCCGCCGGGTAGAATTTCGCGCGTTGGTTGGCAAAGGGGATATTCTGGACAGCCGGGTGATTCTGGCCAAACCCCAGACCTATATGAACGATTCCGGCCTGGCGGTGGCATCCCTGATGCGCTTTTATAAGATTCCCCGGGAGCGGCTTCTGGTGGTCCACGATGACCTGGATCTTCCCTTTGGGACTCTGCGATTGCGTCCGGGGGGCGGCACTGGGGGGCAGCGCGGCATGGAATCCATCGTGTCCCGCCTGGGCACCCGGGATTTCCCCCGGCTGCGGATGGGGATCGGGCGGCCACCGGGTAGGATGGACCCCAAGGATTATGTCCTCCACGATTTTGACCCAGAGGAGGCGGCAATCCTCCCCGAGCTGCGTCAGACAGCCGTGGAGGCCGTCCGGACCTTCATTGACGCGGGTATCCAACGGGCCATGAATGATTTTAACGGCAGCGCCATCGAAGAGGATGCATGAACATTCTGGAACGCTTTGACTCCCTTCCGGCCTACTGCGATTTGTTGACCCGTCTGCAAGGGGGTGGGGAAACCATCCGCAGGGCTCAGGGCCTGGGTTTGCCCCGGGCAGTCCGGCTTCCTGTGGTGGTCCGGCTGCATCAGGACCTGCAGCAGCCGATCCTGTTGATCTCCAACCGGGCCGACAGAGCCCTGGCCCTCTATGAAGAACTCCGTTTCTGGATGGAGAAGGCCCCCCTGCTGTATTTCCCGGAGCCTAACCCGTTGTTTTATGAAAAATCCGGCTGGGGCAAGGGCACCCGGCGGGATCGCCTGCAGGTGATGACGCTCCTGGCGCGGTATCTGACCCCCGCGGCCCCCCGGCCGCAGGTTCCGCCGGTGGTGGTGGCCCCGGTCCGGGCGATCATGACCCGCACGCTGCCGCGGCGAGAATTCCTCAAGCACACCCGCACCATCCGCACCGGTGATCGGATCACCCCCGAAACCCTCTTGCGCTCCTGGGTGGACAAGGGATACGGGTATGCTCACATTGTGGTTCAGACCGGGCAGTTTTCACGCCGGGGCGGCATTCTGGATATCTGGCCCCCCGGGACGGATCAGCCGGTGCGCATTGAGTACTTTGGCGATGAGATTGACACCATGCGGGTGTTTGATCCAGCCACCCAGCGCACGGTCCGGCCTTTGGATACCCTCACTATCAGCCCGGCCCGGGAGATTCTGCCTGGTGCGGCGGAAAAACTTGGTCTGGAGGTGACAGAGGACCTGAGCGAGTTTGCCATGCCCCTGGCCCACCCCTTTGCCGGCAGCCTGCTGGACTATCTGCCGGATGAGGCTCTGGTGGCCCTGGACGGCCAGGAATTCCTCTCTGCCGCCGCTTTAGATATTGAGGAGGAAAGCCTTTCCCGCCGGGAGGACGCTGTCCGCGCTGGAGAAATCCCCGCTGATTTTCCGGAGCCTTTCCTGACCTGGTCGGAGCTGGAGGACAGCATTGCCCGGCGCGCCGTGGTGGAGCTGGGCTATACCAACGCGCCGGAAGTCCCTTCCCTGGCTTCTGCCTTTCACCCCGGACCCCGCTTCGCCGGGAAACTGCGGGATTTCATAGCCTTCCTGGCAGATTTGGAAGAAAAAAAGGAAGATTGGGCCATTGTCTCCCGCCAGGCTTCCCGTTTGCAGGACTTGTGGCGGGAACAGCGCATGGCGGCGGACGCAGAAGCGAATGGGGAGGATTCGGGCCGGTTCATTGAGGGCACCCTGGCTGGCGGTTGGATCCTGGAAGGTCGGGAGGGAGCGCAATTCCATCTGCTGACAGATGGAGAAATCTTCGGCTGGTCCCGTCCCCAACCCCGCCGGCGCTACCGGCCCACCGCGGAAGCCCCCGAATCCGGGTATGCTGACCTGGAGCCTGGGGATTGGGTGGTGCATGTGGATCATGGCATCGGGAAATACAAGGGTCTTGTTCAGCGCACCCAGGATGGGATCTCTCAGGAATATCTCTGTGTGGAATATGCCGAAAAGGATCAGCTCTTTGTGCCGATTCACAATGCCGACCGGCTGACCCGCTATGTGGGCGCAGATGGGCACACCCCCGCCATTTCCCGTCTGGGAGGCGCTGGATGGACGGCTACCAAACAAAAAGTGCGTGAAGCAGTGCAGGAAATGGCCGGGGAGCTGCTGGAGCTTTATGCCAAGCGTCAGGTGGCCGAAGGCTATGCCTTCAGCGCGGACACCCCCTGGCAGCGGGAGCTGGAGGCCAGCTTCCCCTATATCGAAACCGAGGACCAGCTCCAGGCCATTGAGGAGATTAAGATGGATATGGAAGCCCCTCGCCCGATGGACCGCCTGCTGTGCGGTGATGTCGGATATGGCAAGACCGAGGTGACCCTTCGCGCGGCTTTCAAGGCGGTGATGGATGGCAAGCAGGTGGCGGTCCTGGTGCCCACCACGGTTCTTGCCCAGCAGCATTATGATACCTTCCGGGAGCGGCTGTCCGCCTTTCCCGTGGAGGTTGAGATGCTTTCCCGGTTCCGGACCCGGCGCCAGCAGACCCGGATCATCAATAAGTTACAAAAGGGAAAGGTAGACATCATCATTGGCACCCACCGGCTTCTTTCCTCCGATGTGGATTTCAAGGACCTCGGCCTGGTGGTGATTGATGAGGAACAGCGTTTTGGGGTGGCTCACAAGGAACACCTGAAAAAGCTGCGCACCTCTGTTGATGTGCTGACCCTCACGGCAACGCCTATTCCCAGGACCCTGTATATGGCCCTGACTGGCGTGCGGGATATCTCCACCATCAGTTCTCCGCCGGAGGAACGCCTGCCTATCGTCACCCATATTGGCCCCTATGACCCGAAACTGGTCCGGCAGGCCATCGTGCGCGAGCTGGAGCGAGGCGGGCAGGTCTTCTTTGTGCACAACCGCGTCCAGACCATTCCCGCCATGCGCAGCCATCTGGAAAAACTTGTCCCGGAGGCGCGGATTGGCGTTGGTCATGGTCAGATGGATGAGTCGCACCTGGCTGCGGTGATGCACCAGTTCACCCGGGGGGAGATTGATGTGCTCCTGTGCACCTCCATCATTGAATCAGGCCTGGACATTCCCAATGCCAACACCCTGATTGTGGACCGGGCGGACGCCTTTGGCCTGGCCCAGCTCTATCAATTGCGAGGCCGGGTGGGGCGGGGGGCCCAACGGGCCTATGCCTATCTGTTCCGTCACCGGGTGAAGCCGCCCACCCCGGAGGGGCAGGAGCGGTTGGAAATCCTGGCCGAGAACACCCAGCTCGGTTCCGGCTACGCGATCGCCATGCGCGATCTGGAGATGCGCGGGGCAGGGGAATTGCTGGGCACCCGTCAGTCGGGATACATCGCTTCGGTTGGTTTTCATCTTTACACCCGGCTGCTGGCGCAGGCTGTGAAACAATTCCGCCTGGCCACCGGGATGGTTGGGCCGGATGAGACCACCATCCTGGACGCTTCCCTGGCAATCCCCACCTCGGTGAATCTGCCCCTGTCCATCGGTATACCGTCCAGTTATATTCCTGACCAGAGCCTGCGCCTGAAACTGTATCGTCGTCTGGCGGATATCAAGGATGAAGCGACCCTGGCCAGTCTGAAGATGGAATTTGCGGATCGTTTTGGCCCCCTGCCGGAGGAAGTGAGTAATCTGATCTACCAGATCAAGGTGAAGCTCATCGCCGCGTTGTCGGGTCTGGCCTCGGTGGCCTTTGAGGGCCAGCAGATTGTTCTACGCTATCCCCCGCTGCCGGAGGGCGTTGAGGACCGCAATCTGCCGGAGCTCCCGGGTTCGATCACCACGGGGAAGAACGCCTATCGGATCCGTCTGCAATCCATGGAAGAAAATTTCTGGCGGGATGTTCTGCTTGACCTTCTGCTCAGGTTGCGGTCGTTAAAGTGAGATGAGGATTGTTGGTGCGGGGCACCTCCTGTGTTATACTGCACAGTGTCTATCCTCCGATCGCAGCCTCTTCTCCCCCTTGATGCCCTCTGGCATGCAGCAAAATCACCCGGGTTGGGGCTTCAATAACGGTACGACAACGCGTTTCACAAATAGATGTCTGATTTGATCAAAGCAAGCTTGCCTTTTTTGGGTCTTTTTCGCCCGTAGGGTCCTGCCCACTGTGAAAAGGGCCTTGAAGACGCATTTGCGAAGCCCCGGGCTGAGATCGGCCCTGGCGGTGATTTTTCGCTCCCTTGCTCTGATGGATGGTTGCAACCTATGATCCCAATGCTAAAGAAACACCGTTCCTGGCTTCTCCCGGCAGCCTTCTTGCTGATCGCTGGCGGGTTGGCGCTGATCTGGATCGGGTTACATCAACAGATCACCGTCCTGGTGGATGGCGAGGCAAAGACGGTTCGGACGGCCGCGTTGCGCATCTCCGGAGCCCTGCGCGCCGCGGGCATCACACCCCGGCCGGCGGACCGGGTTAACCCCCAACCAGCGCGTTGGTTCTGGCGTGAGGATCTGATTGCCATCTCCCCTGCCCGGTCTGTCCTCATCCGAACCCCAGAAGCGGAACTGTCCCTGATTACCGCGGAGAAGATTCCAGCCAATATCCTTCAGGAGGCGGGTCTACCCCTTTATCCAGGGGATATTGTCCGTTGGAACGGCCAAGCGGTGGATCCCCAGGCGCCCCTTTCCATCAGCGGACCGGCGGTGCTGCAGGTCGTACCGGCTGTCCCCCTGGCGCTGGAGATTGACGGACGGACAGAGACCTTCTACACCCAGCAGGCCACCCTGGGAGCGGCTCTTGAAGGGGCCGGAATCGTTCTGGCCCCCGAAGATCGCATCTCTGAGGATCTTTCCACACCGGTTGCCGATCTGTCCACCGTGACCATTCACCGGGCCCGTCCGGTGTCCGTCACCCTTGGGGACGTCACCATCTCCGGGCAGAGCGCGGCCCAGACAGTGGGCGACGCTCTGAGTGACCTGGGCCTTGCCCTGCAGCATCTCAATTACAGCATCCCAGCGGAGGATGCCCCGCTCCCCACCGATGGGCAGATTCGTGTGGTCCATGTCCGGGAGGAAATCCTCGTGGCCACCGAAGAAGTGCCCCACCAGTCCGAATATCAGGAGGACCCCAACACCCCCCTGGACCAGGTTTTGGTAATCCAGCCCGGGCAAAATGGCATCTTCGCGACCCGGGAGCGCGTCCGCTATGCGGACGGGGAGGAAATTTGGCGGGATGTCGAACCGACCTGGCAGGCCAGTGAACCCCAAACCGCCATTATCGGATACGGCACGAACATCGTCGAACAAACTGCGGTGGTGGAAGGGGAAACCCTGTCCTATTACCGCAAGATTACCGTCTGGACAACTTCCTATAAACCCTGTAATGATTACACGGGGGAATGTCATTATGGCACCTCCAGCGGACTGCCTGTGGAGAAGGGCGTGATTGCTGTTTCCTATGACTGGTATCTGCTTCTGCAGGGCCAGCGGTTGTATGTTTCCGGATATGGATATGGGGTCATCGCCGATGTCTGCGGAGGGTGTGTTGGCAAGCCCTGGATTGACCTGGGCTATTCCGAGGAAAACTACGCTGCCCTGCATGTCCCCAATGCCTGGCGCACGATCTATTTCCTGACGCCAATTCCTGATTACGTTCCCCTTCTGCTGCCATGACGTTGAACCCCCTGCATGTTCCCGAATTGCTGGCGCGCTTCAACCTCCGGCCGCAAAAATCCCTCGGCCAGAATTTTCTGGTGGATCACAATACGCTGCTGAAGATTGTCCGGGATGCGGAGGTTGGAGCGGATTCGGCGATTCTGGAAATCGGCGCGGGTTTGGGAAGCCTGACCAGGATCCTGGCCGCGCATGCCCGTTCGGTCACCGCGGTAGAAATTGATCAGTCTCTTTTTCCTGCCCTGAGGTGGGTCACCGCGCCCTTTGAGAATGTCCGACTGGTCCAGGGGGATATTTTGGAGATTCCCCCTGCGCGCTTATTTCCGGAGGGGAACTATCTGGTGGTGGCCAATATCCCCTATTACATCACCTCAGCCGTGATTCGCCATCTGTTGGAAGCGGAAGCCAAACCGTCCCGGATTGTTCTGACTATCCAGCGGGAGGTGGCAGAGCGAATTCTCAACCGGGATGAGAAGATGAACCTCCTGTCTCTCTCCGTGCAGATCTATGGTGAGGCGCAGATCACCAGCCAGATCCCGGCTGCGTGCTTTTACCCCCGACCCAGTGTTGATTCGAGTGTTCTGCGAATTGATGTATATCCCCGGGAAAAAATGAACCGGGAAGAACGCCGGAACCTGTTTATCTTGGCCCATGCGGCTTTCAACCAGAAGCGGAAGATGCTCCGCAATTCGCTGCAGTCGGTGATTTCGGGGGGCAGGGAGGGTGTCTCGGCCTGTCTGGAGTCCGCCGGGCTTGATCCACGCCTGCGCCCGGAAGCCCTCAGCCTGGAGGATTGGATGGATCTGACCCGGGCCGCAGCGGGTGAGGATGGCCGCGCCAGCGCCCTTTGATGTCAGACCGGGGGATCCCCATCAGGGCGTGTTGCGGGGGGAGGGGTTGGACGCGGGATGCATCAAAGCTCGGTGGAGCCGTCGGAGCTGCCAGACCCGCAGGGCAGCCTCTATCTGAATTTTCAAGGACATCTTTGAGTCGCCGTGGGATCGTTCGGCGAAATATATTGGCACCTCGGCAAAGCGCAGTCCGGCCAGCTTGGCCATGTAGGCCAGTTCCACAATGAAGACATAGCCGTTGGAGCGGGATTGTGCAAAGGGGATAGCCTCCAGAGCGCTGCGGCGCCACAGGCGATAGCCTCCGGTGGCGTCCCGGATGGGCAGGTTGAGAATGGTCCGGGCATAGGTGTTTCCGAACCACGAAAGACCCTTGCGCCAGGCGGGCCAGGCCCGATCCACGCTGCCCCCGGGGACGTAGCGGGAGCCGACGACCACATCCGCCTCCTTCAGGGCCGTCCGCATGGCGGGGAGCTTTTCAGGCGGATGACTCAGGTCGGCGTCCATCATGCCGATGATATCCGCGCCGGCATCCAGGGCCCACTGGAATCCCTGGATATAAGCTTTTCCAAGCCCTGCTTTGCCTTGGCGGTGGAGCACAAACAGCCTCCCCGGTGCATCTTGGGCCAGGTCCTCAGCGACGCGGCCTGTGCCATCCGGGCTGTTATCATCCACAATCAGGACCTGAAGATCGGGCAGATTCTGCGAAAATAAAGCGGAGACCAGTGTGGGAAGGTTCTCCGCCTCGTTGTAGGTGGGAATTACTTGAATGTGTGTCATGCATCTCCGAAGGTCATCTGGTTCACCAGGGACCGCAGGTCTCCGGCGGCATGCAGCCCATCCTCCTCCTGTTGATAGCATTTCATTGCAACCTCAAGGGACGGGGGCGATTCCTGATTATCCTCGGAAGCATGGGAAAAATCTACCAGTTCCTGAAGCGATTTCCTCAGGGAGTCAATATCCTGTGGGGATACCGAATCCGGCAGAATCAGAACGAACTCATTGGGGCCCAACTGCCCCAGGAGAGAAGCGCTGTCTCCGTGTTTATGCAGGCATTTATCCAGCCTGGCGGCCACCTGGCGCAGGGTGTCATCCGCCCGTAGAAAACCCTGGGACCTTCGAATCTGGTCCATGTTGCGGATGAAGATGAGGAGAATCCTGCGGCCGTTGGATCCCAGGCAGATGTCCAGGGCATTGTCCAGCAGATCATTTTCCGGCAATCCGGACACGGGATTGGTCTGGGCGGCGTTGGCAAACCGGGTGAGGACATTTCGCACCCGCAGGACCAATTCTTCAATGTCAAAGGGTTTGGCGATAAAATCCTCCGCCCCCAGGGAGAGGCCCTTCAGACGCTGCTCCCGCCCGGCGTTTTCAGAAAGAAAGATGATCGGCGTGAAGGCGCTGCCTCGTTTGGCCTTCATCCGTTGGGTGACTTCAAAACCATCAATGTCCGGTAAAAGGATGTCCAGAATCACCAGATCCGGGTGTTGTTTTTCAACAATCGTCAGGGCTTCGTTCCCCCAATTGGTGCTGATGATCTGATACCCTTCAATGGTGAAAAGGTCCGTGAGCAATTTGATGATGGCCTGATCGTCGTCAACAATAAGGATCAGGGGAGTTTTGTTCATTGTCTGCGTACCGCCTTGCCAAATGCGTTCATTCTGGTTCTTTTTAACATGGGGAAATCGCCCTGTCAAGGATTCTGCCCTGGAGCCGTCAGGGGGACTTCCCGGCCCCTTCATTCTAACATGATTAAATCCAGGAAGGATTGATCCATTGTGGGATGCGCTTCAAGGCCGGGACGTTGCTTCCATCCTGCCTGATTGGTATAGTTAATGCCGGGGGGGGCGGTTGTGCCGCGATTTTTCATCATCGGAAAGGATCACCATGGGCGAGAAAGCCATCCAACTCCAAGGGGTGCACAAATCCTATGGCAATGTGCATGCCTTGCGAGGATTGGACCTGGTTGTTGAAGAGGGGGAGGTTTTTGGCTTCCTGGGTCCCAACGGGGCTGGGAAGACCACCACCATCCGCTGTATGCTCGATCTCATCCGGCCGGATGCGGGCACCATTTCTGTGGTTGGGGTGAATCCCCAAGCGGATCCCCGGATGGTCAAATCCCAGGTGGGGTACCTTCCCGGGGACCTCAAACTGGAGGGCGATTTTACACCCCGAGGTTTCTTTGATTACATGCGCACCCTGCGGGGGGAATCGGACGATTGGCGGACAGTGGAAGATTTGGCCGACCGTCTGGATTTAGCCCTGGACAAGAAAATCAGCAGCCTTTCCCAGGGAAACCAGCAGAAGGTAGGGCTGATTCAGAGCCTGTTGGGGCGGCCTCCGCTCTTGATGCTGGATGAACCCACCCTGGGGCTGGACCCCCTGATCAAGCAGGAAGTCCTCAATATCATCCGGGAGACTCGCCAGGAGGGGACGACGGTTTTCTTCTCCTCTCATATCCTTTCTGAGGTGCAGGCTGTGGCCGACCGGGTTGGGATCATTCGCAAGGGCGTTTTGGTGGAGATTGCTCAAACAAAAGCCCTGATTGATCGGGCCCTGACCCGGGCCACGATCCATTTCAAGTCCCCGGCCCCCAACTTTGCCGAGAATGACCTGGAGAATGTGCAGATCCTGCGGGTCAATGACGATCAGAAGATCTATACCCTGGAAATCACCGGGGATATGGAGCATTTCATCAAAACCCTGGCCGGGTTTCCCGTCCGGGATCTGGATATTCACCGCCCTTCCCTGGAAGAAGTGTTCCTCAAATATTATCAGTCTGAACCGGAGGAGGATTGACCATGCTGGCGATATTCAAGCGCAAACTTGTCAAGAATTGGTTGGTGATCCTCGGATGGGGAGTCGGACTGGCCTTGCTGGGTTATTATATGTTCACCTTTTACGATTCTTTTTTTGAACAGAATGTAAATCTTCAGGAAATGCTTCAGGCGCTCCCGGAGGGTTTTATGGCCTTCTTTGGAGAGGACGTCAACCCCCTCACACCGCGGGGATTCCTGACCCTGGAGTTCTTCTCCTATATTCCGGTGATTCTGGGCATTTTGCTGGTTTCCCGGGCCAGTAAGCTCATCCGGGGGGATGAGGAAAATGGGACCCTGGAGTTGATCCTCAGTCAGCCCATCAGCCGGAGCGCGCTCTTCTGGGGCCGGTTGATGAGTCTTCTGGTGAGTCTGCTCCTGATTCTGGTGATAACCTGGGCCGGGTTTTCCCTGGGGTTGGAAACGACCGAAGAAATCACGATGGAGCAGGCTGCCCTGATCCGGCCCTTTGTCTCCCTTCTGGCCGTCCTGCTGGTCTTTCTGGGTCTGGCGTTGTTGCTCAGCATGGTTCTTCCCAGCGGCATAGCCGGGTTGATCAGCGGTATTGTGCTGATTTCCAGTTTCTTCATCACCTCGATGGCGCGTTTGGATGAGGATCTGGAGTTTGTGAATCACTTTTCCCCTTTGAAATATTATCAGTCCGGACAGGCCATTGAGGGGTTGGATGCTGGCAATCTGTTGATACTCGTGGGGGCTGGCGTCCTCTTCCTGTTGATCAGTTGGGTGATCTTCCTCAGGCGGGACCTGCATTTCAACGCCTGAGGGCCCTTGATATCCACCCTTTCTTAGCGCAGTTCGTAACCAGAGGGTAATTCATCCTTAATCTGTTGATAATATGTCTTTGCTATAATGCTTCTACCATTCAGTAAACTGAAAGGACATGATGAGTAAATCTCGGATAACCTATATTGTATTGGGGATCTTCCTGATATTCTCCGGCCTTGTGGATTTGGTGACTGCCCTGGGAGACCTGGGCATTCTCACCGCCATCCTTGCTCTGACAGCCGGTGTGCTGATTCTGCTCTTCCATCCGGACACATCCCACCGGATTGGGTGGATTCTGGCAGCCATCTACCTGATTGCGCTGGGGTTGGTGGCGCTGATCTCCCTCAGTTTCACCGGATTGGGGACGATCATGGCCGTTCTTGCCCTGGCAGCCGGTATTTTTTTGCTCATCAAAGCGCCCTCCTTCCGCCACCATATCGGTTTTTTCTTGTTCTGCCTCTGGCTGATCCTTTCCGGATTGCTGGGTCTGGTGGACCTGGGCCAATTGAGCATTGTGGTAGCGATCGTAGCCATCGCTGCCGGGGTGCTGGTCATCCTGGATGAATGAACGGGTACAAGCTGGAATGTGCCCGGGTGAGGTTGGATCATGACAACGCACCGGGCAGTTTTGTGTTATCTTAACTGTCTATTGCCATCGTTTTAAGAGGAGATTGTAAGATGAAAAAAGGAACCCTTGGAACCCTGATGCTGGGAATTTTCCTGATCGCCTTTGGCCTCCTGGGCCTGATCAGCGGTTTTGCCAGCCTGAGCATCGTGGTGGATATCCTGGCCGTCGCTGCCGGCGTCCTGTTGATTGTGGCTTCTGGAAAGAAGATTGGCAAGAATGTGGGCTTGCTCCTGGCAGCCATCTATCTGATTGCCCTGGGGCTGATCAGCCTGTTGTCCTTCCGTTTCAATGGGCTGGATCTGATCATGGCCATCCTGGCTGCTGCTGCCGGTCTCGTGTTGCTCTTCACCACCAAGCGCATCACCAAATTCCTGGGGGTGCTCCTGTTCGCCATCTTTCTGATCGCGGTCGGTCTGTTGCATTTCCTGACCTTGGGCGTCAATCTGGATATCGTGGTGCAGATCCTTGCCATTGCCGCTGGGGTGCTCCTGCTGATTGGGAAATAATCCCGGCAACCCTCCGCAGCGAATATGAAGGGAGCGGTTATTTTGGGAGTTGGGTGGGGGTCCCCCGGGGTGTCCGGTGCACTTTTGCCCTGGTCTGCGCTGCGGAGGTGAAAACCAGCATCAACCCCAGCAGGCCCAGCCCCAGGCCCAGCAGGAAAAAGCCGTGCACAGGCAGGTCCGGCAGGGCAGCAAGGAGCTTCCGCACGTCCGAACCGAAAAGGTAGTTGTAGCCGGAATTCACCAGGGGGGAGATGAGGCCGATGATCACCAGATTCAGCCAGACCCAATGCCGCCGGAATCGGCAATAATATGCCGGGATGCCGCAAGCCAGATAAGTCAGGACATCCAGAAAATAGGGGGCGGCCAGGGTCAGCCAGGTGGTGGACCCGCGCCAGATCACATACCCGAAATAAAAATCCCCTGACTCTCCAACGGAGGGCCAGAATGTGAAGGCGATGATCTCTGCGCCCTGGGCGCGCGCCATCAGGGCATGGGCTGCTTCATGCCGGAAGGTCCCCAGAATCAGATACAGCGGGAAGAGGAGTACCCAGAGCCAATCGGTTTTTCGCAGCAAGAACAACTCTCAGGTAGGTCTAGAAGCCGCCTTCCAGGATGGGGAATAGCAGACCGGTGCCCGCCACCAGACCGGTGATGACGAGGGTCAGGATGATGGCGATCAGGGAGCCCACGCCGCCGACCAGGCCGGTGATGATGCCCGCCACCGCCAGACCGCGTCCGGTTTGCGCGCCGCCTGATTCTTCAATCTGCTTCTTGCTGATGAATCCCATGATGGCCCCGGCCGCGCCGGCGATCAGGCCGATCAGGACGGTGCAGGGCAAACAAAAGGACACCAGCAGGGAAATGATGCCGATGATCCCGGCGATCAGGCTGACGATCGCCATCACATTGCTTTCGCCTTGTTGGATGGGTGCTTGATAGTCTGTCATTTGGATCTCCTTAATCCATTGGGAAGTTGTGTTTTGTTTAAGTATATCGCAGGTTCTTCGGGTTTTGAATTGTACGGACGGGATTGGCAGGGCAATCGCATTTGAGAAATTCTTCGCCTTGAATGCAATCGCGACATCCTGGATCATCGTTGCGGATGAAT
The DNA here is from genome assembly GCA_034437335.1 of Anaerolineaceae bacterium. Taxonomy (GTDB): domain Bacteria; phylum Chloroflexota; class Anaerolineae; order Anaerolineales; family Anaerolineaceae; genus Brevifilum. Next base: position 31,328 of record DAOTUG010000126.1, read on the forward strand.
CAAGCGCAACACCGCTTTCCAGGAAAACCCCACCCACCCGCAGCCTGAGTGCCCTCACAAGCTGAGCGCCCTCAAGGCGCTTCAGCGCAGTGCAAAGGGCCAGGAGGCCCGTGCTCGCCGCGCTTGCAGGCATCTGACGCATGCCTGCGCGCCCTGATTTCAGGGGAAGGAACGAGGATGGGGTCAGTCATTGGACAAACAACCTGATGAGACCATATGCGATTGCCTTGCGGGATTGGGTGGAAATCCCTGGGAGAAAGAGAAAAAACTAACTATAATAGGGTCATTGTTCGCCACACCACCAACCACAGGGAGTGAAAATGCAGCCTAATCCTGTTTTGAAGAAACTTGGTTTTTCCACTGATGACCGGGTGGTCATCATCCACACGGACGATATTGGCATGTGTCAGGCCTCCGTGGATGCCTTTGCGGAGATGGTGGATTTCGGCCTGATTTCCAGCGGCGCGGTGATGGTGCCCTGCCCCTGGTTTTTGGAGGCAGCCGCCTATGCCCGGGAACATCCCCAGGCGGATCTGGGGGTGCACCTGACCTTGACCAGTGAATGGGAAACCTATCGCTGGGGCCCGGTCAGCACTCGGGACCTCCAGACCGGTTTGATGGATTCTGAAGGGTATTTTCACCGGAGTTCAGAGGATGTCTGGCAGTATGCCGATCCTCAGGCGGCCCAGATTGAACTGCAGGCCCAGATAGAAAAAGCCATTGCAGCGGGCATGGAATTGACCCATCTGGACACCCATATGGGGTCTGTGGCCCATTCCCGGTTCATTCCCGGCTATGTCCAACTTGCGACCCGCTATGGACTCCCCCCGATGATCCCGCGCCTCTCGGCCGAAGAGCTGATCCAGCGGGGCGCGGTGGATGCCGATGCTGCCGAGATGGTGACAGAGATGATCCACACCCTGGAGGAGATG
>DAOTUG010000127.1:0-7032 GCA_034437335.1 Anaerolineaceae bacterium
ACCAAACCCGGACGAGATTGTCCATCCCGGCCGAAAGCAGCCAGCCCCCATCCGGGGTGAAGGTCACCGCGTTGATATGGCTTTCATGCGCTTCAAATGCAATCGGTTTTTCAAGTTCCATGCGTCTGAGTATCCTTTCTACGGTCAAACCGAATCCAGGTGGCCGGCCGGCCGCAGCCGCCGGTGGGGCGTTTTTCGCCGCTGTCCTCGCGCCATTGCAGGTCCAGGAACGTTGTAAAAGCGTCCAGGTCGCGCTCCCGGATGCCGTGGGAGGATTCCGGAGTTTGCCAATGGGCATATAAGAGATAGGTCCCACCCTGTATGAGCCAGCGCTGCAGGTTGCGCCGGTAGCTTTCTCGCCCAGCCTCCGTCAACCCATGAAAGCAGCCCATATCCAGAATCAAATCAAAGGGCTCTCCCAGTTCCAGATCTCCCGTCACATCCCCCCAAATCACCCATCCCTCATAACCCGCTCGTCGCAGCTTCAGCCAGGCCTGACAGACCGAAATCAGGGCAAAATCCACCCCGACCACGTCCCAACCCTGCTCTGCCATGGTCAGGAGATTGGTGCCCGGCCCACTGCCCAAATCCAGGGCGCGACCGGGCTGGGCCGATTCAAGAAAATACACCAGTTCCGGCGGAGAAATGCCGGTATCCCAGGGAGGCCGGCCCACATAGAGGGCATTAAACCGCAGCCAGCGTCTGATTTTCTCAAACAGTGCGGTCATTGCAGTGAAAATGCGAGCAGTTCATACCGATAACCGACGTTTTCCTCATAATAGGTTGATTCCCCGAAAACAAACCCAACCCCTTCGCAAAAGGTTTCCTCCATAACTCCCTCATTGTACCGAGTGGCGACATTGTAACAGAGGCGGGTTTCTCCGGTGGGCAGCACTTTTTCAAAAGACTCCGACGCAAAGCGGGTGCCCGAAAAACCGGGATCAATCTGGGCGCGCTGGGCCGGGTCGGGATACCAGACAGCCCCCTCAGCCGGGAAGGGCAGGATCAATGATAACCAGGCTTCGGAAAGATCAGAATTTACCCGGGAATCAAACCGATATACCCGCTGTCCATCCACCAGATACCAGAACGTCCCGGTCTGGGGCTCCATGAGAAAGTCCGGAGAAGGTTCTCCTTCGGTCAATTCCGCCACCCGTTCCATCCGGGCCAGATAGTACCCATCCAGCATATCCACCCGAACAACGGTCTCCACAACCTGCCAGACAACTTCCTCCCCCGCATCAAACCCCAGGTATTCAAAAACCCAGGAACTGCCCACATGCAGTGGGAAAATTTGGAGGGTTGTTTCAGTGTCGGGAGCCAGATCCGGGGTGCCGGTGGGAGAAGGCGCCGGGGGGAATTCCGTCCCTCCGGGGAAAGGCGTTTCCGTCGGCAGCCGGACATCGGTTTCTTCCAGGGTTTCTGCCCAGCCCTCCGGGCTCGGGGTGAAGCGGCTCAAGTCCACGGCCGAGGGTGAAGCCGGCCGAAAACAAGCGCCAAGGCCCAAAGCGAGAACCAGCAGGGCCAGGGTTGCAGCGATTTTTCGCGGGAGAAGCATCACCAGCCCATCCTTCAGGGGACCGAGAACGCACTCAGGGTCACTTCATACCCGTAGGACGTCCCGCTGTGGTCGAATTTTCGGAAGACAAATCCGATCCCCTCACAGAACTCGGAGTACACTCCGCCATTGTTATAGGAGGTGATCACCTCGTAACAGGGGGCTGTTTCTCCGGTCACCACGTTCTTTGTGGTGGGCGGAGAAACCCATCGAAACCCCGGCAGGCGCAGATCCTCCCCATCAAACAGGCGGCGCTGTTCCGGGTCCGGATACCATCCGTCCTCCACCGTGTCCAGGGGCAGGACCAGGTCCAGCCAGGCATTGGAGAGAACCTCCGGCAAGGGTCCCGTTCCCCGATATAGGGCGCTTCCATCCACGAGATACCAGAAAGAGCCAGTTTCCGGAGCGGTGATAAAGCCCGCGTCCGGGGTACCCTCCAGGACTTCGGCTGTGGACTCGAGGCGGGCGTAATACAACCCCTGGTGAAAGCCGGTCTCCACCACCGATTGAACCACCCGCCAGGTACCCTCCCCATACACATCATAGCCCCAATGGGTATAGACCCAGGTGGCGTCCTTCCGCAGGGGGAAGTCCGCCAGGCTTCTTGCGGTCGTCGGCGGCAGGGTCGGGGTTACCGCAGGCCGGTGCGTTTCGGCGGCCCCATCCGGCATCGCGCAGCCGGAAAGCAGAAGCAGCACGCTGAGTGCCAGGACGGAGAGCGTCCCCGTCAATTTCCTTGAGGAAGTGAGTGGAAAGAATATCATCATTTAAAGTATACCTGGGTTTCGCAAGGCATAAAAAAGCCCGTCACGACTATGCTATACTGGATTTGATCACACCGCATAGAAAACAGGAGAATATCCATGAAAATCGTCATCATCGGTGCAGGGGTGTCCGGTCTCACGGCTGGCGCCGCCCTCGCCAAAGCCGGGCATGAAGTCACCCTTTTCGAACAAAACCACCGTCTCGGGGGGGTGACGGCCACCGTGGAAAAGAGCGGCTATCAGTGGGATCTGGGCCAATTGCTGGTGGAGGGCCTGGGCCAGGATGAGCCCCTTGGTCAGATATTCCAGGAACTGGGCCTCTACGAACGCCTTACCGCCCGGGCGGACTATCGGGGATATGTTTTTCCGGATTATGAGATCCGCCGCCCGGCGGCCTACCAGGGCCCCACCTGGCGGATGCAGGCTCTCAAAGCCCAGTTTCCGGCCGAATCCCGGGGCCTTGATCGCTATTGGCGGGACTACGTGCGCTTCACCCGGGTGATGACCCTGGCCCGCCGAATGGATCAATCCCGGGGTCTGGGACGCCTATGGAACCGGGTACGGCTCCTTCTGGCCCTCCTGCCTCTGCTGCCCAAAGCCAGGATGAACGCCACCCAGTTGATGAATCACTATTTTGCGGATGAGGCCCTCAAGATGGTCTTCATTTCCATTCTGGCTGACTTCTTCACCCCACCGAGCCAGTTTCAAGGCCTGGGGGTCTTCGCCCTGAACTCTGAGCTGTCCTTTGAAGAACGCATGCCGGCAAAAATCGGGCGGAATGCGGTGCAGCTTTCCCTGTACAGCCTCCTGGGCGGCATCGGGAGCCTGACCCAGCCCCTGGCGGACCGGATCCGCGAATCGGGCGGCGACATCCGGTTGAACAGCCCGGTAGAAAAGATCGTGGTGGAAGACAACCAGGTCAGGGGTGTGATGGCAGGGGGCAGCTTCTTCCCCGCCGATGCGGTGCTGGCCAGCGGCAGCGTCCGCCAAACCTTCTTCGATCTGGTCGGCAAGGACCATCTGACGGATGATTTCATTCGCCTGGTGGAAGGCCAGCACCTGATGGACGCGGTTTTCATGGTTCACCTCGGCCTGGATATGGACCCGGCTCCCTATGTGCATGGCGCCGTCACCTACTATTACGGCACTTACGACCTGGAAGGCGGAATCCGCCGGGCCCGGTCCGGGGAATACCATGGCGGCGCCGATGGCTTTGTGGTGCACGTCCCCACCCTGCACTCCCCACAGATGGCCCCGGAAGGCCATCATGCCCTGACCATCTACACTATCTGTCCCAACGACCTGTCTGACGGCGACTGGGAAACCCAGAAAGAAGCCTGGGCCGACCGCCTGATCTCCCATGCCGAGGCCTATATCCCCGGTCTGGCAGATCACACCCGGGAGCGGATGGCGCTGACCCCGATGGATTTCCAGCAGATCGCCCACATGCCCCACTTCGCCTTCGGCGGCCTGTGCCCGGTGATGGACGCACCACGGGTGCCGCACCGCACGCCTATTGACGGCCTGTGGTTCATCGGCCAGCAATCAGAAAGCGGCGGCGGCGTGATGAACGTGATGCTGGCCTCCTATCGGGTGGCAAAGGATCTCTCCCGGTCGCAATGACCCCTGGACGGGATTCAGACCTACCCTAGGAAAAAAAGACTCCAGAGCTGACAGGACGTTGGGGTCTCCCCTCAGACGCTTTTTTGATTTCAACGGCGGGATCGGTAAAATTAAGGATGAGAAAAGCGCTCTTAAAAAAGGAGTTGACGCAATGCAAAACAACATCCACACAACCATCCCACTCAACAATCAGGTGGAGATCCCCGTCCTGGGCCTGGGCACCTGGCAGGCTGAAGGCAATAACTGCGCCCATGCCGTTGCCTTTGCCCTCACCCACGGATACGATCACATAGACACGGCCCAGGCCTACGGCAATGAGGACCAGGTGGCCGATGGCTGGCAGGCCAGCGGCAGAGACAGGGAGGACATCTTCATCACCACCAAAATCTGGAACAGCAATCAGGGTGCCAAACGCAGCCAGCGCTCCGTTGAAAAAAGCCTTCGGCGCCTGAAGACGGACTATCTGGATCTGTGCCTCATCCACTGGCCGGATGCCGAAAATTTCCAGCGCACGCTGGAAACCTGGGAGACCCTGATCTCCCTGCGAGAAGCCGGCACCTGCCGGGCCATCGGTGTGAGCAATTTCACCATTCCCCTCCTTGAGAAGTTGATCGAGGCGAGCGGAGAGGCCCCCTCCATCAACCAGGTCGAGTTCCACCCCTTCCTCTATCAAAAAAACCTCTTGGATTACTGCCGTAAGAAGGGCATCCAACTGGAGGCCTACAGCCCCCTGGCGCGGGCCAAACACCTGGATAATCCCACCTTGCAGTCCATGGGAGAAAAACATGGAAAGACCCCGGCCCAGGTCATGCTGGCCTGGGGGCTGCATCACGATCTGGTTCTAATCCCCAAATCGGTCCATGAAAGCAGGATTGAAGAAAATGCGGATATATTCTTCAACCTGGACGAGGAAGACATGCAAAAATTGGACTCGATGGAACCCCAACACCGGTTGATCAAACCGGGATGGGCCCCGCCATCCTGGTAACCCGACCCTGAAATAAAGGAGGCAGCACACAATGAATATAGAATCAAAAGCGACCCTGAACAATGGTACCAACATGCCTTACCTGGGCCTGGGCACCTGGGATCTGCGCGGAGAATCCGGAAAAGAAGCCATCGCCTTCGCCCTGGAGATAGGCTATCGCCACCTGGACACCGCCCAGAGCTACCGGAATGAGGCCCAGGTGGGCCAGGCGGTGATTGAAAGCGGAATCCCCCGGGAGGAAATTTTCATCACAACCAAGGTGGACAACCCCATGCAGGGGGCCGAAAAAAGCGCCCGGGCCCTTGAGGAGAGCCTGGAAAAGCTCCAAACGGACTACGTTGATCTCTATCTGATTCACTGGCCGGACGTGAGACACTTTGACCGCTCCCTGGAAACCTGGGAAACCCTGATCAAGCTTCAGGAACAGGGTAAAACGAAGGCCATCGGCGTCAGCAATTACACCATCAAACTGATCCAGCAAACCATTGATTCCAGCAGCGTGATCCCCGCGGTGAACCAGGTGGAATTCCATCCCTTCCTGGTGCAAAAGGATCTCCTCCAATACTGCCGGGACCAGGGCTTGCAGTTGGAATCCTACTCTCCCCTCGCCAGAGCCAAACGCTCGGACAACCCCCTCCTGCAGCGCCTGGCGGACAAATACGGGAAAACCCCGGAGCAGGTCATCCTGGCCTGGCATCTGGCCCATGATCTGGTCACCATCCCCCGCTCGGGGAACCCCGATCACATCCAGGCCAATGCAGAAATCTTTGATATTCCCCTGACCCCGGAAGAAGTGGATCAAATAGACGGCCTGGACACCCATTACCGCATCGTCAACACCGCCAACCCCCCGGAGGGATGGTAGAGAGAGGGAAGGGGGAGCCGCCGCGCCAACCCCCGTCATCGCCAGGGAGACCAGCCCCTCTTGCGCCCTGACCCGGCCCTGATGGGGCTGGGTGAGGCGATCTCGGCTGGAACAAATGACACGGGAAAGATCCTGCGCCGTACCCCCCTTCACCCTTCTCAAGGCACCATGCTTGCGAAAGCCGGGTTCCATCCGAGATGCTGTCCCGACAATCCGAGATTCTGTCCTGACAATCCAAGATGCTGTCCTGACAATCCAAGATGCTGTCCTGACAATCAGAGATGCTGTCCTGACAATCAGAGATGCTGCCCTTGATTTATTATCAAAAAACCGTATACTGTGAATGTTCGGGCCGATGAGATGGCTTATCGCAGAGATTGTGACCCGCCAAATCACTTTTTGCCCGGACATTTTTTCTGTTAATGGCGCCGATGCTTAATTGGCACAGCGCAGATCGGCTGCCCGACGAATACATTCCTAAATTTACTCGCCGATCGCGAGCCGCCCGCATAGGATACTTTTCGATGCCTGACCTTAATATCTGTCAGCGTCTTCGCAGGTTCGAATCCTGCCGACGAAATATATTATAATATAAATATTAGTTAAATATATTAACTACCTTAAAATATCATCCAATCCGTCATCAACCTGTTGTCAACCAGAAAAAAATCCTTATAATAGAATTGTTCGGGCCGATGATTTGGGTTACCTACCCCTTCCCCAAATCAAATTATTTGCCTGGACGTTTTTGTTTTAAGGGGCCGTAGCGCAATGGCAGCGCAATCCCGTTCCCGCGCTTTGTTCGCCCTGGGCGAGCCGGGGGTGTCCGCACGCAGGCGGGCGACGTCGAGCGGGCGCGCCGCCGGGCTCACGCGCTGCGGGCGTAGAAGGGCGTCTCGCTCTCGATCTGGATCAGGCTGCGATGGGCGTCGTAGTGCAGCGTGGCCTCGAGGATGCCGGGCGCCTCACAGAGGGCGGCCGCCTCGTAGCCGCCGATCCGGGATTCGCGCTCGAGATGGGCGGTGACGGTGGCGTGGACGACGGCGGGCGGGAGCCCGGCCCCGGCGTTGTTGAGATGGACCCGCTCGGCGCAGCCGGGGGTGTCCGCACGCAGGCGGGCGACGTCGAGCGGGCGCGCCGCCGGGCTCACGCGCCGCGGGCGTAGAAGGGCGTCTCGCTCTCGATCTGGATCAGGCTGCGAGACGCCCTTCTACGCCCGCAGCGCGTGAGCAGA